>JACQZE010000003.1:0-300000 GCA_016207885.1 Nitrospirota bacterium | reverse complement strand
CGCGCAAGAGGATCAGCCATTTTATCTTTGACAGCATCTATTGTTTCGTTCTATATTTTTTAATGTTCTTCCCTTACCGCATTGTATTTAAACCTCTTCACAGGCTTTACAAAAAAAACCCTTTGTCTGATCTGGCCTGATAATGAAGAAAAGGAAGATAATTATCTGGGAGAGCCTTCCGAATATCGCGGGAGGCCAGAGGGCCGCGTTAAATATTGCCGCGCAGCTTAAAGAGAGATTCGAACTTGAATTCATCGTGCCGTCAAAAGGCGCTCTCTCAGATTCACTTGAGCAGCAGAAGATCAAGGTGCATTACTTGGAACTTGGCACATATCAGCTTGGTAAAAAAGGGGCAGGAGATGTTTTTAGATTTATCCGTTACACTCCTGCGGCTTTATTGAGGTCTTATAAAATTATCAAAGGCGCAGGCCTGCTCTATGTCAACAGCACAAGGCTCTTCCCGTGGAGCGCGATCATAGGGAATATCGCAGGGGTTCCGGTCATTTGGCATATACACAATATCCTTTCAGACAGAAAGGCCGTATCAATGGTGGAGTTCTTCGGGAAGTTCAGCTCTGTGAAAAGAATGATCGCGGTATCCAAAGCAGCAAAAGCTCAATACAGCGCTCTGATGGATAAAACAGATGTTGTTTATAACGGCGTTGATACTGCAAAGTTTCATGTCTTCCCCATGATCGATGGTAGAAGCAGTGAGGAAAAGAAGATAGGTATCATAGCTGACCTCATTCCAATAAAGGGGCATGATACTTTATTCAGGGCGGTTGCGCTGATAAAGGATAGAATTCCTGTGAAGCTCATGGTTGTCGGGTCGCATCAGGAACATATGAGGGAATATGCCGGCAAGCTGAAAGGCCTTGTTGATGAACTCGGCCTCAATGATAATATTGTTTTTACGGGGCATCGTTCCGACATTCCGGAGATCCTGAACAGCCTTGACCTTCTGGTCATATCATCAAAATCTGAAGCCTGTCCGATGATTGCGCTTGAGGCGTTTGCCTGCGGTGTCCCTGTGATCGGTTCGGATGCCGGCGGAACTCCTGAGCTTATCGAAGACGGCAGGACGGGTTTTGTCTTCCGCGCCAATGATGAAAAAGATCTTGCTGAAAAGATACTGCATATTTTGAATGATCCTCCTCTGCTAAGTAAGCTGAAAAAGAATTGCAGAAAGGCATCTGAAGAAAGATTTAACCTTGATAATTTTTCAAGGGATATAGAGAAGATAGTCGCAGAGGTGATTTTATGAAACTCAGGACAGCCGTTATACATGACTGGCTTGTTACATATGCCGGTTCTGAGAGGCTGCTGGAGCAGGTATTGAAACTCTACCCTGATGCGGACCTCTTCAGTTTGGTAGATTTTCTTCCTGAAGAAGACAGAGTATTTTTATCAGGTAAAAAGGCGCAGACATCATTCATCCAGCACCTGCCGATGGCAAAGAATAAATACCGCAACTACCTGCCGCTCATGCCTTGTGCGATTGAACGGTTCGACCTGTCTGAGTATGAGCTGATACTCTCCAGCTCTCATGCCGTTGCAAAGGGCGTGCGTAAAAAGCCTAACCAGCTTCATATATGTTACTGCCACACACCGATGAGATATGCCTGGGATCTGCAGGAGCAGTATCTTAAAGAGTCCAAGCTGGATAAGGGGATAAAGGGCGCTCTGGTAAAGAAGATTTTAAAACGCATAAGAGAATGGGATTATGCAACTGCAAAGAACGTTGATCATTTTATCGCCAACTCTCATTACATCAAAGATAGAATAAAGAGGAACTACGGCAGAGATGCGGATGTCATATATCCGCCTGTTGATGTTGATGCTTTTCATGTCGGTTATGAAAGAGAAGGTTTCTACCTGACTGCATCAAGGATGGTGCCTTATAAAAAGATGGACCTGATAGTTGAGGCATTTTCCGAGATGGGCAAAGAGCTTGTTGTCATAGGCGACGGGCCTGACTTTGAAAAGGTCAGGTTAAAGGCAAAGGGCAATGTAAAGCTGTTGGGATATCAGAGGTCCGATATCTTGAATGAGTACATGCGCAAGGCTAAGGCGTTTGTCTTTGCAGCAGAAGAGGATTTCGGCATAGTCCCGGTTGAGGCGCAGGCATGCGGCACTCCTGTGATAGCGTATGGCAAAGGCGGCGCTGTTGAGACGGTTAGTCCACTTACAGATAAAGGAGTTCATCCCACCGGCATCTTCTTTCATGAACAGACTCCCGAAGCATTGATAGATGCGGTTAAAATGTTTGAGGCTAATGAAAAAATATTCGATCCAGATGAGATAAGAAAAAACTCTGAACGCTTCAGTGTCGAAAGGTTTTTAAATGAGTACCGTGAGTTTGTCGAAAGTAAAGCAAGAGAGTTTTTTAAACATTAGTTTTACTTTGCGCCAATAACTCCTTAACTCCGTTAAATACATCTTCAACGCTGACGTTCTCCGCCTTTTTGTCACTCCCTCTGAGAAGCACATGCTTCACACCCCACGGTCTCCATCTCTCCGCGTTTGTTGATCCCCACATGGTGACCACAGGCTTCCCTAACGCAGCTGCTATATGCATAGCCCCGCCGTCGCAGCAGACGACCATGTCTGCCAAATTCAGCGCGGCTATCAGTTCCTTAAGCTTTGTTGTTCTGTAAGCGACAGGCGCGGGAGACATCTTCCTGATTATCTCTTCAGCCTTTTCATCATCACCCGGGTGATAGACATTCTTTTCGCTTCCGGGCGACCAGAGGAGCATGGCACTTGCGCCGCATTCATGATTGATGAGATTCCCAAGCTCGATGAATTTTTCAACAGGCCACCGGTTCTCAGGCCTTCTGCTGCTGATATGAAATGCAATGAGCGGCGCGCCTTTTATCATGGCGGAGTTATCAATGAATTCCTTTGCCCTCTCGATCTCTGACGGATCAGGGAAGATGCTCATGCTTGAAGGATCACGATCAATGCCTATCGGTTTAAGGAGAGCAAAGGTTTTTTCAACTTCATGGAGATGTCCGCCTGAATCAACAAGAGGTTTGTTGTATCGTTTAGATCTTGTCCCTTCTTTTATATATCCAATCTTTGTCTTTGCGCCTGTAAAGCCGGTGTATCTCTCAAGCCTCGGTGAATATGAGCCGCAGCCTATGGCGGCATCGTACCCTTCTTTCCTTATTCCGCGGATCACCTGAAGGTTGCTCCACCATACAGCGAGTTTATTTTTGTCAGGCACGTGTTTTGCCTTTTCATACACATAGACTTCATCAATGTCAGGGTTGTTCCGTACCGCATCGGCGTTATATGTATTCACCAGTATGCCGATCTTCGCATCAGGATACTTCTCTCTTGCGGCATGGATTGCAGGTGTTGTGCAAATCAGATCGCCAATGTTATCGCGTCTGATAAAGAGGATTTTCTTAATGTGGTTAGGCATAATAATCTTTATTGGTTTTCTCATTGTTGCTTGCTTCTTCAAGTTTCTTAAAATGATCTCCTGAATGTAATCTTTTCGAGATATAAAAAAGATATATTCCGATTGAACCAAAAAAAACTATACCAATTAGCAATCTGATATCTCTTATGAAAATAAAACCTGCAAGACAAATTAATGCTATAAAAATACCTGCAACTCCTATAAAAAAAGTTATTCTACTTTCAATCAATTCTGGCTTATTAGGAACCAGAATGGAATGTTTATAGCAGATAAAAGCAACTGTCCATCCAATAACGCCGCCTATTGCGCTCCCTAACCCTGCATACAAAAAGTTATCTTCTATTACAGATATATAACCACCAATACCAGCACCTAAACTTCCTATTAATATAGAATAAAGGCTTGCTAATTTGAGGAAATTTAGTTTAGTTGCATAATTTACTTTTTTCTTCATCTTATATCCTTTTCATTTAGCAACCTCTCTGTGAAGCACAACGACCGATGCGATGAAGGGGAATATCATTGCGGTTGTCTATGATGTCATGAGTTGGCATTATTCAATATTTCTGCTGTCATCCGTAGATCACCACAAGCTCTTTCTTGATCCTGTCCACCAGGTACGGGCTGATGGCCCCTTCAGTCAACATGTCCACTTTTATGCCAAGCTCCTCAGTCAGTTCCTGCTCAATGCCGACCATATCCAAAAGCGACCTTCTGGTTGTAAACTCAACGAGTACATCTATATCGCTTGTTGGCTTTGCCTCGCCTCTTGCATATGAGCCGAAAATGCCAATCTTGCGGACATCGTATTTCTTGAGTATTGAGATTAAATTATTTTCTATTTCATTAAAGTTCATAGTTCCTATTCTATAACAAGTCGGGTTAACTCTCAAATTTTATCCGGGCTTTCTCTGAATGATGCTAAGCCGTTTTTTCCCGATTATAGTATTTCACTCTCACACGCTCCGTGCCTATGTTATCGCGCCTGATGAAGAGGATTTTCTTAATGATGTCAGCCGTCATATTTCAGATCTTAATGCTTCTGCCCGATCCAGAAGAAACTTGCGCCCAAGTCCAATTGATATGCCAGATGCCCGAAGGTGATATCAAGCGGGGCGGTCAGGCTCTTTTTAAAATCCTTTAAAGAATCTGACTTATCTTTTTTGTGAGCGGATGAATAGACGTTACCGGTTTTATCTTTTGACTTATAGTGAATATCAATTTCTTTCTTCAGTATCTTCTGCAGCGGCCCCTCAAGGTCAGGATTCAGTGTTGATTTCAGGATCTTCTTGATGCTCTTCATAAAGGGCATCCTGAAGCCGTCATAGTCATAGTGCCTTACAATTATCTTTTTGAAACCTAAATTCTCAAGGCAGGCGTTTAAACTCTCAGGAGAAAAGTAAGAGACATGCTCCTTGTTGAATAATTTATGAGGGCTCTTCTCAAATTTGGAACCTGCGGAATATATGTCAGGCGTTTCCATTACAAGGTATCCGCCTTTCTTTATTTTGGAGTGCAATAATCTTAAAACTTCTTTAGGCTTCTCAAAATGTTCTATCACCTGGAACATACACGCGATATCAAAGTGCATATCAGGCAGGTCGCTGTTCTCCAGTAAATCGTTAATGACCGTTACGCCTTTTTCCCTGCTCTTCATCGCGCCGCCTGACGATGGTTCGATACCGGTCACGTCGAAGTTTCTGGATTTCAATTCATGCAGAAAGTCTCCCTCCGCTGACCCGACCTCCAATACTTTTCCTGACCTGAGGCCGGTATATTTTTGAATATAGTCAGCCCTGAACCTTGAAGCCCTCAGTATTTTGCTTCGCTCGAATTCAGATTGAAAAACGGCTGCGATATTAATGTTTCCGGTGTAATGCACCTTCAGGTCATCGAGCAGGTGTGTCTTGCCGATCTGAATAAAGCCGCAGTGATCGCACTTTGATATTTCAGTATCATCCAGATAATAAATGCCTGAAAGCCCCTCTTTGCCGCAAAAACGGCAGGTCAGTTTGTTATTATTCTCTCTATTTATTATTTGGCTCATTGCAATACCTTTCTATCCGGCGGCATATATAATCCCAGTTAAACTCCTCAATGATCCGCTTTCTGCCGTTCATCCCTATCTTCTTTGACAGAGGATCATCAGATAAAAGCGCTATGCACTTTTGGGCAATATCATTGCTGTCTGACGCATCAACGAGAAAACCGGTTTCGCCGTCTATTATAGCCTCTGAGGCCCCGCCTTTATTGCTGCCTATTACAGGTTTCCCGCAGGCATTTGCCTCAAGATATGTAATTCCAAAACCTTCAATATCGCCTTTTTCCAATATCTCTCTGCTCGGCATTACATAGAGGCCGCACATATTGTAATATTTATTCCTTGATTCATTGGGGACAAATCCGGCAAAGATGACATCATCGGCAAGCCCGAGTTTCTCCGCAAGCTGCTTTAAGTTCTCTTCATACTTCCCTTTGCCGCATATGACATACTTGGCCTGCGGGATGCTTTTCTTTATCATCGGCAGGGCATTGATAACCATGTCATGCCCCTTTCTCTCCACCAGTCTTGCCAATGTCAGGATTATTTTAGCGCCCTGCAGTTTGTATCTCTCAATGAGTTCCGTATCAGGTTCTGAAGGGGTGAAATAATTAAAATCAACTCCGTTATAGATGACCCTGGCCTTCCGGCTGATCTCAGGTGAACTCCATGTTCGGCCGGCCAGCTTTTGAGAGGTGAATTCACTGACGCAGAATATGATCTTCGCAGTCTCAAAAACCTTCTTCATCCTCTTCTGCCAGAATGATGATGAATATCGCAGATCCAGTATTTCATTGCCGTGCACGGTCACGGTGGTATTGATCTTGTATTTCCCGGCAATATGGCTTGCAGCAATGCCTGAAGGATACCAGGACTGCGCCATGACCATATCGTATCCGTATCTCTTGACAAGCCGGTCCATTTTAAAGATGTGGTAATACATTTTCAGATAATGCGATTTGATGTTCTTTATCCGGTGAACCCTGAAGGGGAGTGTGCTGTCAAAATCAATATCACCTTCAGACTGCCGCGGGGCCATGACATCGACCTTGTGCCCTAAATTGTGCAGCCCCTTTGCGACTTCATATGCAACAGTTGCTATTCCGCCGTCCCATAAAGGAAAATCAGGAGTTGCTATCAGGATCTTCATCACGGCTTAATACCGGTAATTAATATTCCGGTTGCGAAGTCAATATCCAGCAGCTTCATGACAGGGCTGTACAGCAGGGCTGTCAGTCTGTGTTTAAACTTTTTCCTGGCAGACACCCTGAATATTTTGATGTCTTTAAATCCCTGCGCTGACAGGATCCCACCAAGGTCATGGCACCTGTATGATGTTATGTGAGTGCAGTCGCCGTTAAATGCTGTCGGGTGATAATTATTCGGGAGTGTGATTATTATCCTGCCTTCCGGCTGGAGCAGGCTGAAACATTTTTGAAGCAGGCTTATGCCTTCGTTCAGGGGCAGATGTTCTATTATGTCCAGAAGAAGAAGCGCATTGAAGCTGTCGCTGATATCGCTCATGGAGTAATAATCGTGATGCCTGCTCCTGTCGGTATCCATGCTCTTATAAATGATATTGTCAGGCAGTTTCGAACATATATCGTTTATAAACCTGTCTCCGGCGCCTATATCCAGTATCTTCCCCTTGATCTCTGAAAGCAGGCCGGCAAGCAACGCTTTTTTTGTGCTGTAGATGAGAGGTATCCTGTTAATGGAAGGGTAAAGCGCTTTTATCTCTTCTCTCTTCTTCTTTATCTCACTCCATTGGATCGGGCTTTCAGGCTGCATGTTATACGTTATCTCCTGCTCTCATGATCTCATCAAATACATTCTCTACGCCGTTTATATAGCGGTCGATTGAGAAATTATCAATTATACGCTCTCTGCCTTTTTCCCCATACCGGATCCTCATATCGCGGTCCTCTATAAGCTTGGAGAGGGACTTGCTGAACGATGAAATGTTTCCAGAGGGTATCAGATAACCCGTCTCTCCGTCAACAACAAGCTCTGATACTCCGGCTGCGTCAAAGGCAGCGGCCGGCTTATTCATGAGCATCGCTTCAAGAAGGACCCTCGGGAATCCTTCTTTTTCCGAGGTCATGGCAAATATGTCCATAGAGTTAATATAAGAAAGAGCATCGGATTGGAAGCCTGTAAAGATAATTTTATCTTCCATCCCTTTTTTCTTCACAAGCTTGAGCAGATTATTTTTTTCAGGCCCCTCGCCGACTATCATGCATTTCACAGCCTTATCTGTTTTGCCTGACGCGATTGATAAAGCTTTTATCAGGCTGTTCAGCCGCTTTCTTCTGATCAGCGAACTGACCGTCCCTATCAGGATGTCATCATCGCTGATATTACAGCTTCTCCTGACCTCCCCCGGCGATACCCGGGGACTTAACGAAATGTCTATTCCATTATATACAACCGTACATTTTGAAGGGGCAACTCCCTGCTCTATGAAGGAATCCCTGACTCCTCCGGAAACGCATATGATTTTCGCGAGCTGTTCATTTGCGGCTTTTATCTCAAAGGCATTCAATGTTGTTTCAATACGGCTGTGCTGCAGCGCCGGTATGCCGCTGATCCTTGAGGCGATGATGCCTTCAAGGTTGGATGACGGCTGATTATTCAAATAGAGCAGGTCAGCCCTCATCTCTTTTAATATACCCGCTATCCTTCCGGCATTTTCCCTGATCCGGCAAAGGTAGTCAATGCGGAAGACAAGATTTTTTCTGAGCTTTTTATTAAAAAAGAAGAGAGCCTTTATGATCTCCTTGAGAAGCTTTACCGGACCCGCCTGTTTTTTTTGCCTCAGCAGGATGAATTCTATTCCGAGCTTTTCGATCTCTCTCTTTATATCGGAATCACCGCCTTTGTTGAAGTTGTAATAAAACAGTGCGGTGAAATGATATTTCTCCCTGTCAGCTCTCCTGAGAAGCTCGATAAGGCTGTTTATCCCGCCTCCCCATTCTTTGCCTGTATCGAGGATAAGGATCTTTTTTATAGGCATGTTATTTAATGGAACCCATTGATGCGTTGATCACATATTCGGCGAGCTTTTCACTTCCAAGCCTGTTCTTCGCAAGTTCATATCCGTTATGCGCGATCCGGGCGCTTAATAAAGGGTTATCAAGGTAGTATTTTGCAAGCTTCTCGAAATTCCCCAGATCATTATCTATAAAGACACAATTCTCGCCGTCTATAAGGTTGAACGCAAGCTCTATGGAGGGACGGGTCACAAAAAGAAGTGTTCTGCATAACATAAGTTCGTAATGCCTGTTGCAGTCCCATCCCCGGCCTTCAAGGCTCAATGATATCTTAGACCTCTTTATCTTTTCAAAGTATTCCGCCTTGCTCAATTTCCCATCTTTTGTGGTTGCAATATTATACGTTTCAGATAACTTATCCAGGAGAGGCAATATCTTTATTCTGCTGTAGCTTGAATATAAACCGCATAAATGTGAGATATCTATATCACGCTCTTCATATGGCCTGACGTCATCAATGTCGGTCCATAAGGCTATAGCGCTGCTGTTGTAAGAGAGCCATACGGGCCTTAGTTTTCGGGCCAACTCCAGTTTCTTCCGGTCCTCAAGTCTTAAAAAGAAGAATATTAAACTTAAAAATCTGTCAAACGGCAGCTCTCTTTTAAAGTATAAACTGCAATTTTCAAGCAGGTCGAAATCTACCGGCCATATGCACTGGTTGTCCTTGTCGTCAAAGACGATTACCGGCGGCAGTTTGATCCCGGCATGGATCCAGTCGCTGACTATTGTGCCGCCCATCCTGTACTTGTTTGAAGCCAGTGAATATTTCAGCCTCCTTGATATCTTTGATAAGGCCCCGTGCTTCCCCCCGTTGTAGTCAACATAACAGACCGTTGTGATGATCATGCCGTATTCACCCGACCTCAGTTTTTTTACCATATCCGAATATTCGGGATAGGAGATCCTGTCGTAACCGGAGCTGTGAATATATTCAGGCGTAAAGTCGTGGCGTTGTTTAAGTATATCGGGGAAATAGTCAAAATCCGCGCCTGTTTTGTGAAGCCCGGCGACCAGGCTGTTAAATCCCGTGGAGTATTCCAGGCTGTTCCATTTATAAGGCCCGATGACAAGTATCTTCATAAGAGGTTCTTCTTTATAAATAGCCTATATTTTCTTGCACAGCCAGACAAAATGAATTGCAAATAACGATTCCAGGAATTCAGGGATATGGTGATGTATCCTCTTCCTTTTAAAGATCGTGCGCCAGGGCTCTATATCGACAAAAGGGATATGTCCCTCCGAATTCCTTTTTACGATCTCAAATCCGCTGTCATTCAGTATCTCCTCAAAATGCTCCTTGGTGAAAAAACGGTAATGAGTTCCTTCTGTTCCAAGCCTGTCCCCTTTTAACGCCCTCCAGCGGCTTATATAGAACGCGTGATTGGGCGTAGATATCAATAAGTGCCCGCCTTTTTTTAAAGCGCGGTGTATCTCTTTTAAATAAGCCTCAGCCCTGACAATATGTTCAACAACCTCCAGCGTATTTACAAGGTCCACGCTCTCATCTTTTAACGGGAGAGGGTCGTTGAAATCAATATTGTATATCCTGTCAGGCCATTGAGTATAATGCCTTATCTCATCCAGAACGGATTTGTCAAAGTCTGCGGCAATGATCTTTGTTAAACCGAGTTTTTTAAATAAGTTCAATGATAGATGGCCGTTACACCCCAGTTCCGCTATCACACTGTCCGGGCCTAATTTCATTGCCTTTAATAAATTATAAGCGTACAGGATGTGTATCCTGTTGTGATTATATTTTAAATACTTCAGGATATATTCTTCCGAACTGTCCTTGGTCGGCGCGTCCAGCCATATTTTTGAAGACAAATTGTTCTCCTTTTTTCTAATATTCCGATAATTATTCAGTTCTTCTGAGCCTCAAAAAAGTACCCTAACGTAAAGTTCTTGTTGCTGTCCAGCCGGTCAAGCTTCAGAAATACAGGGGCCAGCATATATGTGAAAGGCCATCTTAACAGCCGCATCAACGGCTTTCTCAGCGGCGCAGGGAGGGCATGCCCCTTCTCTATCTGATCCGGGATACGCCCGAGAAGGTAGGCGATGAGCGTGAAACAGCCTCCTCTTTTTTCTGTCTCAAGCACGATGAATCCGTTCTTCTCAAGCAGCTCTTTCATAGAGTACTGCGTGTACCGGTAGTAGTCATGAGGATCGAGGTGCTCTCCAAAGCAGAGCGGGCTTGTGATAAGCAGCCTCCCGTTCTTCTTCAACACCCTGTTCATCTCTTTAAGAAGAAGGTTGCCGTCTTTAACATGCTCTATTACCTCAATACACATCATATAATCTATAGATGAGTCATCGATCGGCATATTGAGTATGTCAGCCACTATATCAATCCCCTCATTGCTCTCCTGCTCAAGGCCTATATCGATGGTTATATATCTGTTGTTCGGGAAAAACTTTCTGTAATGGCCGCTTCCCGCCCCCACATCAAGCACGGTCTTTCCGTTCTCAATATCCATTTCGAACCGTTTTATCCTGTTGTCAATTAAAAAGCGGTTGATATTTTTATATTTCTTCAGGCCCATATTCTCCGGAATGATCAGGACTCTTTTGCCTTGTGTCTGTCAACTATGCCCAAAACGGCATCATATACTTCATCCACGCTGATATTCTCCATGCACTTCTGGTACCTGCATTTTTTACTGATACATGGATCGCAGGTCCTCTCTTTTCTGATGACAATATGTTTATCAAGGCCGTAATAAGGGCCTGACCTCTCCGGGTCTGATACGGCAAACAGGGCGATAACAGGGGTCTCAACTGCCGCCGCAAGGTGCATTATCCCCGTATCTCCCGTTACAAGCAGTTTCATGCATTCAACAAGTGATGGCAGGTATTTTAAAGGTATTCGGCCTGAAGATACAACAACATTCTCACCTATGGCGTCAGCGATCTTCCTGCAGAGGGCATATTCTTTTGGAGAACCTGTTATTGCTATCTTCAGTTCAGGGTGTGACTTGATAAGCCTTTTGCCCAATTCAATAAACCTCTCTGCAAACCACATCCTGCTTATGGTCGAGGCGCCGGGCTGGAACCCTATCAGTGTATCTGCATCATTAATGGAGTTGTCCCGCAGAAACTTTTTGATAAATGTATCTCCGTCATTTAATATCGGCAGGGTCATCTTTTTATCGGTGATGACGCAGCCTGCCAGCTCTGCAACTTTCAGCCTCTGTTCTACCCCGTGGCCGAAGGCCTCCGGGCGCGTGATCTCTTTGCTGTTTGAGAGGAGAAATCTGTATTCGCTGGTGTTTGGAAGTTTGATGATGAACCTTGCTCCCGAGAGATAAGCCATAGGCGTAGCCTGCGGCTCATTTCCGTGA
Organism: Nitrospirota bacterium; assembly: GCA_016207885.1. Classification (NCBI taxonomy): domain Bacteria; kingdom Pseudomonadati; phylum Nitrospirota; species Nitrospirota bacterium. The sequence continues at coordinate 288,135 of JACQZE010000003.1, read as the reverse complement.
AAGATAAGCGCAAGGTCAAGATCCTCTTTACGAAATGCCCTGATGGTTTTGAAGAACTTTTTATACCCCCCGTAATACGGGATGATGCCGTTGATATGCGGATTGTTCTGAAAGAGCTTCATATTGGCAATGTTGAGGTGCGCAATGATCTTTGCTTTTGGATAGCGCGCTCTAACCGCTTTTATCGCCGGTGTTGAGAGAAGAGTGTCGCCTATCGCGGTTGAGGAGACGACGAGAATATTTTTTATTGCATCAGTATCCAGGTCTTCAATGCCGGACTCTCTCCTGTCAAGCGCCTTGAGGAGTTTCATTGTTACGAAGAGCAGGCCGTCGGCTAAACTGAGTCTCATCTCTTCCTGATCTTAAGATATAATTTGGAAAAGGCCGGGCTTGTGTAAGTGAAGATCATCTTTTTGAACCAAAGTATATTATCCCTGACATTTATCCGCTTGATCAGAAACGGGTCATCTCCGGGCCTTGCCACGCCGTGGTCAACTGTAAAGAGGGCCTCGTAGCCCGCTTCTTTCGCAATCTTAACGGATGTTTCATTGTAACTGCCGTAAGGCCAGCAGAGGTACGGGCACGGCATCTGCAGCCTGCTCTCCATGATCTCTTTAGAACCTTTCAGCTCTTCTGCCAGCTCTGCTTCGGAAAGCTCGGCGCACCTTCTGTGGCTTTTTGTATGGGAGTAGAACTCGATCAGACCGCTTTCATACATCTCTTTGATCAGCTTCCAGTCAAGTACCACCCTGCCTGCTTCTCCGTTCGATATCAGTTTTTTTGATCCATCATGGGTCGGGACAGCCGCGCTGATGCTTTCTGAATTTGCTGAAGCGTTCTCGGTCCGGTCTGTGATGATAAAGACGATCGCGTTGAGCTTATATTTTTTCAGGACAGGGAAGGCGTAAATGTAATTATCAAGCCAGCCGTCGTCAAAAGTGACCACAACTGATTTGTTGTCCGGTACCAGGTTCCCATTGATATAAGATCCCAGTTCTCCGGCCTTTAAAGTCCTGCAGCCGCGTTTCTTCAAATGCTTCATCTGTTCTTCAAATACTTCAGGCCTTATAGTGACCATATCACCCTTGTGAGGGTTTATGTGGTGGTACATGAGCACAGGAACAGGGCGTATCATATCTTCTCCTTAAGAAGTGAAGAATAAAGTTCGAACATCTTTCCGCACATTATATCTGTTGTGAACGACTCTTCTACCATCTTCTTTCCGTTAAGCGCCATAGCCTTTGCGGCAGTATCGTGCGTGAGCATCCTCAATACGGCATCAGCAAGCGCAGCAGGGTCTTCAGGCTTCACGAGATAACCGTTCACTCCGTCTTTTATAACTTCATTCACTCCGTTGACGTTGCACCCTATCACAGGTTTGCCCATGGCCATCGCTTCAAGAAATGATGTGCCGAGCGCCTCCTGCATGGTGGGGAGCACAAAGATATCAAAGAACTTCAGGATATCCGGGATGTCATTTCTTATGCCTAACATGAAGACCTTATTCTCCAAGCCCATCTCGTCTATCCTGCTGCGGATATTATCACGCTGCGGGCCGTCGCCTGCAAAGAAGAATAGCGCGTCCGGAAATTTTTTCAGAATAAGCGGGATCGCTTCAAGCAGGATATGGTGCCCTTTCTTTCGTCTGAGCACAGAGACGGTTCCCACTATGCGCGTTTCAGGGCTGATCTCAAGCTTCTGCCTGAGGTGGTCATTTGCGTTTTCAGGATTGAACCTGGTGATGTCAACGCCTGTATGAACAGCAGCCACCTTCTCCGCCGGTATTCCTTCACTTATGAGATACTCTCTTACATGTTCACTTACCGTAACTACCTTATGGGCGAGGCGATTATATGTAAATGTTGAGGTAATGGGAAGCGCGAGATGCCTTGTCCTGACAATTAGCGGCTTATTGCGTGAAAGCCTTCCTGCTGTTCCGGCAATGAGGCTGTCCCTGCCGCTGTGGGTATTGATGATATCCACTGCATCTTTTCTTATGATATCCAGAATATGTTTTAATGCAAAGATATCATAACTCTTCTTCATCCTGCACCTTCTCACCTCGATGCCTTCTGCTTCAGCCTTCTTCCCTATAACGCTCTCAGGCTGGCACAGGATGATGACCCTTGCGCCAAACTTCCTGAGGCCGAGAGACTCGTTCAGCGTCCGGTTCTCCTGGCCGCCCCAGCCGGTTGATGATTCTGTATGAAGAAGTGTGAACATTTATTTCCTTATCGCCTCAAGCTTCTTATAGAGCACCGCCTTCACCTCTTCAGGCGTTATCTCATCAAGGCATCTGCTCTTCTTGCTGCCCTTGCACCCGTCCTTTCCGCATGGTATGCAGTCATCTGTTTTTTGTATCACTGTATGCATTCCGAATGTCTGAATACCGTTTCTTTTCAAATATGGTTCTTCTTGTTCTGCCCTGTAGTTATTATCCCACGGCCCCCAGTGAAATGCACCGCTCGGCCCGAAGAGCGCCACAACAGGCGTATTGACCGCTGCGGCAATGTGCATAGGCGCGGAGTCGACTCCGAAGAAAAGGCTGGAGACTTCTGAGACAGCGCCGATCCCCTTGATCGATGTTCTGCCGCAGAGGTTTATTAAACTTCCGGTATCTTTGGCAGAGGCCAATGAAATAATATTCTCTGCCTTTTCCATCTCCCGCCTGTCAGGCGATGATGTGAGAATGACCTTTATCCCCTTTTGGATCAGCCATCCTATAATCTCAGCCATGTACTCGTCCTTCCAGCATTTAAAGAGCCATCTGGATGTCGGGTGTATATGCACTATGATGTCATTCCGGTCTATATTACACTTTTCAAGGATTTTCTTAATGGGCTCTCTTTCATTCTGCGGGACATGGAAATCCACTGAAAGGCCTGCTGTATCTATGCCGAACTTTTTAACAATATCCATATTTTGCAGCACAGTATGCTTTCTGCTGTCAGGTTTTGACGTGTTTGTGTAAAGGAATCTCTTTCCGGCAAAACCCTTGCCGGTTTGCATGCCGATCCTGTATCTTGCCCCTGAACAATAGGATGCCACAGCTGCCCTGTCGCCGCCCGTGAGGTCAACCGTCATATCAAACCCTTTTGCCCTCAGCATCTTCAAAAAGGCCATTTCTTTTCCGATGCGTTTCATCGAAGTCATATCTTTTATCTTTCTTTCAAATGTAATGACCTCACTTATAAGAGGGTTTCCTGTGAGCACATCTTCAGTCCCTTTGTTGGCCAGGACAGAGATCTTTGAATCAGGAAAGGCCTCTTTCAGCGCCCTCATCACCGGCGCCGTCAGGAGCACATCCCCGATATGCCTTAGCTTTATGACCAGTATCTTTTTTACGTTTTTGAACATTTATTCTTGCGCGCCTGAGATGAGCGCGACGATCTTATCGACCGCGTCTTTGATCGGGTATCTGGCAGCCTTGTCTCTTGCGTTTTGAGACATATCTTCATTCTGTGACAATACAGAACTTATCTTCTCTGCAATAAGCTTGTGATCGGCCGGGTCCTTTACGACATAGCCTTCCACCCCGTTATCTATCAGTTCGGATGCTCCGTTGTTCGATGTTGTTATGACCGGCAGCCCGGATGCCATCGCCTCAATGGTTGCGTTGCTGAAAGGGTCGTATATCGTAGGCAGGACAAAGATATCGGCAGCGGCGTAGAGTTTTGTAATATCCTTTTCCGGCCCCCAGAAGATGACATCTTCTTTTATGCCCAGCTTGTTTGCCGATGAGATATGCCTCTTCTTTGCATCTTTGCCTGCGACGAGGAGCTTGACGCCTTTGTCTTTCATTAATGAAAACGCCTTAAGCAATACAGGCAGCCCCTTCCTGTCAAGGTCAGCACCTGCGAATAAGATGACCTTCCTGCCTTGCAGGCCCATTGAATATTTCAGAGCGGCTTTTTTCCCGTCATCAGCGGGTTGAAACTTCTCAAGGTCCACTCCGTTATATATCACATGTATCTTTTCAGGGGGGATCGAATAGTTCTTCGTAATGTCCTTTTTGACCATGTTGGAGTTGGCTATTATTATTTTTGAGTTCTCAAATGTCTTCTTCTCAAGATACAGAAGCATACGGTGATGGGGATTAACGGCAAAGCTTATTCTCTTGTGAAACGGCTCGTATTTCTTTCTTTTATTAAGCCATTCCTTATGGCATCCGTCACCGGCCCTGTAAATATCGCCGTAACCTGTGCGTTCAAAGCTGACGACAGAGTCAAAGGCCTCTTTCTCCAGGAAGCTCTTTATATTCATTGAGAATAGAATGTTTGAAAGTAGAGACGGGCTTGAGATGGTTCTGATATTATGGGCCTGGAACTCTGTCTCTGACCAGTCACCTGCGCTCAGGATATGTATGTCATGCCCTTTATCCGACAGGCCTGCGGCAACCTGCCTCAGGTAGTTTTCAGCCCCGCCGTAAGGCGTGTAATTTTTTCTTATCAGCGCTATCTTCATCTGTATCCGTATGCCATAATGATTTGTTTTTGACAGGTCATTGCTGTATTATAATAAACTGTATTATAAAGCTTTTTCGCAATAAAGCTGAATTAAAATAAAATGATCAGTGACTATTTAAAAAAGAGAAAGAGGATAGCGATCGTCGGACTGGGGTATGTCGGCCTGCCGCTTGCGAGTCATTTCAGCAGATATTTCGATGTGATCGGTTTTGATCTGAAAAAAGAGAGGATCGCCGAGCTGAAGAAAGGGATGGACAGAACAGGTGAAGTATCCTCAGCAGACCTGAAGTCATCCGGTATGGAATTTACTTGTGAAGCAGAGCGGCTTAAAGCTGCGTCAGTAATAATCGTTGCCGTTCCTACGCCTATTGATGAGTTCAAGATACCTGACCTTCTGCCGCTTAAAGGGGCTTCCGAGATAGTCGGCAAAAACATTCAAAAGGGGTGCATCGTTGTATATGAATCAACAGTCTACCCCGGAGTCACTGAAGAATATTGCGTGCCGATAATTGAAAAAGAGTCGGGACTGAAGTGCGGCAGGGATTTTAAGGCCGGCTACTCTCCTGAGAGGGTCAATCCGGGAGATAAGAAGCACGGCATATCAGGCATTGTAAAGGTTGTTTCCGCGCAGGACAGCAAGACCACAGAGTTGTTAGCACTTCTTTACGGCAAGGTCGTCAAGGCGGGGATACACAAGGCTCCTGATATAAAGACCGCAGAGGCAGCAAAGGTCATTGAGAATATTCAGAGGGATCTTAATATAGCGCTTGTCAATGAACTCGCCATCATATTTAACAGGATGGGGCTTGATACCAATGCCGTTTTGGAGGCTGCCGGGACAAAATGGAACTTCCTGCCCTTCAAACCCGGCCTTGTCGGAGGGCATTGTATCGGCGTTGACCCGTATTATCTGACATTCAAGGCGCAGGCGATGGGTTATCACCCTGAGGTTATCTTGTCCGGCAGAAGGATCAATGACAATATGGGGCGTTACATCGCAGGAAATACCATAAAAGAGCTGATCAAGACCGGCCGTTCAGTAAGGAAGAGCAGGGTTTTGATCATGGGGCTTACCTTTAAGGAGAATATCGGCGATATCAGAAATACAAGGGTCGTAGATATATATAATGAACTGAAGAGTTACGGGATGGAAGTCTTTGTCCACGACCCTCATGCCGATCCGAAAGAGGTGTCAGAAGAATACGGCATTTCGCTTCTTGATAAACCGGAAAGCGGGAAACCTTATGACGCGATCATCCTTGCGGTAAAGCACGACGCATATATTAAATATACGATCAGCAAGCTTGAAAAGATGTGCGGGAAGAATCCTGTCTTAATAGATGTGAAGACATTTTTTAATAAAAAGCAGATTGCGAGATCAGGCTTTAATTACTGGAGGCTATAATGAAGACTATATTGGTTACAGGCTGTGCCGGCTTTATCGGATGGAAGGTATCACATACACTGCTCCAGAAAAATGTGAAGGTCATAGGCGTTGATAACATGAACAACTATTATGACCCGAAGTTGAAGCACTGGAGGCTCGGTATACTTAAGAAATTCCCTGACTTTACTTTCTACAAAGTTGATATCGCAGACTACAAGAAGTTGAGAGAGGTATTTAAAAAACATAAGATAAGCGGAGTCATCAACCTTGCCGCAAGGGCAGGGGTGAGGGCGTCTGTTGAAGACCCATGGGTCTATCTCGATGCGAACACTAAAGGGACGCTGAACCTTCTTGAGTGCTGCGTTGAGAACAAGGTGAAGAAGTTCGTGCTGGCATCAACCTCAAGCCTTTATGCTTCTGAAGAGATGCCTTTCAAGGAGACATCAAGGACAGACACTCCGCTCGCGCCTTATTCCGCTACAAAGAAGGCAGCTGAGGTGATGTGCTATGCATATCACTATTTAAACAAAATAGATGTCAGCGTTTTAAGATACTTCACGGTCTACGGCCCTGCCGGAAGGCCTGACATGAGCATATTCAAGTTCATCAAGAATATTGACGCGGGAAAAGCCATTCCTGTATTCGGAGACGGCAACCAGACCAGGGACTTCACTTATATAGATGACATTGCTGACGGCACTATCCGCGCATTAAAGCCCGTGGGTTACGAGATATTCAACCTTGGAGGCGACCATCCTGTAAAGCTTAATTATGTCATTGACCTTTTGGGAAAACACCTCGGCAAGACCGTCAAGGTGAAGCGGCTCAAGATGCATACTGCAGATGTCAGGGCGACATGGGCGAATATCGATAAGACAAGGAAGGTTCTCGGGTGGAAGCCGAAAACATCTCTTGAAGACGGGGTCAAAAAGACTGTTGACTGGTTCTTTGATAACAAGACGATGCTTGATAAGCTGGAGTGGAAAGAATAGTCTCTTACATGGAGTATCTGTCAGCTGATTGCTGAAGCAGCTTGTTTGAAAGCATTTTGAGCCTTATCTTTGTTTTTATATAGTCCAGGCTGCTGATTTTTGTTCTCATTCTTTTAAGAGCTCCGTTGTATATTTCCACTATGTTCGAGTCGATGTAGTTATGGCATTTCAGTTCTGATATTAGCTGCTTATGAGGCTTTCTCTTATCCGCAAATATTGGTGAAAACCTGGAAAAGAAGATATCTCGTGAATGCTCATAAAAGGCTGAATCTATCGGAGTCGCTTTTTTACCATAAAAAGAGTTCCTGTCATGGATATGATAGATAGTAGTAGGCTTTTCACTATAATACTTTGTTGCCCCAAGGAGGCTGCTGCCCCAGATTAACGTGTCCTCTCCCCGTATTCTCCAGTAGTGGTCAAGCCCTTCATTGTAATGCAATATCATTTTCAGTACTTCCCTGTCAAAGGCAAGGCATGATGTATTTGCCCCAAGCCCCCAGTGCGCATAGTATGTTGCAACCGGAGTGGGGCCCCAATATGCTGTTGATCTGAACGGATCTCTTGGCTTTGGCTTTTTCCCTGCAATTGCCAAAAGGCTGTTATTAAATCTCATGCCTATCTTTAAACTGTTCATATCAGACATGACATTTTCAAGATGATCATCAAGCAGTTCGTCATCGCAGTCCAACAGGCATATAATATCACCGGAGCTTTGCTGGAAACCAGCACGAATAACCGATAGCAGCCCTCCATTTTTCTTTGTGACGGCAGAGACCTCTTTGTATGCTTTTGCCCTGGCGTAACTTGAATCAACAGACCCGTCATCAACGAAGATGATCTCGTCAAACTTTCTGGTCTGCTTCAGGGCGCTCGTAATAGCCCGGTCGACATACTGCTCATAGTTATAACAGGCAATGATCAGGGAAGCTTTCATAAGTTTATTAAATAAAGCAGAGAGATGAATTTTTATCTGTCAAAATTTTAATTATCTTATATACAATTATGTGAAAAGCAGGCCTCAACACAAACTTAAAGGTATTTTACCTGAACTTATTCAGGATAAACCGCTTAATGCATTTCATGCAAAACCTGAGAGAGGGATACTCGATCAGTTTGGAGAGGTCTTGATTGTTTTTTATTTTCTTCGCGTAATTCTGCGGATGTACGATATCTGTAATTGGCAATGCCGATATTTTGAATCTGGTCATATCTATCAAGCCTGTTCCGGGTTTCATGAAAAGAAAAATATTCTGCCTGTACCACCATTCAACAGCTTCATTGTCCCAGAGGGTGCTTCGAAAGATGTCAAAGCATTTATAACCCTCAGACCCAAACAGGCCGGCCCAATAAGACTGCCATTGCTCATTGATATGATTTGTGCCTCCCTGGCCCTTTATTGCGGAGCTGAAAAGGACAACATCTGAGGCATTGCATAGTGTCGAAATGAATCTTTTGGCATTATCTTCAGAAATATGTTCTGCTACTTCAACAGAAATACATAGATCGTACCTTTCCCTGATATCGATCTTATTTTCAAAATCGACAGGCGTGAAGTCGATGCCATTGCTCACCAGGGCATCCCGATCTATCCAGCAGCCGTCCATCCCTTTCAGCTTGTTGCTTCCAAGAGCCCCGGCCGCTTTAAGCCAGCTGCCGTTTCCGCAACCGATGTCTATTACTGACAACGGCTGATAAAATTTATACAAGAGGGGAAGAATCGCTTCTGCTGAGCGGACAGAGCCGTCAGAATGGGTGGAATAAAAATCCGAGTTATAGTGCTCACTTAATTTCTTATTCACATTTTTTAGCCAGGGCCCATATAACTACAGGGAAATCATGTTCATTTCTGAGTGAATGAATAATAGAATTGTAATTTGCCCACTTGAAGAAATTAGCTTTTATGCATGCACGATTTCCCCATGAGCCGGTCTGAATATTATCTAATCTGAAGCCGCATTCAGCAAGAAAATATTTTATCCCGGTTTCAGTCCAACGGGAGCAATCAGTTGGAAGATCGTGAATGCGGATAAGAAATGGTGTAGTAATAAGGAAATAACCTCCTCTGTTCAACATCGTATATACGTTTTTTCCGGCACGATAAGGATAAAGCAGATGTTCAAAGACCTGCTCTGCTATTATCAGGTCAAATTTTTCTTCAAGTGCAGACCGGCAGATATTAAACTCAGGATAAGAAACCTGTTTGTAACTTTTAAAAGGTTCTTTCTCTCTCCATCCTGCGCCTGATATCTCGAGAACATCCAATCGGCCGGGCATCAGGTTTTTGACTATCTTTTGTGTCTCACGGTTCATTATAATCCGCGCCCACTGTTCATCAGTGACAATGTTTTTATAGCCGCGCCTGAGTATCGGATAAAAAGGCAGCGGCCTTAAAACCTTATTCAGGATCCTGCTTATACTAAACAATATACAGACCTTGCAAGGTATTTTTGCATAATTTAAGCTGTTTTCCTCAGTACCAGGCCGTTCTGTCCGCCGAATAATTTTCTGCCGTCGGGGCCTTCCTTGTACGATACGAGCTCATCAAGTATCTCAAACCCGGTCTTTTTTGCCAAAGACTTTGCATATGCTAAAGTGACTATGAGATTTGTAACATTGACTTTTGCCGGAAGCTCTTTAAAACCTTTCGGCATGATCAGATGTTCTGAGATCCTGTCTATAAAGTAGAGGGCCTTTGAACTCTTATTCGCTGACAGCATCTTCTTTCTTCCGAAATATATGACCGCAACGCCGCCGGGCTTTAATACCCTGCGGGTTTCCTTCAGGTATTTTTCAAAGATCTCAATCTTTTCAACGTGTTGAAGCACAATGAAAGAATAAACAAGATCAACCGAGGCGTCCTCAAGAGGGATCTCATTCCCGTCAGTTTTGATCAGCCGGAAGTTGCTGACCCCTCTTTTCTTCAGTTCGTTCTCAACTTTTTGGTTGTGTTCATGTATATCAACGCCGATCACATTCCTGAAATGGCTGCTTGCTGCTGCCAGGATCCGGCCTCCGCCATGCCCTATTTCCAATGCGGTCTTATCTTTGGTATCTGATATGAATTGAGAAGAAGGATCAGCGATGTGAAGCATGAAGTCCCTATGGCCTTTTGCAAACGCAGAGTCCTTGTCCATGGCGCTGTCAAACCATGTGAAAAAATCATCGTCAGAGGAAGCTGCCGCCTTTGTTATCTCTTCCTTGAAGCCGACGATATGCCCGCGTTTTTCTATCTCTTTGCCTGTCGCCATTTATATATTTATTTAATGCTGTCCTTCCGGAATATCGTTCTTAATGCTTCATTGATCTCAGTGTATTTGAATTTATAACCCGCATTCAAAGCTTTTTCAGGAACTACCCTCTGGCCTGTAATCAGGATATCAGCGAGTTCTCCAAGCGCCATCTTAATGACAAAGGCGGGAACGGCTATGTATGACGGCCTCTTCATTGCTTTGCCAAGCGCGGTGCTGAAGGCAAGGTTAGTTACAGGATCCGGAGCCGTTCCGTTGACCGGCCCGGATATGGAATTATTTTGAAGCGCGAACTTGATAATTCCGACAATGTCATCCCTGTGTATCCAGGAGAACCACTGCCTGCCGTCGCCGACAGGGCCGCCTAACATGAAATTGAACTGGGCGGACATATGCTTCAGAATGCCGCCGTCTTTTTCCAATACGCCGCCGATCCTTACAAGGACGACTCTTGTCCCCAACTCCTCAGCCTTTAAAGCTTCTGCCTCCCATGCCTTGCATACACCGGCAAGAAAGTCAGAGGCAGGAGGAAATGCTTCATTTATGATCTCATCTCCATGAGGTCCGTAATAGCCGATGGCAGAGGCGCTTATAAGGGCTTTTGGTCTTGGCTCGGCATTTTTCATTGACTCAACAAGCGCGCGCGTCGTCTCAACACGGCTCGACATGATGCGTTCTTTTCTCTCTTCTGTCCACCTCTCAGGAGCGATAGGTTCTCCTGCCAGGTTTATGACCGCATCAATTTTTGAGATTATTTCTGAAGGGATTAAGTCAGGCGGGTTCCAAGTGATCATGTCTTTAGAATCAGAACTGTGCCTGGTTGTAATTATGACATCATGGCCTTCATCCCGAAGCTCGCGCGTGAGTGCCGGGCCGATGAAGCCGCTGCCGCCTGTGATTAAGATTTTCATACAAGGATTGGGGATAACTTCAAGTGTTTACAAAACGAACAGGCCATCTTTTTTCTATGTAATAGTTCCGTTATGTTAAAATTGATCTTAAAATATTCATGCTAAGGCACATATAACTATAAACGGGAAGATGGCAATCAATCAAGCTTTTTTATTTGTAATACGTATAATCTTTGTTCTCTCATCCATTGATTTTGTTTTGAGGGCAGCCAACAGTTGGGGTTCCCTCTACTCCTACTTCATGCGGTTTACAGACCTGCTTCCTGAATTATCATTAGCCTTTATTTTATGGACGGCTATAGGGATGTTTCTGGCGATGGTATTCTGGTCATTGATACTCTGCCTATATAAAGCGCTTTTGAAAACATTCAAGTCTGTCTGCGTTGAGCATGTAATATTATGGGCGATCTTCCTTGTCGTTGTTATTGAAAAGACCTTTTTTAATCATGCGCGCCCTGATGACATATCAATGAGAATGGTCTTTCTTATATCCGGGGGGCTGGCGGCAGGAGTTGTTGTATGGCTGGCACGCAAATACGCAGGCAGGCTTCTTTCAGGCCTTAATAACGGCATTTCACTGCTGGCCTGGCTCTTTCTTTTTTTATTAGCCGCTGCCGTGCCTTTATCTGCCTACAGCCTGCTTCAGAAGAAACCGCCTGCTGAGGCTGCCATGAGCGGCAATATTTCTGTCGATGAGAAGAAGCCCAATATTATTTTAATTACATGGGATTCTTTTACGGCGGAAGATATGCAGCTTTACGGGTATGAACGCCCGACAACGCCGTTCATTTCAGAATGGGCAAAGAACGCCGTTGTATTCAACAGGGCTTATTCTGCATCGAACCTGACCACACAGGCGACGATGAGCATACATACCGGCCAGCGGGTATGGACCCATGGTGTATGGTACTACGCATATAATTTTCCTCCGAAAAACCATCTCAGGAATTTCCCCGCGCTTTTAAAAGAGAGCGGGTATGATACCTCAGCCTTTGTTCAGACCGTATATGCCCACCCTGATATCCTTGGAGTATCAGACAGCTATAAGGTAAAGGATGATCCAAGGACCCTTGTCCTTTCTCCTTACGCTGATGTCTGGGGAGTAAACAGGATAATGGGCTTTATAGGCAGAAGGCCTATAGTAAGCAGGTTTATGAAGGACTACTCCTTTGTTGATATCGAGATAGATATAGAGGAGAGCCTTATCGGGTTCTCCGAGTTCATAACGGCCGGGAAGGGCAAGGGGGCTGATCACTTTGACAGGGAGACCGAGACATCATTTCCTCCTGATATCGTCTACAGCCGTTTTCTTGAGTATATATCAGAGCGGCAGGCTGCGGATAAACGCCCGTTCTTTTCATGGCTGCACCTTGATGCCCCTCATAATCCTTATCTGCCTTCCGGGGAGTACAAGGGGCTGTTAGGAGAGGGCGACAGGTTCAATACGCTGAAAAAACAGTCTGATGGCCTGACCTTCCATACAGACTACAACCTCAACAACCAGCCTGAAATAGACCTGCTGAGGAGAAGGTATGATGAGTTCATTATGTATGCCGATGATCGTTTTAAAGCCTTCTTGTCGCGCCTTTCAGATGCAGTTGATATGTCAAATACGATCATTATCTTTACCGCGGACCACGGGGAGAGTTTTGAGCATGGACATCTCGGCCACGGCGGGACACACCTGTATGAACCGCTTGTTCACATACCGATGGTGATCAAACTCTCCGATGCCGGATACGGAAGGAGAATAGATATGCCTGTTGAACAGACAGACATCGCTCCAACCATACTTCAGCTTGCCGGAATATCAATCCCTGAATGGATGGAGGGGAGATCGCTTGTTCCGCTGCTTGAAGGAGATGCGGCCGAAGAGAGGCCGGTCTTTTCAATGCAGTTTCTAAATAACAGGTCGCTCGGCAATCCTATCACTAAAGGCACTGTCGCAGTATGGGACCGGCAATACAAGCTCGTGCACTATCTTGAGGACGGCAGGTCTCTTCTGTTCGACCTTGCTGCAGACCCTGACGAAGAAAAGAATATATTTGATGAAGCGCCTGATACAGGCAGAAGGCTGCTTAAGCTGATCAAGGACAACCTGGCTGCTGCCAACGAAAGGATATCAGGGCCTTATTAAAGCGGCCCTTCGCTGAAATTGTCTTTCAGTATCTCTTTCTGCTCTTTCCTGAAATTCTCAAACCCTCCATTTGCAATTGCATTTCGCATCTTCCTGAAGAACTCAAGATAGAAGTGGAGGTTGTGGTATGTATTCAATCTCATTGAGAGGATTTCACGGCTCATATATAAATGCCTCAGGTATGCCTTTGAATAATTCCGGCAGGTATAGCAGCTGCATTCAGGGTCAAGAGGGCTTGAATCCTCTTTGAATTCCTCGCGCTTTATGCTTATTCTTCCCTGACTTGAAAAGAGAGTGCCGTTCCTTGCGTTCCTTGTCGGCATGACGCAGTCAAAGATATCAATGCCGGATGAAACTGCTTCAAGCACGTCATTAAGGTCGCCTATTCCCATCAGGTATCTTGTCTTGTCTTCAGGCAGCAGAGGTGTTGTGTAATTGATCATCTCATACATCATATCTTTCGGCTCTCCGACACTGAGCCCGCCGAGAGCATAACCGTCAAAATTCATATTAATTAATTCTTCAGCACTCTGCTTTCTTAGGTCTTTAAATACCCCTCCCTGAACAATAGCAAACAATGCCTGAGAATTAACTACCCCCCCTTCGCCCCCACTTACCAAGGGGGGGATGGGGGGGTAGTTTTTATTCTTTTCTTCAAGACACCGCCTCGCCCACTTAGTTGTTAATTGCAGTGACTTCAAAGCATACTCCCTTGTCGCCGGATAAGGCGTGCACTCATCAAACGCCATCGCAATATCAGACCCAAGCGCACCCTGTATCTCCATAGCAAGTTCAGGCGTCAAAAAATGCGTTGAGCCGTCAAGGTGCGACCTGAACTCCACGCCTTCTTCAGTTATCTTTCTCAGCGGCGAAAGGCTGAAGACCTGAAACCCGCCGCTGTCTGTGAGCATGGGGCGGTCCCAGTTCATGAACTTATGCAGCCCGCCGAGATTTTTTATCACATCATGCCCCGGCCTCAAATAAAGATGGTATGTATTGGAAAGTATTATCTCAGCGCCGATCTCTTTCAGCTCCTCGACGCTCATTGATTTCACGGTTGCGAGAGTGCCGACAGGTATGAATGCGGGCGTGTTTATCACTCCCCGCGCGGTATGTATCTGCCCGAGACGGGCGCTGCCGTCGGTTTTGGTTAATTGAAATTCAAGTATCTTGTTATTTCTCACATCCTTTCCGGCGCCTTTACCCCGAGAATATTCAGCCCCTCTTCAAGCACGATCTGTACTGATCTGCAGAGATACAATCTTGCAACTGTCAGGTCATTATCATCAGATATCACCCGGTGCTTGTTGTAGTATGAGTGGAAGTGCCTGGCAAGTTCCTGAAGATAGAATGTGATCCTGTGCGGCTCATATGTCGATACCGCTCCTTCAAATATTATCTCGTAATAAAGAAGTTTCTTTATAAGAGATATTTCATCGTCTTCTTTAAGTATTGAAAAGTCTATTTCAGAAAGCGTTGAGCTGCTGAACCCCATGCCTACCGGCAGGCAGGCATGGATATTTCTCTCTTTTACCTGCCTGAATATGCTTGATATCCTGGCAAAGGCATACTGTACATAAAAGACCGGGTTTTCAGATGACTCTCTTTTTGCGACCTCGATGTCAAAATCAAGATGGCTGTCTGACCGTCTTGTGAGGAATATGAACTTTGCGATATCAGAGCCTACCTCATCCATGACCTCGCGCAGTGTGATAAATTCACCTGACCTCTTTGACATCTGGACAGGCTGGCCTTCTCTTAGGAGAGAGACTATCTGCACAAGTATGACCCTGAATTTTTCATCAGGCAGCCCGAACGCCTTGAGCACCGCCCTTATCCTCGGGATATATCCGTGATGGTCAGCGCCCCATATATCGATGATGGTATCAAATCCCCTGTCGAGTTTTTCTTTATGGTATGCGATGTCTGAGGCGAAGTATGTGAACTCACCGTCATTCTTCACAACTACCCTGTCTTTGTCATCTCCGAAGTCGGTCGACCTGAACCATAGGGCTCCGTCTTTTTCATACGCGAGGCCGTTCTTCTTCAGGTGCTCTAACGCATCCTTAACAGCCCCTTTGTCATATAGCTCTTTTTCACTTTGCCACCTGTCGAAGCCTATTCCGAATTCACCGAGGTCATGCGAGAGATCAGCAAGCATCTTCTTATATGCGAAGCCTGTGAATACATCCCCGCACTCTTCAAAAGGAATATTGTGATACTTATCACCTTCCTTCTCCTTTATCTCCACGGATATGTCTTTGACATAATCGCCTTTATAACCGTTTTCAGGGAATGGCATGTCATTGCCTAACATCTGCTGGTAGGCTGTGTAGACCGAAAGTCCGAGAAGCTTTACCTGCATTCCGGCGTCATTGACATAGAACTCCCTCTCAACTTCATAACCCGCGGATTGAAGGAGATTGCACAGGGCGTTGCCGACTGCCGCGCCCCTTCCGTGGCCTATATGAAGAGGGCCTGTGGGGTTTGCGCTTACAAACTCGACCTGAACCTTCTTTCCCTGGCCGATGTCTGTTCTGAAGAAGTCATGCCCTTCCTTAAGAAGCTTTTTGAGTTTTTCATGGTAATACTCATTATGGTATGTGAAGTTGATGAAGCCGGAGCCAGCTGTCTCGACCTTTTGGAACGGGCCGGGCTGCTCCATTATCTTTTTCACTATCTCTTCGGCAATCATTTTTGGAGATCTTCTTAACGGCCTCGCAAGGCTCATGGCGACGGTTGTAGCGACATCTCCATGCGACTCGTCCCTTGGTATCTCAACATCAATGGCAGGGATATTATCCAAGCCCCATGTGTCCTTCAGCTCTCCGATAGCGTTTTTAACTGCTTCTATGGCTTCCTTCTTCATAAGTTATTAAGTTTAAAGATAAGATTTAAGTAAGTCAATTAAGCCTCACCCTTCTCGTTGCTTTACCGCATCTTCATTAAGTAAAATAATAATAGACTTGAGATCAAGGAGGAAACGTCAATGAATATACTTAAAACAGCTGTCCTGATGACGGGCTTAACATTACTGCTTATATTCGCAGGAGGGGCTATGGGCGGCAAGTCCGGGATGACGATGGCGCTCATAATCGCCTTTGTAATGAATGTCTTTACATACTGGTTCAGCGACAAGATAGTTTTAAAGATGTACAAGGCTAAAGAGGTGACCCAGTCAGATGCGCCGGAGCTTTATTCCATCGTAAGAAACCTTGCGCAGAGGGCACAGCTTCCGATGCCGAAGGTCTATATCATCGAGCAGCCTCAGCCAAACGCCTTTGCAACGGGAAGGAACCCGGAGCATGCGGCAGTTGCCGTAACAACAGGCATAATGCAGATACTCAGCAGGGAAGAGCTTGAGGGTGTTTTAGCACATGAGCTCGCGCATGTAAAGAACAGGGACATCCTGATAGCCACGGTCGCAGCAACAGTTGCCGGAGCTATCAGCTATCTCGCGCACATGGCGCAGTGGGCCATGATATTCGGAGGCAGAGATGATGACGAAGGTGGCAATCCTATAGTAGCAATTGTCATGATGATAGTCGCGCCGATAGCGGCGATGCTCATACAGATGGCGATATCGCGCTCAAGGGAGTATGCTGCTGACGCAGGAGGCGCAAGGATAGCCGGAAACCCGAGACATCTTGCAAGCGCGCTTAAAAAGCTTCAGATGGCTTCAAAGCAGATACCAATGAATGCTACGCCTGCAACAGCTCATATGTTTATAGTAAATCCTCTTTCAGCACGGGGATTCGCAAACCTCTTCAGCACCCATCCTCCGATGGAAGAGAGGGTGGCAAGACTGGAAAGCATGGGCCGTGGGAATTAAAAAGATCGAACAAAAGATACTCTCAGGGCATCGTTTAAGCACAGACGATGCCCTTTCACTTTTCCAAAGCGATGACATCTTCACTATCGGCAGGCTCGCGAATCTTATTGCTGAAGAGAAGAACGGCAAGAACGCATACTTTATCCGGAACCGCCATATAAACCCGACCAACATCTGCGTCAACCGCTGCAAGTTCTGCGCCTTCAGCCGTTCAAAAGGCGATAAGGGCGCGTATGAACTGAGCATCAAGGAGATTATTAAGAAGCTCAAAACTCAAAACTCAAAATTTAAAAATCCCCCCTCACCCCCCTTTGCTAAAGGGGGGATGGGGGGATTTTTTAGCGAAGTTCACATTGTCGGCGGGCTTCATCCTGACTGGCAATTTGATTTCTATTTAGAGATGCTGAGAGCGATCAAAAAGTCGCTGCCGCATATTCACATCAAGGCGTTCACAGCTGTTGAGATAGATTATTTTGCAAAGATAAGCGGATTATCCCTCGCTGATACATTGGGCGAATTAAGAAATGCAGGCCTTGATTCGATGCCGGGCGGCGGTGCTGAGATATTTGATGCACGGGTGAGGAGCAAGATATGCCCTGAGAAGATCCCGGGCAGGAGATGGCTTAAGATCATGGAGGAGGCGCACAATGCCGGGATCAAAACCAATGCCACCATGCTCTACGGGCATCTTGAAACATACAAGCATAGAGTTGAACACATGCTGAAGCTCCGCGAACTCCAGGATAGGACAGGCGGTTTTCAGGCGTTCATTCCTCTGGCATTTCATCCGCTGAACACAAGGATCGAAGGCGCAAGTTATACATCAGGCATTGACGACCTTAAGACCATCGCCATCTCAAGGCTCTTTCTTGACAACTTCACGCACATAAAAGCCTACTGGGTAATGCTTGGAGAGAAGATCGCGCAGCTTGCACTCATGTTCGGAGCGGATGACCTTGACGGCACTATCATAGAAGAGAAGATCACGCGCTCAGCAGGCGCACTCTCAGCAAACGCGCTGACGCGCTCTCAGTTAGTGAACCTGATCGGGAAAGCCGGAAAGATTCCGGTAGAGAGGGATTCGTTTTATAAAGAAGTCAGGAGTTAAGAGAACCGGACTTCCATCGCTTCAGGTTAATAAGTTAAATTGACAGTTTTTACATCAAACTGTTATAAAACAGCATCGTTTTTAAGACCATTTTTGAATTAGTTTTATCTGCTATAATTATATACCATAAAAGACGATCCAAAGATGCCGCCCAGACATATTAAAGAGTCTGAGAAGGTGCTTACCGGCAATTTTGACTGATAACACAATTGTGTATCATCATGGTAATCTATATATGAGGCACTTGTTTTTATGAAGCTTTCATCTTCACCTATCACAGATAATGCACTTTTCCCGCTTCAGAGAACATCAATTGATTCTTTAGATAATAGCGTATTAGCTGATGTTGATCATGAGAATCAAATGGATATTTCTATAGAACAACAAACTTCTTTGACCGGAATAGAAGAACTTGATAATAAGCTCTTGCTGCATTTTCATAACAGAGTTAAATTACAACCGTCATTGACACGTCAGCTTGTAAGTTTTCAGGCCAACAAACCAAGACCTTCTTATCGCTGGTATAAATATAAAGAAGCTTTTTCAGCATCTCTTGTCGAATATTTATTATCAAAATATGGAATTACTTCCGGTAAGGTGCTTGACCCATTTGCCGGGAGCGGGACAACGTTATTTGCAGCAAGTGCATGTGGCCTTGATGCAGATGGCATTGAGCTTCTTCCCAGCGGTCAACAGATAATCTCTGCCAGAAAATGTTTAGAGAGAGAATTTACAAAAAAAGATGTTACTTCACTCAACCGCTGGATTACGGATCGCCCTTGGCATAAAACAAAGGAAAGAAAAACTCTCTCCAGCTTACGTATCACAGACGGCGCTTATCCCAAAGAAACCCTTGACGCTATTGAGCGATATATCGGAGTCTGTCAGCAAGAGAATGACCGGGTCCGGTCAGTTCTGCAATTTGCACTTCTCTGTGTATTGGAGTCAATCAGTTTTACTCGTAAAGACGGGCAATATCTTCGTTGGGATTACCGCGCAGGACGTCGACAAGGAGCAATACCTTTCAATAAAGGTGCAATCGTCAATTTCGACAAAGCGATCTGCGACAAGTTAAATGATATCTGTCATGATTTGCAAAGTACAAATGGTGACAGTGAGCTTTTTCCGTCAAAATTTTTACAAGGAGATATCCGCCTTCTCAACGGTTCCTGCCTCGACATAATGCCAACTTTGCCGAACAGGTCATACAACGTTGTTATGACATCTCCGCCTTACTGTAATCGTTATGACTACACCAGGACTTATGCGCTTGAACTGGCACTACTCAACGTCGGAGAAAAAGAGCTACTAAAGCTTAGACAGGAGATGCTGAGTTGCACAGTTGAAAACCGGGCCAAAGACTTACTGCAAATTAATCCGAAGTGGACAAATGCAATAGAAGCTGCGGAAAGTCAGGAACTGTTGCAGGCTATTTTAAAATATCTTGAAGATGAAAAGGCACAAGGGCGGTTGAACAACAACGGCATTCCCAGAATGGTGCGTGGGTATTTCTATGAAATGGCCTGTATCATATCAGAGTGTAAGCGTATACTGAAACAGAATGCATTATTGTTTATGGTCAATGATAATGTGCGTTATGCAGGCGCAAGTATTTCGGTAGATTTAATACTTTCAAGTATCGCTGAAAAATTAGGTTTTAAAATAGAAAACATCCTTGTGCTTCCAAATGGAAAAGGAAACAGCAGTCAGCAAATGGGCAAGCATGGTAGGACAGCATTAAGAAAGTGTGTTTATGTTTGGAGAAAAGCATAGTGCCGACAGACAAACATTACCGCAAGCATTTATCGGGCAAAGCAGACCTCGTAACCACCTATGAAGAAACCAGAGCCGGGTTTGTTGCGCTGGCGCTTGAGAAGAACCGCAGAGCAACGCCATTTATTGAACAAGCCCGTTCATTGAAAGCAACAGCTTCTCAAGCTAACACTCCAGCCGACCTTCTTAATATCGAAAGCATTCAGCCCGCATTATTGACTGCTTCAGGTGTATCTGACAAGGCGATGAATTATCTGTTGCCTGAAGACAAGATAGAAGCAATTCAGGAATTGATAGCAAAATATCTTGAGCCGTCAGGACTTGCCTTCGTTGAAGAATTGATTTTCAGGTTTCTCCTGACAAGGGGTGATACTTTGGGAGGCTCAATGCGCAACGTAGGCGGGGTCATAGCAGAGCGCAAACTGACCCGTGCAATTCTTTCTAACCTTGCCATTGCAAAAATTCCATATCAATGGCTTCACTCCGATAGTAAAGAATGGCTGTATGGAAAAGAAGAAGACGCAGATATAGAATTGTATCTAAAAGGACTTAGTTGGTCTAACAAAGGCAGAACCCGTACAATGATCTATAATCGGACGCTTCCGCTTGTAAAAAAGAATGTAGACTTGTGCCTTCTTAATTGTGCTCCAGAGGAACTATCTGCTGCTTTTAAAAATCCTTCTCTCTATATTGCGCTTGGGGAGCTTAAAGGGGGTATTGATCCGGCAGGCGCAGATGAACACTGGAAAACAGCAAGGACATCGCTCACACGTATACAGAAAGCTTTTTCTAAAAAGGGTTTTACACCGGATTTGTTTTTTGTCGGGGCTGCTATTGAAAACAGCATGGCAGATGAAATCTGGGACCAATTAAAGAAAGGCACATTGAGCAATGCCGCCAATTTGACGAACGCTGATCAGGTTGCTTCTCTGTGCGGGTGGTTGTGTAGTTTGTAGGGTAATTCTTAAATAGCTGGTGATATAAAGATAACCATAAGGAAAGTTGGAGATTTATCATGATGGAAGAATCAAAACCGACAATGGAGGAGTGGAGGGCGCTTTATGAGGCTGCCGTTGAGTTTAGAAAGCTTGCCCCTTGGGAATGGGTTAAAGAGACCAGCATATTTGGTGTACAGAACCCTATGACGGGAGAGATCGGATATTGTTGCATTATGGGGGAATTGGGCGAGGGTCTGGCAATGGCTGTGTATCAAGGCACGGAAGGATTAAATGTATATAAGAAGATTCTGAAAAATCAGGTTGATCCCGGCGAACCTGATGCCATGTTTATTCAAGACTGCCTGATTGTTATATTTGAAAACAAAAGACTTGTGGAAAAAAAAGACTTAGAGCTTATTGGTAAACTTGGATATATATTTAGAGGCAAAAACGCCTGGCCTGTCTTTAAGAGCTATCAACCCGGCTTTTACCCGTGGTTCTTAAACAGAGATGAAGCATCGTATATGACTTTAGCCTTACAGCAGGCAAAAGATGTCTGCCTGCGCCTGAAAGAAAATAATAAATTATTGCATGACACGAAAAAGAATCTTCACTTAGTCAGAGTTTCTGAAATAAAGGACGATAACGTTATTTGGAAGGATGAATGGAGGGAGCCTTTAGCTCTCAAAAAAATAGACTATTCATCTTATCCGGTTGACGAACTTTGGATTCAACGGATAAAAAATTCGATTAAACAAGTGTCGGCGGTATGGGAAATTGATTCTTTCTATGCCCCGACGCCAATAAAGGAGGAAGGCCGTCCATACCTTCCTTATGCGATCATGCTTGCCGACCATGATACGGGATTTGTCTATGATGTATATCTTTCCCCGCTTGATAAATATAAAAAAGATTTCATTGAAAGGTTCCTATCCTATATTGAAAATGAGTCGGTTATACCGATAGAAATTTTAGTGAGGAAAGAAGAGATCGTCAGGCTGTTTGAACCTTATACTGGAAAGCTTAATATAAAGCTGAGTGAGGTCAAAAGGCTTCAGAGCATTGATAACGCCCGGCGATCAATGGCGAAGTTTTTCAGTAGTTAAATGAACAGAATAAACAAAAAAGAAGCCTTAACCCTTCTGAAGTCCGCTGACCTTCTCGGCCTTGGCCAGATGGCTGACAATTTGAGGAAGAAGCTTCATCCTGAAGGCGATGTCACATTTATCATTGACCGCAATATCAATTACACCAATGTCTGCATAAACAAGTGCAGGTTCTGCGCCTTTTACAGGGAGAAGGACTCTCCTGACGCGTATATCCTTTCAGGAAGAAGGCTCTTTAATAAGATAAGAGAAACGATAGAATGCGGAGGCACGCAGATACTTATCCAGGGCGGGCTGCATCCTGATCTTGATATAAATTATTACATTGAACTTTTGAGGTCGATCAAGAAAAAGTTTGATATCCATGTGCACGGCTTTTCTCCGCCAGAGATCTTTTACATGGCAGACAAGGCTGGCATTACATTAAAAGAGGCGATTGTCTCATTGATAGAAGCTGGGCTTGATTCAATTCCCGGCGGAGGCGCAGAGATTCTATCGGACAGAATAAGGGAGCAGATAAGCCCGAATAAGATAGGCTCTAAACAGTGGCTGAAGGTCATGGAAGAGGCTCATAAGCTTGGAATGAAGACGACCGCAACCATGATGTTCGGCAGTGTTGAAGAGCCTGAAGATATCATTGAACACCTTGATGCGGTGCGAAGGCTTCAGGATAAGACGAACGGATTTACGGCATTCATACCATGGAGCTTTCAGCCGGGGAATACAGAGTTAAATCAGCAGTCAGCAGTCAGCGGTCAGCGGTCAGCTAAAGCCAGGTACCATCCCGCCACCGGGGTTGACTATCTTCGGGTGCTTTCTCTTTCAAGGGTCTATCTCGATAATGTCCCGAACATTCAGGCCTCGTGGGTCACACAGGGGATAAAGATGGCGCAGGTATCTCTGAGGTTCGGCGCAAATGACTTCGGCTCAACCATGCTTGAAGAGAATGTCGTTGCTTCAACCGGGGTGAAATTCAATGTCACGATCGATGATATCCTTAAAGCCATCAGGGATGCCGGCTTCATGCCTGCGCAGCGAGATATGTACTATCATATAATAAACAGAAACCTCTGAATCTCCCCTCTTAGCGCCTTAATACCTGCCTTAATACCTGCCTTGATTTAAACTTTAAAGAATGGCATAATTGTCACTTCTCAGGAAGGTGTGCATCATATGTCAGATTTATACTCTTCTACACATTATTCAGTATCAAACGAGGCTTATTAATGAGAAATCCATTATCACTGACTTTAAAGGCCGTCATATTACTCATCCTTATCGGCCAGATACTTATTCCCAAAGCTGCGTACAGCGCCATATTTCTTGACAAGGTCGTTGCAACCGTCAATGGCGAGGTTATCACCTGGAGCGAGCTTATGAGCGTTGTCGAGGTTGAGGGTGCAAAGGCTCTTGAGGGGCTTGAGGGCAAGGAGAGGGAGATCAAATCCGGTGAGATCGCGAAGTTCCTGCTTAACAGCATGATCGATGTAAAGCTGCAGCTCATGGAGGCGAGGAAACTTGGGTTTGATGTGTCTGATAATGAGCTTGAGGCTGCGATCGCCGATATCAAAACGAGGTACAATCTGTCTTCCGAGGCGTTAATAACCTCTCTGCAATCAGAGGGCTTTACGCTTGAGGAATATAAAAAGCGGCTTTCAGAGCAGATATTGCTTTCCAAGATATCAAACTTCAGGGTCAAAAATAATATTTTGATAACTGACAGTGAGATAAAGGAATACTACAGTGCCGGGGAAGGCGGTACAGAGGTAAGGATAAGGCAGATATTTTTCTCAATGCCTGAGGGCAACGCACAGAAGGAAGCTCTTGATAAGAGGACTGAGGAAGTCATGCATCGGATAAAAGACGGAGAGAACTTTGCTTCTCTTGCCATTGAATTTTCAGAGGACGCAAGCAAGGAGTTCGGCGGTGACCTCGGTTTTATAGGCCACGGAACCATACTGAAGGAGGTGGAGGATGTTGCCTTCGGCCTCAAGGTCGGCGATGTAAGCGCGCCCTTCTGGAGCCCGGCCGGGCTCCATATCATAAAGGCCGAAGAGATAAGGGAGAGCAGCGCCATTAAGGAGCCTGTAGAAAAGATAAAAGATATCCTCTTCCAGAGAAAATATAATATGATGTATGACCAGTGGATCAAGATGCTGAGGGAGAACGCTTATATAGAGGTTAATTTATAATTTTGAATTTATTTTATTAAGGGGTGTTCCTATGCTGCAAGACGATATAAAGATAGGACTTACATTTGATGATGTTCTGCTTCTTCCCGCAAAGTCAGGCGTGCTGCCGAGGAATGTCAATGTCAGCGCGCGTTTCACAAAAAAGATCAAACTAAACATCCCTCTTGTAAGTTCAGCCATGGATACTGTCACTGAGACCAATCTTGCCATAGCCATAGCCAGAGAGGGTGGAATCGGAATAATCCACCGCGCAATGCCGATAGCGAGGCAGGTTTCCGAGGTTGATAATGTGAAGAAATCCGAGAGCGGCATGATACTTGATCCCATTACCCTTAAGCCTGATGACAGGATATCGCAGGCGCGTGACCTTATGCGCCGGTACAAGATATCAGGCGTGCCTATCGTGAAGGGCAAAAAACTGGTCGGCATACTTACCAACAGGGATTTAAGGTTTGAGACAGACTTGCAGAAAAAGGCCTCTGAGGTCATGACAGGTAAAGGGCTTATTACAGCCCCTGTCGGCACAAGCCTTAATTCCGCCGAAGATATACTTCATAAGCATAAGATCGAGAAGCTGCCGATAGTTGATGATAATTTCAATCTTGTGGGCCTTATCACCATAAAGGATATTGAAAAGAGGAGAAAGTACCCGCATGCGTGCAAGGATGAGTTCGGCAGGCTTCGTGTAGGAGCGGCGCTTGGCGTTGGAGAAGATACGATCGAGAGCGCTGCCGCGCTTATAAAGGTGGGCGTGGATGCGCTGGTAGTTGATACCGCTCACGGCCATTCACAGTTTGTGCTTGAGACTGTTAAGGAACTGAAGCGTAAGTTCAGAAACATTGAGATCGTTGCGGGAAACGTGGCAACTGCGGAGGCTACCAGGGATCTGATAAAGGCCGGCGTCAGCGCCGTAAAGGTGGGCGTGGGGCCGGGCTCCATCTGTACCACAAGGATAGTGGCAGGAGCAGGCGTGCCGCAGATGACCGCTGTAAAGGAGTGCTCAAGGATCGCGGACGCCGCTGGCATACCGATAATTGCCGACGGCGGAATTAAATTCTCAGGTGATGTTACAAAGGCGATAGCCGCAGGCGCAAGCTGCGTCATGATAGGCGGGCTATTTGCGGGCACTGACGAGAGCCCCGGCGAGCTTGTCCTCTTTCAGGGCAGAAGCTACAAGGTCTACAGGGGCATGGGCTCTCTCGGAGCCATGGAGTCAGGTTCAAAGGACAGGTATTTTCAGTCAGGGGTCGAATCAAAGAAGCTTGTGCCTGAAGGAGTTGAGGGCAGGGTTCCGTATAAAGGGCCGCTTGCCGCCAGCGTGCATCAGCTTGTCGGAGGCTTGAGGTCAGGCATGGGTTACTGCGGCTGCAGGAATATAGAGGAGCTTCGCAAGAAATCGCGCTTCATTCGCATAACACCGGCAGGCCTCAGAGAGAGCCATGTGCACGATGTTGTTGTAACAAGGGAAGCACCCAACTACAGCACGGAATAGCGCTATGCATGAAGAGAATATCTTAGTACTGGACTTTGGTTCACAATACACTCAGCTTATAGCAAGGCGCATCAGGGAGAACAAGGTTTATTCTGAGATACTCCCATATAATGCAGATCTTGAAAAGATAAAGTCTTTTTCCCCGAAAGGGATAATCCTTTCAGGCGGCCCCTCAAGCGTATACGAAAAGAACGCCCCAATGCCGGACAAGAGGATATTTGAACTCGGCATTCCGATACTCGGCATATGCTACGGCATGCAGTTAATGGCGCATCTATTCGGAGGCAAGGTAGCAAAGAGCGTCAAGAGAGAATACGGCAGGGCTGTCCTTAAGATAGACGACAAGAATGATATCTTCAAGGGCATTCCTCAGGGCAAGGTTGTATGGATGAGCCATGGCGATAAGCTCCTGCGTTATCCATCAGGTTTCATATCGATAGCACATACAGACAATTCACCTGTAGCAGCGATGGCTGATAAAAAGAGAGGCTTCTTCGCATTTCAGTTCCATCCTGAAGTAGCGCATACTGAATACGGCGTAAGAATATTAAAGAACTTCATCTTTAATATCGCTAAATGTAAACCCGAGTGGACCATGGGTTCCTTCATTGATGCTACTACAAAAGAGATAAAAGATAAGGTCGGAAATGACAGGATAATATGCGCCATAAGCGGCGGCGTGGATTCTTCAGTTACGGCTGTGCTGCTGAATAAGGCTGTTAAAAAACAGCTGACATGCATTTTTGTGGATAACGGGCTTCTCAGAATGGGAGAGGCTGATAAAGTCGTGAAGATGCTTAAGAGAAACTTTCGCATAAACCTTATTCATGTAGATGCAGTTGACAGGTTTCTTGGCAAGCTGAAGGATGTTGTTGACCCGGAGAAAAAGCGCAAGATAATCGGCAATGAATTCATAAAGATCTTTCAGGAAGAGGCTAAAAAGATAAAGGATGCAAAGTACCTTGCTCAGGGCACTTTATATCCTGATGTAATAGAGAGCACCTCATTTAAGGGCCCGTCCGCAGTGATCAAGAGCCACCATAACGTAGGCGGCCTTCTGAAGAATATGAAGCTCAAGCTTGTTGAGCCTCTGAGGGAGTTATTTAAAGACGAGGTCAGGGCGCTTGGCAGAGAGCTGGGCATGTCTGATGAGGTCATAAACAGGCAGCCCTTCCCGGGCCCGGGCCTTGGGATCAGGATAATCGGCAAGGTTACGCACCTGAGGGCTGAGATACTGCGGAAGGCGGATGCTATCGTGCTTGAAGAGATAAAGAAGGCGGGCCTCTATCATAATATCTGGCAGGGCTTTGCAGTCCTGCTGCCCATCAAGACCGTTGGCGTCATGGGAGATGAGCGTACGTATGAGAATGTTATTGCCGTAAGGGCTGTGACCAGTGTTGACGGGATGACAGCTGACTGGGCAAAGATCCCTTACGATGTTCTGGGCGTCATCTCCAACAGGATAATCAACGAGGTCGTGGGTGTTAACAGGGTTGTATATGATATAAGTTCAAAGCCTCCCGGAACGATAGAGTGGGAGTAGGGATCTCATCCTCCGCGTTTCATAATAACTTCACACATTTCTTCTATCGTAATTACACAAAAGGGTTGACTTGCAGATGCAATTGATAGGTGGTATATATTAGTAAATAATCAAAACCGGTTTAATCATTTTATAAGGAGGGGATCATGAAGAAGTTTGTTTCAGTTGTAGCGTTAATTTCATTCTTTGCGTTGGCATCAGGCTGCACACAGTATCATACCCAGGGTGCGGCGGTCGGAGGCGCGGCAGGCGGCCTTGCCGGAGCTCTTCTTGACCATAAAAATCCCTGGAAAGGCGGCGTAATAGGCGCGGCATTAGGCGCGATCCTCGGGGCAACCATCACTGATATTTCGATGAGGGCTTCACAGGAGGCAGCAGCTACAGGGAAGCCTGTGCAGTACAAGACTGAAGACGGGCGCGGAGTATACCGTGCCGACCCTGTTGACTACAACGCACAGACCAACTGCCATAAGGTGCATGAGACAGTATGGGAAGACGGCAAGATAGTAAAAGACCAGATGAAAGAGATCTGCGAAGGCAACAAGACAGAGCAGGGATACTAAAGACAGGTTCTGACAATACAGCATCATATACGAGGGGCTGCGGAGACGCAGCCCTTTTTGTTTGTTACCGCACCTAAACCATTTTAAATCAAATTTTAAAACCATGGTATTAGCAGAGGCACATGATTGCCGCCGTTTCTCTTGAAAGCAAAAAAACACGCTAATTATTTTGCTTTCAGGCAAATGTGAACCTGCGTCTGCATAAACAACCATGCTTGTTGCTAAACCTGATGCTTTACCCATAATTCTTTTTCCAGTTTCAAGATTGAGAAATAGTGTTACTTTAGTGTTGGAGGCAGGTTTGTCCGCTCCTAACATCCACCAAATCCTGAAGAAAGCCCCATGGATATCCTTATCGGTAGTATCCCTCCAGTTCAAAGAGCAAGTCTAACACTTAGAGGCATGGCTATATGTCAGAAAATATGGGTGGGTATGTGGTTAACAACACCTGTGATTTTTTTCTTGACATCTATATAGATATGTATCTATTATTAGCAATCGTTAAACCTGTATAATTCGGCATAATTACTAAACTTACCCCGATGTTATGGGCTTGATATAAATAAAGAGGTTTTAAGTTCCGGACATAATCCATCAAGGCTTCTCAGCGTGGCAAAAAACAAAGGTGCGCGTGATCCAGTTATCTTCTTTGTCCCTAAAAAGGGCACAGCGCTTATATATTAATGCAGGTCAAGAGCTTTCCTTTTTTGCCGTTAGCGCCTGATTATCAACCAAAGGCTAAGGGTATGCTGGTTATACAGCTTGAGCAATATCTCTGACGTGCAGTATCTCTCTGCTCCTCATGGGCCTTATGTCATCATCGGTAAGCGTGAGAACCGCGACTGTTCTCCCTTCAGCAGTGATAAACTCAACCTCAAAGGCATTATTATCATCGTAGATATGAACTACAGTGCCTAAATCTCCTTCTGTCAGATCATGTTCTTTTATATCATGCTTTAAAACGGCTGTGTCTAATTCTTTTATCATTTCAATCTCCTCCTATTTGTCAAACAGGATATGCCGTCACAAAACGGGGATGTGTCTTTCCCTTGTCAATTATCCATACAGTCCGCATATTAATAGAGCTTCCCTCTGGTGTTTTGATAAATCCATCTATGATATATTTTACACCATGGGGTGATGATATTCCCTCTTTTACCTCTTCTGATTGTGCTATTGCCGTTAACTGATATTTAAGCAGATTAATATTTGTTTCATTAAACCCGAAAGAACGCAAATATTTAGACTTGGATTTGCCTATGGGATGAGTTTCTGACAGTAAATAATTCAACAGTTTTGAAAGCGGCACATAAGCGTTTTCTTTATCGGGCAATTTCATAGAACCAAGTTTAATGGGTATCAGTTTTGTGTAAGGTAGCATTAGGGCTTTTAAAAAGTCAATGAATGTTTAGCAGGTTTTTCAATTTCTTGTGACAATGAAAGGGCCTTTGTGATAATATTAATGTCGCTGAAAACGGCGGATTAACATTATGGAAGAACGCATTCAGAAGATCATCTCAAGAGTTGGCATAGCTTCAAGAAGAAAGGCTGAAGAGCTGATCGCTGAAGGTATGGTGACTGTAAACGGAAAGGCTGCAAGCCTTGGGATGAAGGCAGACCCTGATATAGACCATATAAAGGTCAGCGGCAAGCTGCTTCATTTATCAGCGCCTAAAGTGTACATGGCCTTTAACAAGCCGGAAAAATGCATCACAGCGCTGAGCGATCCTCAACGCAGGCTGACTGTCAAGGATTTTTTAAAAGGGGTAAAGATAAGCGTATTTCCCGTAGGCAGGCTTGACTATGATTCTGAAGGCCTTCTTATACTTACAAATGACGGCGAACTGGCAAATGCGATACTTCATCCGAAGAATAAGATACCAAAGACATATCTTGTAAAGATCGAGGGTTTTCTTGAGGATAAGCACATAGAGAAACTTCAGAAAGGCATAAGGCTTGATGACGGGATGACCGCTCCGGCAAAGGTGAAGAGGGTCAGAAAGACTGAGGCCAATTCCTGGATAGAGATAACGATATATGAAGGCAGGAAGAGGCAGATAAGAAGGATGATGGATAGGCTTGGCCATTCCGTGATTAAGCTTAAGAGGACAAAGATAGCCGGAATAGACCTCGGCAAACTGCCTAAAGGCGTATTCCGTTATCTCACTCCTGACGAAGTCAATAGGCTGAAAGAACAGGTCTCTTATGAAAAGGAATAGCTATGAGAACTAATTACTGCGGTGAAATAAGAGAAGAAAATATCGGCGCTGAGGTGACGCTTGCCGGATGGGTTCACAGGTGGAGAGATCATGGCGGGGTTGTGTTTATCGACCTCAGGGACAGGAGCGGAGTTGTGCAGCTTGTCTTTAATCCTGAGACTGACGCTGAAATAGTTAAGGCTGCCCAAAAGATAAGGAACGAGTTTGTTCTTCAGATAAAAGGCGAGGTTTCAAAACGGCCGCCTGAAACAGAAAATAAATCGCTGCCTACAGGGCAGATAGAAATAATAGTCAGAGAGCTTATTGTGCTCAATGAATCAAAGCCTCTTCCGTTCATGGTTGAAGACGACACCGATGCATCTGAGCAGCTGAGGTTCAGGCACAGGTATCTTGACCTTAGAAGGCCCATTATCCAGAAGAACTTGATCCTGAGACATCAGGTCACAATGACGATGAGGGAATATCTTGATGCAAAAGGGTTTCTGGATATTGAGACACCTGTACTTACAAAGAGCACTCCTGAGGGCGCAAGGGATTATCTTGTCCCGAGCAGGCTGAACCCCGGCCATTTTTACGCGCTCCCGCAGTCGCCCCAGATATTCAAGCAGATACTCATGGTCTCGGGATTGGAGAAGTACTACCAGATCGTGAAATGTTTCAGGGATGAAGACCTGAGGGCTGACAGGCAGCCTGAATTCACACAGCTTGACCTTGAGATGTCCTTTGTAACACGGGACGACATAATGATGCTGATTGAGACTCTCCTGAAGAAGATCATGAAGGATCTCAAAGGCATGGATTTCAGCGAGCCGTTCCAGAGGCTATCTTATCAAGAATCACTTGAAAGGTATGGAAGCGACAAGCCTGACCTGCGGTTCGGGCTTGAGCTGAAGGATGTAAGCGATATTGTGAAGGAGGGGTCTTTCAAGGTCTTTCTTGGCGCGCTGTCAGGCGGAGGCATTGTAAAGGGCATTAACGCGAAAGGGCTTGCCGGTTACTCAAGGAAGGAGATGGATGACCTCACAAAAGAGGCGCAGTCCTATGGAGCAAAAGGGCTTGCATGGATAAAGATAAAGGATGGTTTTGAATCGCCTATCGCAAAGTTCTTTTCCGAAGACATTCTCAAATCTCTTACTGAAAGGCTTGAGGCGGAAGAGGGAGACCTGCTCCTTTTTGTTGCCGACAGCGTGCAGTCCACAAATGCCACTCTTGCAAAATTAAGGGATGAGCTTGCATCAAGGCTTAAACTTATAAAAGACAACGCTTATAAATTTGTATGGATAACCGACTACCCGCTTTATGAATGGAACCCCGATGAAAAGCGTTACGACGCGATGCACCATCCGTTCACAAGCCCTATGGAAGAGGATATGGAACTCTTCCTCGATCGCGGCAATGATAATGTCAAAGATGTCAGGGCTCAGGCTTATGACATAGTCCTGAACGGTTATGAGATAGGCGGCGGCAGCATACGTATCCATAGGAAAGAGGTTCAGGACAGGATGTTCAAGCTTCTTAATATGCAAAAAGAAGATGCTGACGCAAAGTTCGGTTTTCTCCTTGAAGCGCTTGAATTCGGCGCGCCTCCCCACGGCGGCATCGCACTCGGCCTTGACAGGCTTGTGATGCTGCTTGCAAATGCCAAGTCAATCAGGGACGTGATCGCGTTTCCAAAGACGCAGAAGGCGGTATGCCCCTTGAGCAGCGCACCATCTACAGTTGATGCGAAGCAGCTTAAAGACCTCAGCATCAAGCTTGATATTGTTGAATAGCCCGCAAAGTTATTTTCAGTAACTGTAAAACAGGGGGAGAGTATGAATAACCGGCTGGAAGAGTTACTGACAAAGATAAAATCCCTTGAGAGAGAGCTTGCGGAAGAGGCGCAGAAGAAAGGGGATGAGTTCTTCTATGAGATAAAAGAGAAGAAGGTCAGGTTTCAGGATACGGTTCGGCGGGAACACAAAAAACTGGTCAAGAAGATAGTCTTTTATTTATTCGATGCGAATATCCTGAACATCATCACTGCTCCTGTAATATGGTTATGCCTTGTGCCTATATTTTTATTGGATCTTATCGTAAGCATTTATCACGCAATATGTTTTCCTGTTTACCGCATACCCA
Source organism: Nitrospirota bacterium (assembly GCA_016207885.1). Taxonomy (NCBI): domain Bacteria; kingdom Pseudomonadati; phylum Nitrospirota; species Nitrospirota bacterium. The sequence goes on along the minus strand of JACQZE010000003.1, from coordinate 256,107 downwards.
AAGTGGTCAGGAGCGATTACGTTGTTATAGACCGCCATTCACTCGCTTATCTCAACCTTATAGAAAAGATAAATTGCGTCTACTGCGGGTATGTTAACGGCGTCATAGATTATTCGAAGGAGATCGCGGAAAGAACAGAACAGTACTGGTGCCCGATAAAACATGCGCGCAAGGCAAAGGGCATAAACAGCAGGTATAAGCACTTCTTTGAATATGGCGATGCTGAGGGATATAAAAGCAGGCTTGAAGAAGTTCGCAGGGAGTTTGATGATATCGAGAAATAATCAGGCTATTTTAAATTATCAAGCCATTTCCCGGCTTCCTCACCCTGAGGGGAATTTGGGTTAATGTCAACAGTATGCTTCAGCACTATCTTTGCCTCATCATTTCTTGCCGATTGAGCAAGTACATAACCGAGGCTTAACCATATGTTCTGGTAGTTCGAATCCAATTGTGTGCCTTTTTTCAGGATGTCAATGGCCTCGTCTGTTTGTCTTGTATAGTGCAGAGAGAGTCCCAGGTCATTATAAGTGTCAACATCTTTCGGGTTAAGTTCAAGTACCTTTCTGTAAACACTTATAGCCTGAACATACTGGCCGCCTTCAAAGTATTTGTCACCCATAAGCGCGAGTGATTCCGGGCTCTTGTCGTTAGTATCAAGTTTTGCCATGACGCCTCCGCCCATGTTCGTATCAATTATAGGGCCTGTTACCGCAGAAGTGCTGCTGTTCTTCTGCGCGGTTTTGTCAGATTTGTCACAGGAAATTGTAAGTATGGATAATGTTATGCAGAGTAAAATAACTATTCTGACAGCAAAGCGATGTAGTGAATGTTTTATTTTAGGCATATAGAATAATATATTTTATTTACTGAATCCACAAGAGGTCATTAAGTATCCAGCCGGTATCGCCGGATTCGTACATTACATTGACCCATTGGTCTTTTATCTCCAAAACCTTAAGAGATTCGTATTGGTATAATGGGCTCAGTATGGTCTTTTTATACTCTTCCCCCGGCCCGCTCCTGACATTTGCCTCATCAACCTTGACAACAGCGCATTTAAAATCCTCTGTCACAAGATTTTCCGCTATCCAGTGAGTATCTCCTTCAAGGTCCTCGACCTTAAACCAGGTGCCTTTTTTGGAGATCTTTTTTAACGGCATATACATAAATACCTGCCAGCTTATCTCATCTTTTGCGCTCGGGCCTGACCTTAGATTCGCCGTGTCAGCGGTGACACATAATGAATAAGCATCAGAAGCTGACAGTATAAAAAAGCAGATTGCAATAATAGTCGTTCTTTTCATGGCGTATTCCCAAATTTAAGTGAATATATATTGTTATATCTCTGCCATTATGTCAAGAACCGGATTTTCATTGATTATTAATAACCAAAGACTGAGCCTGGTCATGCAGTCCAAATGGATTTAAAGTGCAAATATAAGCAATGATTATATTTCAATTTAAATTTTTGTATTGACTCAGAAAACCCCACTTGAATATTATAGTCACTCATCGGTCTGCGTTATATATTTTTTGATATTAATCTTTCTTTACAAAGCATAGGGGGGTATGATGAGGCTTGTATTATTAGGCGCGCCGGGTGCCGGGAAGGGGACTCAGGCCAAGAAACTCATTGAAAAGTATAGAATTCCTCAGATCTCAACAGGCGATATACTTAGAAAGGCAGTAGCAGATGGAACTCCTCTTGGTAAAGAAGCAAAATCATATATGGACAAGGGCGAGCTTGTGCCCGATTCAGTAGTTATCGGCCTTGTTAAGGACAGGCTCGCGCAGGACGACTGTAAAAAAGGATATATCCTGGACGGCTTCCCGAGAAACACGTCACAGGCTGAAGAGCTTGATAAGGTTCTTGCCAATATGGCACCGCTTGATCTCGCATTGAGCGTGGATGTTGACAGGGATGACCTGCTGAGGAGGCTTACCGGCAGGAGGACTTGCAGAGACTGCCAGCAAATGTATAATATCTACTTCTCAACTCCGATGAAAGGCAAATGCGACAAGTGCGGCGGAGACCTCTATCAGAGGGATGATGATAAAGAAGAGACGATCAAGAACAGGCTCGAAATATATGATGCGCAGACAGCCCCGCTTATCGATTATTATTCCCGCAAAGGGATTTTAAAGAACATAGAAGGCTCAGGCAGCATTGACGATATATTTAACGGCATCTGTAAAATAGTTGACCCACTAAATAACTAAGGAGGAAGAAATGGCATTGATCAAACCACATGGTTCAGATGAACTGAATCCGCTGTATGTATATGACACAGCTCAAAATGAAGCCTTGCAGCATGAAGCTAAAGGTCTGGCTTCTATTCTTGTGAGTTCAGCTACTGCAGCTAATGCAGTCATGATGGGCGGCGGTTACTTCAACCCGTTAACAGGCTACATGAATAAGGCTGATGCGTTGTCTGTTGCTAACAACATGAAGACAACATCCGGCCTGTTCTGGCCTACTCCAGTATTGAATCTGGTGCAAAATGCGGGCAATATCAAGGCGGGTGACCGCATTGCGCTGAAAGACCCGAACGTTGAAGGCAACCCTGTGCTGGCAGTTATGGATGTAAAGGCGGTGGAAGAGTTCAGCGATGCAGAGATGGAGCTGATATCTGAGAAGGTTTACCGTCCTAATCACAAAGAAGCGCACCCGGGCGTTGATGCATTTAACGCGCAGGGTAAAGTTTGTCTTTCAGGTCCCATAAAAGTATTGAATTTCTCTTATTTCCAGGATGAATTTCCTGACACCTTCCGCACCGCAGTCGAGATCCGCAACGAAATCGCCGAGCGCGGGTGGGAGAAGGTTGTCGCTTTCCAGACCCGTAACCCGATGCATCTGGCTCATGAAGAACTTTGCCACATGGCAATGAAACGTTTGGGTTGTGACGGCTTGGTCATTCACATGCTGCTCGGCAAACTGAAAAAGGGAGATATCCCGGCTCCTGTTCGTGATGCTGCTATCCGTAAAATGGTTGAGCTGTACTTCCCGAAGAACAGCGCGATGGTTACCGGTTACGGTTTCGATATGCTTTATGCAGGCCCGCGTGAAGGTGTTCTGCACGCTGTATTCCGTCAGAACATGGGCGTAACTCACTTCATAGTCGGACGTGACCATGCAGGCGTTGGCGATCACTACGGCGCATTCGATGCCCAGACCATCTTTGATAATGAGGTTCCGGCAGGCGCTCTTAAAATTGAGATATTCAAAGCTGACCACACCGCATACTCGAAGAAACTGGACAAGGTTGTGATGATGTGTGAGGCTCCTGATCATAAGAAAGAAGACTTTGTTCTGCTTTCAGGCACAAAGGTTCGCGAGATGTTAGGTAACGGCATTGCACCGCCTAAAGAATTCTCACGTCCTGAAGTTGCTGACATTCTGATCAAATATTACCAGAGTATCGATAAATAAATTAATGTCTTATTAAAGACAAGTTACAAAGGCTTAATTTAAGCCAACATGACCAAAACGGTTAATTCTTAAAAGGAGGAGTAAAAAATGCCAAGTTTTGTTATTGCTGAGAAATGCGATGGATGCAAAGCGCAGGATAAGACAGCATGTCAGTACATCTGTCCTAATGACCTCATGGCCCTTAACAGGGATCTCATGAAGGCCTTCAACCAGGAGCCGGAACAGTGCTGGGAGTGCTACAACTGTGTAAAGATCTGCCCGCAACAGGCGATCGAGGTAAGGGGTTATCAGGACTTTTGTCCAATCGGAGGTAATGTTATCCCGATGAGGGGAACTGACTCCATCATGTGGACCGTAAAGTTCAGGAACGGGATTCTCAAGAGGTTCAAGTTCCCGATCAGGACAACTGAAGAGGCTTCTATTGATCCGTATACCGGCAAGCCTGAAGCTGACATGTCAAAGATCAAAAATATCGGCTTCTTCAACTATGAAGCCAGAAAGGAATAGGGGGGAAGGATAAAATGGAAAAAGAGACTTGTACATTTTCATACTGCGCAAAACCTGAAATTGTAGAGCATGATACCGACCTGCTCCTTATCGGCGGCGGCATGGCTTGCTGCGGAGCGGCTTATGAGGCTACAAAATGGGCTGCATCAAACAAGTTCAAGGTCACAATGGTTGACAAGGCAGCGACAGACAGAAGCGGCGCTGTTGCAATGGGCCTTTCAGCTATCAATACATACATCGGTGAGAACAAATGTGAAGACTATGTCAGATACGTAAGGGCCGACCTTATGGGCATAACCAGAGATGACCTCGTATATGACCTTGGAAGGCACGTTGATGACAGCGTTCACCTTTTTGAGGAGTGGGGACTTCCTATCTGGAAGAAGGGCGATGACGGTTTTTCGCTTGACGGTTTTCAGGCAAAAGATGCAGGAAAGAAGTCATTAAAGGACGGCGGCACACCTGTAAGGTCAGGCAAATGGCAGATCATGATCAACGGCGAGTCTTACAAGGCTATCGTTGCTGAGGCGGCCAAGAAGGCGCTTGAGATAAACAGGGCTGCAACCGGTGTTGCGCAGAATCACTTTGAGAGGGTATTCATAGTCAGGCTCTTCAAAGACAAGAACGACCCCAAGAGGGTTGCGGCAGCAGTTGGTTTCAGCGTAAGAGAGAACAAGATGTACATATTCAGGGCCAAGGCGATGGTTCTTGCCGCAGGCGGAGCTGTTAACTGTTTCAGGCCGAGATCTACCAAGGAAGGCCAGGGCAGGGCATGGTATCCTGTATGGAACTCAGGTTCCGGTTATGCACTCGGTATGCAGGCAGGCGCACAGCTCACCCTGATGGAGAACAGGTTCGTACCAGCGAGATTCAAGGACGGTTACGGTCCAGTCGGCGCATGGTTCCTCTTCTTCAAGGCTAAAGCAACAAACAGCCTTGGCGAAGATTACTGCTTAAATCCGGAGTATCTTGCTGAAGCAAGAGCAAAATACGGCAAGTATGTTGACAAGATGGGCACCGCTATCAGAAATCACCTGATGATGAAAGACATGAAGGCAGGCAAGGGCCCGATCATCATGAGAACTGATGAGGCGATGGCAGCTATCAACAAGACCTTTATTGACCAGCTTGGCGAGAAAGAAGGCAAGAAGAAGGTCAAGCATCTTGAGTCTGAGGCATGGGAAGACTTCCTCGACATGTGTATCGGACAGGCCGGACTCTGGGCTTGTAAGGACATTGAGCCTGACAAGTCCCCTTCAGAGATCATGCCGACCGAGCCGTATCTTCTCGGTTCTCATGCAGGCTGTGCGGGATTCTGGTGTTCAGGCCCCGGCGACATACCGGGAACGCCTGCTGAATGGCATTGGGGTTACAACAGGATGTCAACCGTTCCGGGCCTCTTTATGTGCGGCGATATCTGCGGCGCGTCAGGTCACAAGTTTTCATCAGGCTCTCATGCAGAGGGCAGGATAGCAGCAAAGGCTGCAATAGCATACCTCATCGACAATCCGGGCTATTCACCTGTAACAAGGCGTTCGGCTGACGAGATGGCGGCAGAGCTTTATATGCCTTTTGAGGTCTATGAGAAACACAAAACATACTCAACAGATCCCAAGATCAACCCGAACTACATCAAGCCTGACATGCTTCAGACAAGGCTTCAGAAGATAGCTGATGAGTATATGGGCGGAATCTCAACATGGTACATGACATCAAAGACCATGCTTGACGAAGGATTAAAGCAGCTCACAATGCTCAAAGAGGACTCAGCAAAGATGGGCGCTGCAAACCTCCACGAACTGATGAGATGCTGGGAGAATTATCACAGGATACTCTCACTTGAAGCGCATGCCCGCCACATCCTCTACAGAGAGGAGACCAGGTACCCTGGTTACTACTACAGAGGCGACCATGACTTCATTGATGATGCTAACTGGAAGGTATTTACCCTCTCCACATACAACATGGAGACCGGTGAGTTCACAATGTCAAAGACGGATCACAAGAACCTGTTCCCGGATTAATTCGGGCACTTGCAGAGAATCTCAGGGCGCTGGCAACAGCGCCCTGAGTTTTTTTAAGCTGTTAACCGGGATTGAAAAACTTTTTATATATACTGACAATTTATAAGAATTTATTATTTAGTAATTTCTGCCTTATAAATATCTTGAATTATTTTGTCTTAATGTTATAAACTCAATCCCGATATTGTTTGGTAATAGTTTAAAAAAACTCTCTAAGTTTTAGGAGGAGTAACATGTCAGATCAGGTAAATACAATTCTGGTTGTCGGGGGCGGGATCAGCGGGCTCACGACAGCTGCCGAGGCGGCAGAGGCAGGCTATAATGTTGTTATAGTCGAGAAGACACCGTATCTCGGAGGCAGGGTCTCCAGGATGAACAAGTACTTTCCGAAGCTCTGTCCGCCGTCATGCGGCCTTGAGATCAACTACAGGAGGATAAAGTTCAATCCGAGGATCACTTATTACACACTTGCCCAGATCGAGCGCATAGAGGGGAAGGCCGGCAATTTCAATGTGTCAGTGCAGCTTAACCCGCGCTATGTTAATGACAAATGTGTCGCATGCAACGAGTGTGTTGCGGCGTGTCCGGTTGAAGTGCCGAATGATGTTAACGCCGGCCTTGACAAGAGGAAGGCAATCTACATCCCGTTTGAGCAGTCATTCCCGTTCCAGTACGCTATCGATGCCGGTGCATGCAAAAAGGCTGAGTGCGGAAAATGCGCCGATGTCTGTAGATATGACGCAATCGACCTAAACATGAAGCCGAAGGTCATCGAGGTCAACGCGGGCGCAATAGTACTTGCAACAGGCTGGGATCCGTATGACGCTTCGAAGATAGAGAATCTCGGTTTCGCCACAAGCCCCAATATCATCACTAATGTAATGATGGAGAGGATAGCTTCCAGCACAGGGCCTACCCAGGGCAAACTTCTCAGGCCGTCAGACGGCAAAGAGGTAAAGTCAGTTGCTTTTGTCCAGTGTGCGGGCTCAAGGGATGAGAACCACCTCGCATTCTGTTCTGCTGTTTGCTGCATGGCATCGCTCAAGCAGGCAACATATGTAAGGGAGCAGTATCCCGATTCAAAGGCATACATGTTCTATATAGACATACGCACACCCGGGACATCTTATGAAAGGTTCCTGAATAAGATAAAGGATGATGCGAATGTTTCCATGATAAAGGGCAAGGTTGCGAAGGTGGAGGCAGATCCAGCGACAGGCGACATCATAGTAACGGCTGAAGACATTCTTGCGGGAGGCAAGGTTAAGGTGCAGGTTGACCTCTGTGTCCTCGCAACCGGCATGGTCCCGTCTGTCGGGAGTGTAAAGCTTCCTGATTCAGTGACAGTCAATGAGCATGGTTTCGTGGTTCCAGGGAAGGACGAGCACGGCATCTTTGCCGTAGGCTGCTCTAAAAATCCGGCAGATGTGGCAAAGTCTGTCCAGGATGCCACTGCGGCAGCGCTCAAGGCCATCCAGACAATAAGGAGGAACGGCTGATGGAAAAGAAGATAGGATTATATATATGCAAAGGCTGCGAGATAGCCGATGCCGTAGATGTAGATAAGCTTGTTAAGGTAGGGGAGAAGGAGTACAAGGTACCTGTAATAAAGACCCATGATATACTCTGCAGCCCCGAAGGTATTGACACTATAAAAAATGATATAAGCGGCGAAGGTGTAAATACAGTCCTTATCGCTGCCTGCTCACCGCGTGCGAAACATAAGGAGTTCACATTCCCCGGCACCGTTGTTGAGAGGGCGAATATCAGGGAGTTTGTATCCTGGACACAGGAGCACAAGACTGAAGAGACGCAGGCTTTGGCTGAAGACTATATCAGGATGGGCGTCACCAGGGCGCAGAACAGCGAACTTCCCGAGCCGTTCATGCTTGAGGAACTGAACAAGGATATCCTCGTTATCGGCGGAGGGATCGCCGGTATGTCATCCGCGCTTGGAGCAGCAGACGCAGGCTACAAAGTCACGCTTGTTGAGAAGGCCTCAGAGCTTGGTGGCTGGGCTGCAAAGATGCACAAGCAGCTTCCTCAGGCCTCGCCTTTTGAAGACCTTGAAGAGCCCGGCGTTAAGACAACCATTGACAGGGTAAAATCACACGGCAATATTGAGGTATTCACCTCATCAGAGATAGAGAAGATAGCAGGTTTCCCCGGCCAGTATGATGTTTCAATAAAGACCGCCGGCGGTACTGAGCAGAAGAAGGCAGGTTCTGTTGTCATGGCCGCGGGCTGGAGACCGTATGACGCGAACAAGCTCAGCCATCTTGGTTACGGCAATCCAAATGTGATAACAAATGTAGAGATGGAGGCCATGGCAAAGAAGGGTAAGATAGTACGCCCCTCTGACGGCAAAGAGGCAACCCGTGTGGCATTCATTCAGTGCGCAGGTTCCCGTGATGAGAACCACCTTAAATATTGTTCATCTTACTGCTGCCAGACCTCTCTGAAACAGGCAGCTTATGTGCGGGAGAGCAACCCTGACGCGTTAGCATATATCTTATACAAAGACATCAGAACCCCGGGCCAGTACGAGCTCTTCTACAAGAAGATGCAGAACGATCCCGGCGTGATGCTCACTAAGGGTGAGGTCACCGGCGTCAGCGAGTCAGGCGGAAAGCTTTATGTTGATGTAAAGAATACCCTGCTCGGCGAGGACGTAAAGATAGAGGCGGATCTTGTGGTGCTCGCAACCGGCATGGTTCCGAATACGAGGATCGATGTTGAAGAGCTTGCAGCGTGGAAGGTGAAGTCTGACGAGAAGCTTGTTGCATCAGGCGGCAAGGCCGACCCGAATGCTAAAATTGAACCTCACAAGATACCGAATATACTTCATCTTGAATACAAACAGGGGCCTGAACTTCCGATACTTGAAGAGGCGTACGGCTTTACGGATTCCAACTATATCTGTTTTCAGTATGAGACACGCAGGACCGGCATATTTACCGCAGGCAGCATAAGGCAGCCGATGAACATGCTCGGAAGCATTGAAGACGGGCTCGGCGCTGCGATGAAGGCCATACAGTGTGTTGAGGCAACCGCAACAGGACATTCAATTCACCCGAGGTCATGGGATCAGACATACCCTGAGGTAAATCTCCAGAAGTGCACTTCTTGCAAGAGGTGTACGGAAGAGTGCCCCTTCGGAGCTATTGAAGAAGACGCAAAGGGAACGCCGTTCCACAAGATGTCCAGATGCCGGAGGTGCGGCACATGTCTGGGATCCTGCCCTGAGCGTGTTATCAACTTCAAGGACTTCAGCATCAAGATGATATCAAACATGATGAAGAATGTTGATGTGCCTGAAGAGGGGCTGAGGCTGCTTGCGCTTGTATGTGAGAATGACGCTTATCCGGCGCTTGACGCGCTTGCGAAGCAGCGGAAGAAGATATCTCCGGCGATAAGGTTCATCCCTGTAAGGTGCCTCGGCAACCTGAACCTTGCGTGGATAGCCGATGCCTTATCAAAAGGAATTGACGGAATGCTGCTTTTAGGCTGCAAGTTCGGCGAGAATTACCAGTGCCACTTTATAAGGGGCAGTGAGCTTGCGAATGAGAGGCTCGGCAAGCTTCAGGAGACGCTTGGAAGGCTCCAGCTGGAGCCTGAGAGGGTTGAACTCGTTCAGCTTTCCATATCAGACTATGACAGGCTTCCTGAGATATTGAATACTTATGTAGAGAAGCTTGAAGGTTTTGACCCGAATCCTTTCAAGGAATTTTAGGAGGAATAAATGTCAGAAGCAACTTTAATAAAACCTGATCTTGATTTTGTAAAAGGCGTTATGGCCTCAGGCGGCGAGTCACTGAAGAAGTGCTATCAGTGCGCGACCTGCTCTGTCGTGTGCAATGTCACCCCTGACAAAAACCCTTTCCCGAGAAAAGAGATGATCTGGGCGCAGTGGGGGCTTAAAGAGAAGTTCATCGGCAATCCTGATGTATGGCTCTGCCACCAGTGCAACGACTGCACTGCATACTGCCCGAGAGGCGCAAAACCCGGCGAGGTGCTTGGCGCGATCAGGAAGCAGACCATATCGCAGTATTCAAAGCCCGGCTTTCTTGTAAATATCGTAAACAACAAGGCGCTTGTGTGGCTCATATTCCTCATACCTGCCTTAGTGCTCGGACTGGTACTTTCCGCAGACGGGACTTTCATCCCGACAGAAGGAGAGCTTATATTCAGCAACTTTGCTTCGACCTTTCAGATACAGATGGTCTTTGTGCCTGCCTTTATGTTCGGTGCGATAGTAGGGCTGCTCGGCATGATGAGTTTTTTCAGCGATATGAAGAAGGCAAACAATGTTTCATCAGGCGATCTCATGGGCAGCATCATGGCTATGGCAGGCGATATAATAAGCCACAGCAAGTTTAAATCCTGTGATGTGAGCAAGGACAGGTACCTTTCTCATCTTCTCGTCTTTTTCAGTTTTATACTGCTTGGGATAGCCACAGCCATCGGGGTTCTCTATATTGATATTCTTCATATAGAATCTCCTTTTGAACTGTTCGGCACAGGCGCCCCTGTCAAGATCTTCGGGCTTGCCGGAGCGATAGGCCTTTTCTTAGGCGTTCTTCTCATGATAAAGAACAGGTATGCTAATGCCGCAAAGGTCGGGCTTGGAAGCTATTTTGACTGGTTGCTTATAACCATCATAGGCGTCATCATGGCATCAGGCATACTTGCATGGATAACAAGAGTTGCGGGTATGGCAGGCATAGCCTACCCTGTTTATTTCATACATCTTGTTTTTATTTTCTCGCTGTTTGTCTATCTTCCGTACTCAAAGCTCGCGCACATTTACTACAGAAGCGCGGCGATATGCTTCAATAAGTATTCAGGAAGAGAGAAGAAATAAAGACGGGTCCCTCTGTGTCCCCCTTCAAAGGGGAATTTAAGGGGTGTTTTAACGGTAACAATAACATTTAAATAAATTTCGGTTTTAGATTAAACCAAAAAGGAGGAGAAAAGTATGAGTGGTACAATTTTATTTGCGCTTGGTTGCGGCGCGCTGGGCGTTATATACGCTCTGTTGACAGCAGCATGGGTATCAAAGCAGGATGCCGGAAATACAAAGATGCAGGAGATCTCAAATGCTGTTAAGGAAGGTGCAATGGCTTTCCTTGCACGTGAGTACAAAACGGTCGCTATTGTTGCGGTGCCATTGACAGTTCTTCTGTCCTTTCTCGGGCCCTGGACGGCTATAGGGTTTGTAATCGGCACAGTTGGTTCAGCAGTAGCCGGATATATCGGCATGATGGTATCGGTACGTGCCAATGTTCGTACAGCACAGGCAGCACACAAGGGCATTCAGGCAGCGCTCGGCCTTGCTTTCAAGGGCGGCTCTGTTACAGGAGTTATGGTTGTCGGGCTTGGGATTATCGGCCTTGCAGGATTCTATTTTATTGCAAAACAGTCAGCGCCTGAGATGGCATTCCATGCGCTTGTGGGCCTTGGGTTCGGATGCTCGCTTATGAGCGTCTTCGCACGTATCGCAGGCGGTATCTATACAAAGGCTGCTGACGTAGGAGCTGACCTTGTCGGAAAGGTTGAAGCAGGAATTCCTGAAGACGATCCGAGAAACCCTGCTGTTATCGCAGACAACGTTGGTGATAACGTAGGCGACTGCGCAGGCATGGCAGCTGACCTTTATGAGACATACACAGTTACGCTCGTTGCTGCAATGCTTCTTGCAAAGACTGTTTTCGGCGCTGACAGCGCATGGGTCGAATTTCCACTCATGCTCGGCGGAATCTCGATCATCGCTTCCATTATCGGAACATTTGCAGTAAGGCTCGGCAAAAGCGGATATATCATGGGCGCCCTGTACAAGGGGCTCGCTGTTGCCGGTGTTCTTGCGGCAGTAACATTTTATGTTGTGACAGGTGAATTTCTGAAGGGCGTTGATCCGGCTTCAATGGTCAGCCACCCGTCATTTACACAGATGAGTGTTTTCCTTATGTCACTTATCGGCCTTGCATTGACCGGAGTGATAGTTGTTATAACTGAGTATTTCACTGCTGCACAGTACCCCCCGGTGAAACACATTGCGCAGGCAAGTTTGACCGGCCATGGAACAAACGTTATCGCAGGCCTTGCGGTCAGCATGAAGTCAACCGCAGCCCCTGTTATAGTTATTGTTGCTTCAATACTTGGCGCTTATTCATTAGGCGGCGGGTTTAACGGCGATGCATCAGGCGGCCTTTTTGCTATCGCATTATCGGCAGTCTCGATGCTTTCAATGACAGGTATCGTAGTTGCAATTGACACCTACGGCCCCATAACTGACAACGCAGGCGGTATAGCAGAAATGGCAGGAATGCCTGAAGAGATACGTAACATTACAGACCCGCTTGACGCAGTCGGCAACACCACAAAGGCTGTTACAAAGGGTTATGCGATCGGTTCAGCAGCTCTTGCAGCTTTGGTTCTCTTTGCCGAGTATTCGCGCTCTTTTGTGGATCCAATCACAAATATGGCGATTGACATCAAATTCGATCTCTCAAACCCGATGGTTCTTGCAGGCCTCTTCATCGGCGGCCTGCTTCCTTATTATTACGGCTCACTCCTCATGGAAGCTGTTGCCAAGGCGGCCGGCGGCATCGTTGTTGAAGTTCGCAGGCAGTTCAAAGAGATCCCGGGCATTATGGAAGGCACCGGCAAGCCGGAGTACGGCAAGTGTGTTGACATCGTGACCAAGGGCGCTATTCAGCAGATGATGGTTCCTGCGCTTATCCCGGTTGTTATTCCTGTTGTTGTAGGTTTTCTGCTTGGCAGAGAGGCATTAGGAGGCGTTCTTATGGGAAGTATCCTGACCGGACTCTTCCAGGCTATTGCCATGACCAGCGGCGGCGGCGCATGGGACAACGCCAAGAAATCCTTTGAAGATGGCGTTACTGATAGCACAGGCAAAGTTCACAAGAAAGGCAGCGACGGACACAAGGCATCAGTCACAGGCGATACGGTCGGCGATCCTTACAAGGACACAGCAGGCCCGGCGATCAACCCGATGATCAAGGTCATCAACATCGTTGCGCTGCTTATCGTTCCATTGATATAAGTTTTAAGATTATCAATTCGCAAAGGGCTGTCCTTCGGGACAGCCCTTTTTTGTTGTATCAAAACTTTAAATCGAGTTACTGCGAATTCTTGCTTAGATTTGGCGGGACAGAGGAATTAATCGCAGCAATTGATTGAACGTAGGAATCAACAAGAGGAATCGCATACAGAAAATATTTTCCGGAACTTAAAGCTTATGAGAGCAGATAAGCGAGGCGGCGGAACGATGAAGAGATGGAATGTTTGATTAGATACGTCGTGCTTCACAAGGGTTACTTCATTTAAAACATTTTCTCTAAATTGTTATAATGACTTATCAACCGTAGAAGATTACGAAGAAGTTTGAATCAGGAGGTGAGGAAGATGCAGCAGACACTTTTACAGGTAAGAAATCTGGAGAAATTCATTCAGAAACACGGGGACGACGCTGTATTGTCTCAGACTATTTCCAAGATAGTTGATTACAAAATTTGTAAATATGCTGCCGAAATAAAAAGGCTCGATAAAGACTTGAAGAAGTTTGAGCGGACTTATAAAAAAGAGTCCGCGCGTTTTTTAAAAGAGTTTAAGGAAGGCAAACTGGGAGACGATATGGATTTCATAGAGTGGTCTTCTCTTTGCCAAATGCGCAATAATTTGACGGATAAGAAGCTCGAACTTGAAGGCAGCAGATAGATTGAATGATTGACAGCTATCTTGACGGCATAACGCAAGAGCTTTTAGTGAATCCTGTCATTTCCTCTTTTAAAATATTAAGGCAGGAAGCAGGAGAAGATGATGGATATGTACGCATTAAGTGCACTATCTTCAATTCCGACATACTTGAATTTGCCGAATACCTTCATATCCGCAAGAAGAGGGTATGCAATGAAACCTATAGTTTTCATTGGCAGACTGCTGAGGGGCAACTGGTAAAGAGATGGGATAATGTTCAACATCATCGCGAGATAGATTCCTTCCCTCATCATATTCATCTCCCCGGCAGAAAAATTATCGGCTCAACTCCGATGACTCTAAAAAAAGTGTTAGCGGAAATTGAGAAAACAATTTCTCAAATCTTTAATTAATCATGGAGGGAAAGGATGAAGCGATGGCATATTTTATTCACCGGCATTTTATTGCTCTCAGGATTATTCTTAATATCCTGCGATAAGAAGGAATCTGCGCAGGAGAAGGCCTCTAAGGATAAGGGCGTTGCCGTTCAGACATTTGACAAGGCCGTGACAACTATCGGTGATTATAACAGGAAGAATGAAGAGGCTGCGGGGCAGATGAAGGATGAAGAAACCGGACACGGCAAGTAGAAGGAGAACTTCATAGAACACACTCCCCTTAATTCCCTCCCCTCAAGGGCGGGGAAGTAATTATGCCTAAAATGAGAAAGAATCCAATATTTATTGTAATACCCATTCTGCTGCTGGCTTCTTTGTCTTATGCGATTGAGGTTGCCGGTGTTAATATGCCTGATTCACTTAATGCCGGTAAAACAGCTTTAACCTTAAACGTTTCCCATTAAATACCATCGTACATACAAATTATTTCCCGTTGAGCTTCTTAATATGCCAGGGGATGACTATAAGCCATGTTATCGCGAAACCGAGGCACATTAAGCCTCTGTCAAAGATGGCGCTCTGCCAGATTATCTGCTCTCCGATACTTGCGTCCTTGACCATCATATTCATAACCTCGTCTGACCAGAGGCCGTAAAGGGCCGTACCTCCAAAAAACACAAAAAAAACAGTCAGAATGATAATTGCAAGCCGCATATCCAAACCCTCCTTTTCAGATTTAATTTTAAGGTATCAAACCGTTATTGACGCTTCCTTTTACTAATTATACACATATTTTTAATCGGTGCATAATCGCGCAGTTATGGCCGATCTTTTTTTGACTTAACCGTTTTATTCTGATAGCCTTAGGTATACAGGGATTGCGTTGTCAGGGGAAATCCTCTTTTTTGAGATTTAAGGTGAATGAGCAATGAGATCAAAAGGTTTTTCACTGGTTGAGCTTGCTATAGTACTGGTACTCTTCGGCCTTCTCTTCGCCATCGGCGTGAAGATGACAGGCCCGCTAATAGAGAGGTTAAAGCGCAGCGAAGGCAACGATGTTGTTGATGCGGCGATAGAGTCTGTCATGGGTTATGCCAGTATTAACGGCCGCCTCCCTACTGTGGCAGAATTTCCTTTGGCAGTTTCGATACCTAAAGACCCGTGGGGTAATGCCCTTATCTATAAGCCCGACGCTGACCTTGTCCTTGCCGGAGGCATCTGTGCAAGGAACTCTACAGCCCTGACTGTCGAAACCTGCGGCAGCGCCACGTGCGGGACACCGGAGGATACCGCGCAGAATGTCGCCTTCATTGTGGTGAGCAGCGGGGCAAACCTGAATCGTCAGACAAATACGACCGTAAATACCATTCGGGTATATTCTCCTGACACCGTTGGTGTTGATGATTACATACCGGGAATGAACAGGCCTGAGGCGTATAAGGATATTGTCAAGTGGGTAGTTCTCCCTGAACTCAGGGTTAAGGCCGGATGCAGCGGGTCTCCCATGAAGATACTAAATGTCGATATCCCGTCAGGGTTCCTGTTGTCAACCTATTCTACGGATATATTCGCGGCCGGCGGGGTGCTCTTTGCCGACGGCGCGGACTCCGGTTCAGATGATGATTATGAATGGTGTGTCACAGGAACGCTGCCGACCGGGTTAAGTTATGACTGTAACGGAAACCTCGCGGTATCAGCGGCATGCGGCCTTTCAACCGGAACATGGCAGCAGTGTACAAGCCTCAGGATATCAGGCACGCCTACGCAGGAGGGCGTCTTCAGCCTTCCTGTCCATGCAAGAGATGATACCGGAAACCTTGCCCGCCGCACCTTCGGCCTCAGCATCAGCCAGGTGATGGGGCTGCACATCTGTGAGGAATACAGGGCCTGGAATGATACCGGAAACCAGAATGATTTTGAGATGGACGGCGGCTGTTTTGCCATCAATGACGGAGCTGAGATAACTGTTGACGGGTCAAGGGTTCTTCAGAACGGCGAGAGCATTGTCCAGCATTCAACGTCAAACGGAAGCTGCGGAGGCGCGGCCAGTATTCTCAACTACAATGAAGCGATATTTTCTGATAACAACGCGGACTGCTGTATAGATGTCTCAGGAACAGACAAGACCTGCCCTTGAGTTTGGACTGTATTCGCGATGAGCTTTATAACAGCAAAGGGAACACACATGTTGAATAAAGGGAAAGGCTTCACCATTGTCGAGATGTCGATCATTCTGGTTATCTTCGGCCTGCTTTTTGTGATATCCATGCATATGGTCGCCCCTATAGTTGAAAGGATAAAGCAGGAGAAGTCGAAGAAGATTATCGATTCCTCAGTTATATCAGTGATAGGTTTCGCGCAGGTAAACGGAAGGCTTCCTTCAACTGCCGAGTTCCCTTCGGTTGTCACCGAGGCTGTGGACATATGGGGCAAAGACCTTGTCTATCTCTCTGACAGCGGCCTCGCTGCCGGCAATATATGTGACAGGGATTCCACCGCCCTAACAGTCCAGGTCTGCGGCGGCTCCTCATGCACGGCTCCTCTTGACACAATCCCGAATGTTGCCTTTCTTATACTGAGCAGCGGCTCCAACCTCAACATCCAGACAAATACAACGGTGAACCCGGTCAAAGCATATCAAAAGGGGCTGGCGGGGATAGATGACTTCACCCCCGTGATCAACAGGCTTCAGGAATACGATGATATCGTCAAATGGATGACGCTCAGCGAACTCAGGACAGCCGCGGGCTGTGAAGAGGCCCCGCTCAATATCCTTGACGTTCCCCTGCCGTCCGGACTTTTATCAAGCCCTTATGACGCGAATTTTTACGCGACAGGCGGTGTCCCCTTTGCGGACATAAACGGAGATACCGATTCTGCCGAGGATTATGAGTGGTGCGTTACCTCAAGCGCCCCGGGCGGATTGAGTTATGTATGTAATCCCGGTGACGGCGCTCTTGCTTCTTCATTGACCTGCGGGGAGGCAAGCGGCACATGGCAGCAATGTTCAAGCCTTGAGCTGTCAGGAACACCTGTCACCAGCGGAGCTTTCAGGATATTCGTCTATGTAAAAGACAGCAGCGGCAATATAGGCAGCAGGATATTCGCAGTCACGATAGGTTCGATCTCAGGATTGAACATCTGCCCCGAATACAGGGTCTGGAACGGCAAGCCCGCTGTTAAGACGGATTATCGGATCACTGCGTTGGGAGTTTCCGGAGTTTGTGACGCTATCTTTCTTAATGACGAGGTAACCGGTTCCGGCTCCATCGGCACACTTACACCGAATGAGGAGATGGAGATGCACACAACGTCCAATGGGAGCTGCGGCGGGCTTGAGTCTGCCCTTACCTATAACCAGGCCATAGTTGCCGATACCAACGGAGACTGCTGTATCTGGTTTGACCAGGCCGACAGGACGTGCCCGTGATGAAATTTATTTCTAATCTCAAACGCGCGGCATCAAATAAGGACGGAGTAGCCCTTCTGCATCTCGGGATCATTCTTATGATCATAGGACTGCTTATTGTATTCGGCATCAAAGCGCTGGGACCTCTTCTGCAAAGGGAGAAGCACATTGACACAAAGGATATCATTAATGCCGGGATCGATGCCGTAGCCGGTTTTGCCGTGACAAACGGCCGTATCCCGACCGTTGCCGAGTTTGCCAATATCGCGAGGAATCCCAAAGATATCTGGGGCAATGACCTTGTCTATATCCCTGATCCCGGCCTCACTTCAGGTGATCCGATCTGTGACAGGAACACCACAGACACCCATGTGCAAAATTGCGGAGGTGACGCATCATGCGCCTCACCCTCCGCAATAATCGATAATGTGGCTTTTGTCATCGTGAGCGGCGGCGATAACTTTAATATGCAGACAAACGTGGCGAGTTCCACCATAAATACATATGATTATGACCTCATCGGAATCGATGACTATGCCTCCGGACTCAACAGGCCTGAGAACTATTCCGATATAGTACTGTGGATGGAGCTCAGCGAACTTAAGGCCAGAGTTGGATGCGGAACAGGGATCAAGATAATAAACAGTTCTCTTCCTTACGGAGTTGTTACAAATGCCTATAACGTATTTGTTTACGCGGAAGGGGGAGTTCTTTTTGCTGACGGCGCTGACTCCGATCCTGACGAGGATTACAGATGGTGCGTGCAGGAGGATCCCCAGGCCGGATTGAATATCTTATGTGACGGGAACCTTGTCTCTTCTGTCTCGTGTTCATGGGATGAGGTTACTTCAACCGAGACAGGCACCTGGCAGTCGTGCACAAGCATTCAGGTATCCGGTACACCCACACAGGTTTCGACAATGTACATACCCGTATATGTCAGGGATGATGATAACAATATTGCAAACAAGACCTTTCCGCTTAGTATAATCCCCCTGCCCGGGCTGCATATCTGCACGGAATACAGGGTATGGAATTCCATGGGCAATAAAAAAGATTTTATGCTTGACGGGGCATGCCTGCAGGTCAATGACGGCGATGAGGTAACTACTGACGGCACAAGAACCCTCAGCCAGAATGAGGTGATATACCAATATGGCACATCCAACGGCAACTGCAATAATCAGCAGCTCCTTGCGACTTACAATCAGGCGATACTTACCGATATTAACGCGGACTGCTGTATCGGTTTTACCCCTAACGATCCGCCTGATTACACTATCTTTGAAGACAGCAACTGCGTGGCCGCGGGCGACCCCTGCGAGGCCACCGGCATCAATGTATTAAATTCGACAGGGAGCAATGTCAGATTCAAGATCCAGCCGGGCGTCAATTGTTCCGACTGGGGCAGCGGCGTCGGCAACAGTGTAAACGCAGGGAACACATTAAAGACCTACGGCACATCTGGCGCGTGCAACTCTCAGACCTGCAGCAAGGGCTATACCGACCTGAGGAGCTATGACATTGATAACGGCTGCGACATTGAGATAACTAACCTCGGTTCCTGTTCTTTTTCCGATAATTAATACAGTTCAGCAAGCCTTACAACCTCCGTTTTTTTCGCAGATAAACGTAGCATATCTCTGGCTGTATGTATAAACAACGCATTGATAAATAGCCTCTTCAAGATGTACCATAATATTCCATGAAAGAGCGCATAACAGAGAGAGATATGAAGATGTTTCAGGATCTGCTCTCGGTCAACATGATAGACTTCGACTGCGGCAAGCTCTGCGCCCCGAAAAATAACGGCGTGCCTGTCTGCTGCGAGAACGAGTTTGTCGTGCCTATCCTCTTTCATGATGAGTATAAGAGGCACCGCCGCAACGGCAGGTTCTGGAAGAGGGCTCCCAGGACAGAAGAGGTGAAGAAGTATATCGAGGAGTCTGAAGATTATTATGTCTTTGCGTCATGTCCCGGCCCTGAAAAATGTATAAGGGAGCAGCGCTCTTTCAACTGCATGACATTTCCGTTTGAGCCGCATATAAATAAAGACGGAGAGATAGCGGGGCTCTCTTATTTTAACGGCAAAGATGTCAAGTGCAGCCTCATGGATAAACCTCAAAAGACATATAATCCCAAATATATCTCTAACTCCATAAAGTTCTGGAAAGAGCTGTTTGAGTACTATCCCGAGGAGAAGGAATCATATATGGATGAGTCGCGCAAACGCGAGCGCAAGGCTAAGCGGACCGGCAAAAGGTTCAAGCTCTTTAAGGATGAATACAGCGATGCGAAGAATGCTTTTATTATATTTGTGAGGACGCCTGAAGCGGGCAAGGTGAAGACGAGGCTGATGAAAGACCTCGGCAGCGGCAAGACGCTCAGGGCGTACAAATCATTTGTTGCGGACACCATGAAGATATGCGATGGCTTGAAAGAAGTTGACAAATTTCTCGGATGTTTTCCAACGACGCAGGACACATTTCTTAAGAACCTCAGCCGGAAGCATAAATTCAAGGGCGAGTTTGTCCAGAGAGGGAAAGACCTCGGAGAAAAGTTCATCAACGCATTCAGCGACAAGTTCAAAGAAGGATATGACAAGGTGGTTGTCATAGGCAGCGACAGCCCGACGATACCGGTTGATTTTATAAGACAGGCGTTTGATGAACTTGACAGGAAGGACTTTGTCCTCGGCCCGTGCACTGACGGAGGCTACTACCTTGTCGGCATGAAGAAGCTCTTTAGCAATGTATTCAAGGGTATTCCATGGGACTCTTCCGATGTGCTGAACAAGACGCTTGATAAGCTATATGCCGGCAGGGTCAAATTCTCACTGCTTCCATTCTGGTATGACGTGGATAATATTGATGACCTTAATTTTTATAAAAGGCATGTTAAGTATTTAAGAAAGAAATAAAGTATATTTTTTGTCTGTCATTCTGGCTTGTCCAGAATCTTCCCCTCTAATAAGAGGGGGTAGGGGTGTGTTATATTTCAACATCCCCCTGTATCCCCCTTTTCTAAGGGGGAATTAAAAAAACAGATTCCAAATAGAAAGGATTAATAATGATAAGCGTTGATGAAGCGTTAAAGACAGTTCTTGATTCAGTCAAAGGCACGCTTGGCAAAGAAAAGGTCGGCATAATTGAATCTTTAGGCAGGGTTCTCGCAGAGGACATACACAGCGATTGTGACCTGCCTGCATTTGATTATTCTGCGATGGATGGTTTTGCGATCAGGTCTTCCGACAGCATATCAGCAGCTAAAGCATCAGGCATCAAACTCAAGATATCAGGCGAATTCAGGGCTGGCGGCGATACATCATCAAAGGTGAATAAGGGCGAGGCTGTAAAGATAATGACAGGCGCCCCGATACCCGAAGGCGCTGATGCTGTTGTAATGGTTGAGAATACAAAAGAGGCGGATGGTTTTGTAGAGGTTTTTGAGCATATCGAAGCAGGTGATAACATCAGGCTGGCGGGTGAGGATATCAGAAAGGGAGACCTTGTCCTGGAAAAGGGCAGCCTCATAGGCCCATCTCATATAGGGATGCTTGCATCAATGGGTATAGCCATAGTGAATGTCTCAAAGAGGCCTAAGGTTGCGATAGTCACGACAGGCGATGAGGTCATAAGCATTGAGGAGAAGATGCAGCCCGGCAAGATAAGGAACTCAAACGCGTATTCGCTCTTCACTCAGGTGATCGCAAGCTGCGGCATGCCGGTCAATAAAGGCGTTGCCAAGGATAATAAAAAGAGCCTCAGTGATGCGCTCAAGTCCTGCCTCGAATGCGACATCATCGTCACCTCAGGCGGTGTCTCAATGGGCGAGTATGATTATGTAAAGGAAGTGATGAATGAGCTTGGCATGGATGAGAAGTTCTGGAAGGTCGCGATGAGGCCGGGCAAACCAAACCTATTCGGGACCATTGCAGGCAAACCCTTCTTCGGCCTTCCCGGCAATCCTGTCTCAACGATGATAGGCTTTGAGGTCTTTGTAAGGCCTGCCATCATGAAGATGTTAGGGCGCAAAGGCGGCGACAGGAGAGAGGTTGAGGCTGTGCTTGAAGAGGATGTAAAGACAAAGAAGGGGCTGACCTTTTTTGTAAGGGCGCAGACGAGATGGGAAGACAACGGCTACGTCACAAAGACCACAGGCGAGCAGGGCTCAGGTATGCTCAGTTCAATGGTCAAGGCTGACAGCCTTATCATTGTTCCTGAGGATGTTGATACTGTGAAGAAGGGGAGTAAGGTTAAGGTTCGGTTATTGGGTTAATAACTTTGCTGTCATTCCGGCTTGTCCGGAATCTGTCCTTTTGTTATTCGCGTGAAGCTTATCCCAAATCCTGTAGCGATTGGTTATGCCTTATTTTGTTATTGTTTCCACTATGGAGATGTCTTTTCTTATCCACTCATTTACTATCGTTGTGACCTCAACGCCTTTTTTCTTGGAGAATTTTCTTAGCACTTCCATCATGTCAGGCTCGATGTAAATAGGTAGATATAATTCTGCGTCCGGACGATAGAACTTGCCTCTCTCACCTTTGGAAAAATCGTATTCTTTTTTCATATATTTTCCTGCCTATCAATAGTTTTATATCTTAAATAAATAGATGGTTAAGTCAACTCAAGCTAACAGCATGAATAGGCCAGACATAAGCAATACATAACCTAAAGGCAGCATGGCTAAAAACATGGCTTTATCTGTTTCTTCCTTTTTTAAATTAGCGTTAAATTTAATACCGCATGATATCAGCACGAAAGGATATAGAATAATCCCTATATTGAAAATATAACTTATAGGATTTCCTGACTGATGACCCAATAGTTGCATTAGAAGGGCGAAAGCAAAAGGTGGGTATACATATACAATTATTGGTAAGAGGCTCAATGCAAAGAATACACATGCAAATATTGTCTTTAACGGTACTCTCTTTGATGAATTATACACTGTTTGATTTTGTGAAAAATTAAGAGCATTATTGCTTGGCTTATGAATGATCAAGGCAGCGAAATTTATTAACAAGACCGCTGAATTCATAAAAGCGATCCCGGGTAATAATGAAATAAGCCAAATTGTAATCGAGATATTAATATTGCGTGCAACGATAAAAAAACCAAAGATAAAACCAAGAATGCAAAGAACATTTATTTCTAAAAGTTTTATTTCTTTATATTTTAGTTTTAAAACAATGGGTATAAATAGAATGAAGGATAGTGGGTAAAAAGACCATGAACGCATTTTTGTTGCGTCAAGCAAAGTGAATATAGCAACCATCATCAAGGGTGTATAAAACAAGGATGCCAATCTTATGTGGTCTTTTTTTATGTTCATGTCACTTACTCCCCGTATACCTTGTAATCTCAGCCAGCCGATCAGGCTTTTGAATCCCCTCATACCTCTTTCCATTTATGATCCATGTGGGAAAGGACTTGATATTGTTTTTAATGCACTCAGCCGATGGCGGGCCTGAGCGTCCGGTTGGTGAGCACTCTACATACGGCAGACTGTCTTTTGATGCCCCGAACAGAGACTTCTGTTCCACGCATGCCGGTCACCAGAATGCGCCGTACATCTTCGCGTCCTCTTTGGTGAGATGTTCGGCTAATCCTTTGAGATAAGGTTTTTCCGGCCCGGCTCCTGAATAGAAGATGCCGCTGTAGTGCAGATGCATTCCGCCTATGATGATCACCGCCACTATCGCCGCCTGCCTTGCCCATGACGCAAAGTTAAGGTTGGGCAGCCAAGAACGCTGTGAAGTCATAACTATAAATATCACAGTCATGATAGAGAAGGAGGCGAGGCAGTAGATGCATGTGGCCTTGATAACAAAGATGGAGATGGAGACGAGATAGATGCTGTATGCAAAGCCTATGAGCGAGACCGTCCATGCCGCTTTCCAGTGCGAGGCGCGGTCGCGGATCTTAAAGCCGATGAATGCGAGCGCGGTGTATGTGAGGAAACCCCAGAATGCTGTCGGCAGAAGGAGAAAGGTTCCCCATCTGCTTCCCTGCACGATGCTGCATGTGCTTCCCTCATTACAGAGGAGCGGCTTCTGCCCGAACCAGTGGATAAGGGAGAGGTAGGCGGTAAGGATCATGCCTGCGGCTGCAAGCCCGGTCAGCGTCCAGTTCGGCTTCTCCAGATATTTAGGTATCTGCTGCTTTTTAAATTTCTTCTTTTTAGCAGGCTCTTCCTGTATCTGAGGCTCTTCAATAGATGATTTCTTCAGAGCCTCTTTTTGTTTCTTCTCTTTTTTGCCCAATTTGTTACCTCACATTCATTATGGGATTATTTATTTAATACTTTTGATTAATAATTATACCAGAATAGATTCCGGACAAGCCGGAATGACAAAGAGAGATAGCCTTGTCATTTAATTTTTCATCGGCCATTGAAGACAGAGCCAAGCTGCAGGAGCCGCGCTGTTGTCGGCTGATCAACAGTCTGCCCGATGAAGAAGCGGTTGCCAAGGCTGAAGAAGTCTGCCTGCTGACGCTTTTCAGAGTAGTACTCAAGCAATCGCATCACAGCAGGGTTCTTTCGGTTAGGATAGATGTCAACCGACTCCGTAAGGCGCTGTACTCCCTCAGCTTCGCGCCCATGGCTCAAAAGCCCGAGCCCTTTCATATAGACAGCCAATGAGAGATCCTTCTTGGAGCCGGTCTCCTTCATTGCAGTAACGGCCTGGTCAACATACCGATCCCATTCGTCAGGAGGAACTTTATCGATGGCCCATGGCGTGAGTCGTCCGAGCCTGCCTGCCGGCGTTCGCTCAAGAAGCCCATAGAGCTCAGCGAGGTCAGCACTCTCAAAGACTGAAGGCTCGAAGTATTTAAAGTATGTGAGCACGCTCATGAAGCGGCGGCGCTGACTGTCGCGGTGATTATTGAACCACTGATCGCGCAGCTTCATCCCTTCCATTTTGCGCACGAAGGCGCGTGCCGGTTCGCCTAATTCAAACAGTATCCGTCCGTCAGGAAGATCCGGCCTTGCCTTGACGTAAAATCCCCCGTCCTGTGTTGCAAACCTGTATGCGTTTGGCATGATGAAATAGACCGGGCGCGCGGAGCGGCGCACAAAGTCATCAAGAATGGCAGACCGATTGGCGTCGTCAAACCGGTAGAGCCGGTTGGCAAAGGCGAGGCCCTGATCATTATAGAGTGTGACATCCGGCCGCATTCCTTCAACAAGGTTGAAGTAGCCGAGAGGGAACGCATCCTGGTCACCATTGGTGAAGAGGACGGCGTCTTTATCAAGGCCGCTCAGGAGAGCCTCTGCATAGTCACGCGGCCATGTGTCGTCTTTGCGATTGTTCTGTCCGAAATTCACGATGCCGACTGCCACAACCAAGCACGCTACTATGAGAATTTTCGCTGCCTGTGATGCCACCCAGCGTGAGAAGCCGGCATCAAGCGCCACAGCTATCCATATCGCCATCACCCCGTATGGGATCAGCGGATAGACGGTGATGACAGACTGCATCAGAGGTTCGTAGTCAAATGCGAGCACTGAGCCAAGCAGCAAAGAACTGCTGAACCACATCATCATCCACGCGAGGCTTGTGCCCATTGTGAAGCGTTTCCATTGCAGCCATATTCCGGCAAGCGCAAGAGCCGCACCAATCACCGTATATTGCCAGAGCATCTCAAGCAGCAGGAATCGTTCAAAGAGAAGTTTGTCTATCAGGCCTGCGCTCTGACTTGTGTCAACCTCTCTGAATCCTCGGCGGAGAAAGAAGAAGATGAATTCTCCCATTGATCTTATCGGGCCGTAGAAGCTGATCAGAGGATTCATATTGGAGCGTACCACCATCCACACATATGGCAAGATCGCGGCGGGCAGGATTGATATGAGCAAGGTGTGCCAGTCGCGCAGGATATCTTTCCACCTTGGAAGCAGAAGAAAGACGAGCCCCGGCGACGAGAGCACAACGAGCGGCCAGTGTAAGGCAAGTCCGAGGCCGTAAAAAATTCCGAATGCTCTGAGGCGGCCGCGGCTTGGCTGAGCGGCATATTGCATAGCAAGATATACTGTCGAGAAGAAGAGAAACGTATTGGGCGTGTAGACCTCGGCGATTATTGATTGAGACCAGAAGACCCGAGACACACCGAAGAGCAGAGCGCCTGCGTATGCGCATGCCGCATCAAGGACAAGCGTACGAATTATCAGCCATACAGCGCAGCAGGTGAGCGCACCGAAGACCGCGCTCATCAGGTGAAGGCGATATGCCACGGTTCCGGCAGGAAGATGAGTGAAGAACCATCCCAACAGCGAATGGAGAGGATATCCCGGCGGTTGAGGTATTCCAAGAAATCTTGCAGCCATTACAAAGAGTCCGTCGTCCTCAAGCGCAAGAGTACGGGGCGATGTGTATGCGTAGAGCGGCAAGAGACAGGCTGCCACAATAAAAAGATGAAGCCAATTGGCAGAGATGGTCGTGACAGGCCGGTTAGGAATGATGGTCAGCCGGTTCCACAGGTTAGGAATAAACGCAGGCCGGGCAGGTTTTAACGGAGAGGTGATTGGAGTTGAGCGTCCTGCCGATGGTTTCTTCTTCACTGTATTTTTATCTTTCTTCATTTACCAGTCGCCTTCAAGCGGATAATTATCTTTAACCTTCTTTGCATTCAGCAGCAATCCTGAAAAAAGCGTGAAGAGCGCAACTGCTCCGAGTATTAAAGCCATCCTTATCCACGGCTCGTTGAAATGCATTCTTTCGTCAGCAATTTCAATGATAGTATTTATCCAGACCCCTGCGCCTGCCAAAGCAAAGAACTGTATCACTATCAATGCCCGCCTCCTTTTTATCAGAAGTAAAAACGGCACAAGGATGCTTATTATCATCAGGGGATAGTTGTAATGCCTGTAAAAATGCGCTGAGATAATTAGGCATGAGATTATTAATGGTATTATACGGGGCAGCATCATGCGATTATAAATGATGAGATAAAAAATGTCCAGCTTTAAAGCTTATAACGCATTGAAATATAATACTAAAATCTACACTTGAAACATAAAGGGAAAGGGCGTAAAATTATAACTATCGAGCAGATTGTAACAGTATGGCATTAAACAGCTTGACATGAATTGTATCAAGTTATATTATAAAACCAGACGTATAGCTTAGAGAATAAAAGGGGTTAAATGGCAACAGGAACAAAAGATTATTACGAATTACTCGGAGTTAAAAAAGATGCCTCTGCCGCTGAGATAAAGAAGGCGTACAGGAAACTTGCGCGCAAATTTCACCCTGATGTTAACCCCGGCGACAAGGCTTCCGAGCAGAAGTTCAAAGAGATAAATGAGGCATACGAAATTCTGAGCGACCCCAAGAAGAAGGAGCAGTTCGACCAGTTCGGCGAGGCAGGGTTTGAAGGGGCGCATGGTTTTCAGGGTTTCGGAGGCCAGGAATTCAGAGGCGGCTTCGGCGGGGGATTTGAGGGCGCTGAAGATATCTTCACAAACCTATTTGGCGGCGGTGGTTTTGGACAGAGAGAGCGGCCCGCAATGGGGCATGACCTCGTTACATCATTTGAGATAACGCTTGAAGACGCGTACAGGGGAGTGACAAAACCTATCTCATTAAGAAGAGAAGCAACATGCAAGAGCTGCGGAGGGAGCGGGGCTGAGTCTTCACAGACGTGCTCAAACTGCAAAGGCTCAGGTGTTATAAAACAGGGAAGAGGGATGTTCAACATGAATCAGCCTTGTCCGTCATGCAGAGGCACTGGAAAGATAATCACTAAGGCATGCGGCGCATGCGGCGGCAGCGGTCTCACAATGGCCACTGAATCTTTGAATGTAAAAGTCCCGCCCGGCGCTGACACAGGCATGAGGCTGAAGATCAGAGGCAAGGGCGGCGCAGGCATGAAAGGCGGCCCTGCGGGAAACCTCTATATAGACCTGACGGTAAAGCCGCACCCTGTATTCAAGAGGGAGCATGATGACCTTTATGCAGACGTTCCTGTGACCGTTAATGAAGCGATACTCGGCGGGAAGATCAAGGTTCCGACGCTTGACGGTTCTGTTACGATGACTCTTCCTTCAGGCACGGACAGCGGAAAGAAGTTCAAACTCAAAGGCAAGGGCATCCCGAATAAGAAGACAGGAAATAAAGGCGACCAGTATGCGGTCATAAAGATCGTTGTTCCAAAGTCAGTAAATGACAAGGCAAAAGAGGCTTTGAAAGAGATTGAGAAGGCGTATGAGAAGTAAGGTGATATTCTGATGGATGACAGGAAACACCCGCTCTTTATGATAGGCGTTGTCTGCGAGATGTTCCATATACATCCGCAGACGCTCCGCATTTATGAGAGAGAGGGGCTCATACATCCGAAGAGGGTAGGCGGCGCAAGGCGTTACTCGGCAGAGGATGTTGACCGTATCAGGAGGATACTGAACCTTACAAAGAACCTCGGCGTGAACAGGGCAGGAGTGGATATAATCCTCAGGATGAGGCACAGGATGGAAGCGCTGCACAGGGAGATGGATGAGATGATGGCTCATATAGAAAGCAGCATCAGGAGCGATTTTGAAAAGAGAATCAGAGAGATATTTGAGGAGGAAGAGTGATGAGATTCGATAAATTCACAGTTAAAAGCCAGGAGGCTGTTCAGAAGGCGCAGCAGTATGCCGAGGGAAAGGGCAATCAGCAGGTTGATGTTGAACACCTGCTATATGTTCTTCTGGATGAGGGGATAGCGTTTGAGCTTATAAAGTTACTTGGTGTGGATGTGAATGCGCTGAGAAAGGATGTTGAGGCTGAGATAGAGAGGTTTCCAAAAGTTCTCGGCTCCACGCCCATGGGGCAGCTCTATGTAACACAGGAACTGAAGGATATATTTGAGAGGGCGCTTAAAGAGGCGGAGCATCTGAAGGATGATTATGTAAGCGTCGAGCACCTGCTTCTGGCGGTTATCAAGTCAAAAGGCAGGACAGAGAAGCTCTTTACCAGATACGGAATCACGGAAGCAGGCATACTTGAGAAGATGCGGGATATAAGAGGCACACAACGTGTCACAGACCCGGCGCCTGAAGACAAATACCAGGCTCTGAAAAAGTACGCGAAAGACCTTACCGAACTTGCCCGCAAGGGAAAGCTTGACCCTGTCATAGGAAGGGATGATGAGATACGAAGGGTGATCCAGGTGCTTTCAAGAAGGACGAAGAACAATCCTGTCCTTATCGGCGAGCCGGGAGTCGGCAAGACCGCTGCGGCAGAGGGGCTTGCACAGAGGATAACCTCTGGCGATGTGCCCAATTCACTCAAGGACAAGAGGGTCGTTGCACTCGACATGGGCGCGCTTGTCGCGGGCGCGAAATACAGGGGAGAGTTTGAGGAGAGGCTCAAGGCTGTTCTGAAGGAGGTTGAGCAGGCAGAGGGCAAGGTCATACTCTTCATAGATGAGCTTCACACCGTAGTGGGCGCGGGCGCGGCAGAGGGCGCGATAGACGCATCAAACATGCTCAAGCCTGCCCTTGCAAGAGGAGACCTCAGGTGTGTCGGCGCGACTACACTGAATGAGTACAGAAAATATATTGAGAAGGATCCAGCTCTTGAGAGAAGGTTCCAGCCGGTCTTTCTTCAGGAGCCGAGCATTGACGACACGATCTCTATCCTCAGGGGACTGAAAGAGCGCTACGAAGTCCATCACGGCGTAAGGATAAAGGACTCCGCGCTCATTGCAGCCGCAGTGCTTAGCAACAGGTATATATCAGACAGGTTTCTTCCTGACAAGGCGATCGACCTTATAGATGAGGCAGCATCAGGACTCAAGATGGAGATAGACAGCATGCCTGTTGAGCTTGATGAGATCGAAAGAAAGCTCAGGCAGTATGAGATGGAGAAGCAGGCTGTGAAGAAAGAGAAGGACAAGGCTTCGCAGGAGAGGGTTGAAAAGCTGAACAAGGAGACAGCCGACCTTACCGAGAAACGCAATATGCTGAAGACGCAGTGGATGCGCGAGAAGGATGCTATCAAGAAGATAAGCGCTATCAAGCAGGAGATAGAGAAGGTAAAGATAGAAGCGGAAAAGGCTGAGCGCGAGGGAGACCTGAGCAAGGCGTCTGAGCTTAAATATGGAAAACTTATCGAACTGCAGAAATCCTTTAATGAAGAGCAGAAGAGGTCACTGGAAGAGGATGGTAAGAACAGGATGCTTAAGGAAGAAGTGGATGACGAGGATATCGCGAAGATAGTATCAAAGTGGACAGGCGTGCCGGTCAGCAGGATGCTTGAGGGAGAGGTGCAGAAGCTTCTTAAGATGGAAGAGAGGCTGAAGCTCCGAGTTGTCGGGCAGGAGGAGGCGATAAACGCTGTTTCAGATGCGGTACGCAGGGCGAGGGCGGGCATACAGGATCCGAACAGGCCGATAGGCTCATTCATATTCCTCGGGCCGACAGGCGTTGGGAAGACAGAACTTGCGAAGGCGCTCGCGGAGTTCCTCTTTGATGATGAAGATTCCATGATAAGGATTGACATGTCCGAGTATCAGGAGCGGCATACGGTATCAAGGCTCATAGGCGCGCCTCCGGGATATGTTGGTTATGACGAGGGCGGCCAGCTTACCGAGGCGATAAGGAGGAGGCCTTACGCGGTCATACTCTTTGATGAGATAGAGAAGGCGCATCAGGAGGTTTTCAATGTCCTTCTGCAGGTGCTTGATGACGGCAGGCTAACGGACGGGCACGGGCGCACCGTTGACTTCAGGAACACGGTCGTTATCATGACCTCGAACATAGGCAGCCAGCATATACAGGAGATGCTCACAGAGTGGAGCGATGAAGGCCAGATGCGCAAGAGCGTTACAGATGACCTTAAGAAGTTCTTCAGGCCCGAGTTTTTAAACAGGGTGGATGAGACGATAATATTCCATCCGCTGAACAAAGAGCTTCTTGTCAGAATAGTGGATATCCAGCTTGAACAGATGAAGCGTTATCTTAAAGAGAGGCGTGTTGACCTTACGCTGACTGACAGGGCCAAGGCGTATCTTGCGGATGTGGGTTATGACCAGTTATACGGTGCGCGGCCGCTTAAGAGGGCGATACAGAAGGAGATACTTAACCCTCTTGCCACAAAGCTCCTTGACGGAAGCTTCAGTGAAGGCGACATGATAGAGGCGGATATTGAGGGAGAAAAGATATTATTTAAAAAAGCGGCAGGGGTGACGGCTTCTTGATCAGATAGCCCCATATTTGCGGAGATTGCCGATGCTCTCTTGCAGCACGACCTTTATGAAACCGGCTGCAGGCACTGATAGGAACATGCCGAGTATGCCGAAGAATTTGCCGCCTATAATGATTACGAGCAATACTATCAGCGGGTGCATGTTGACGCTCTTGCCTACGACGTACGGCTGCACCGCCATATCGTCTATGAGCTTTACCACGGCAAAGGCAAGGATAACGGAAAATACCGTTTCAAAATTTCCGTTATTCAGGAGAGAAACAAGCACAGCCAGAGCCGTTCCGACTATGGGCCCGAAGTAAGGCATGAAGTTCGCAAGCCCGGCAAAGACACCTATGAAGAGAAAATATTTCACGCCGACTATCCAGAGCGCTATCGTAGAGAGGACGCCGACGACCATAGCGTCAATTAACTGGCCGCGCAGAAAGTTTGAGACCTGATTTTCCAGGTTATAGATCAGGCGCAGTGTGAATTCAAAATACCTGTTGGGCACCATGCTGACAAATGCCTTTTTGAATGCCCTGCCGTCTTTAAGAAAAAAGAAGGTTATAAAAGGTATCAGAAATAAGTCAATCATGAGAGATGCCATATCGAGAATATGGTTGACAAACCATTCACCCAGGCTGCCGATGGTCTTCTGGATCTTTGCCATCAGATGAATATCTTTAATGCCTAGGAATGAGAGGTCATTCTCAATGAGGTGTTCGATCTTTTCGATCATTGCGGTTGTCCGGGCAGAATCCAGATTGATCTGGATCGCGGTGATATCTCCGAAAAAGAGAGGTATCAGAAGAAGGATTGAGATGATGCCGGCCAGGTTTATAGTGAGAAAGAGTGTCGCTGTCGCAAGGGTGCGGCTCATCCCGCGTGATTCAAGCAAAAGCGCCAAAGGGTCAAGGACAAATGCCAGCAATGCCGAGATGATAAGGATCTTTACTACATCGCTGATGAATGAAAGGGCGGATGCCGCTGCGATGAAGAGTATCAGAATTAGTATTACCCTGAACCAGCGCCCGCCTTTATTTTCTTCCTGGCTCTCCAATTTTTATACCGTCAACTCCGGGCTTCTGATCTTTTATGAAGGGCGTGTATCTCTTCGTTAGCTCTTTTCAGGCGTTCGCCGATAGTCCTGGCGAGGCATTGAAGTATCTTAACACCTATCCGCGGTTTCTGGCTGATAAGTTCGAAGAGGTCGGATTGAAAGAAGCAGAGCATCCTGCATGATGTCTTCGCCATTGCGGTCGCGCTCCGCGGAGAGTCGTCAAGCAGGGCAAGTTCCCCGAAGAAATCTCCGCCCTGCAGTTCAGCAAGCACCTTCATTGAAGGTTCAGATACTATGGTTACAGCGCCGTCTTCGATAATGTACATACCGAATCCGGGCGTTCCCTGGCTGAAGACAACTTCATCCGGCTGGTATTCCCTGCAATGCAGTATGCGCTCAATATGTGATATATCATTGTTGCTCAGATCCGCAAAGACAGGAACCTTTTTAAGTATGTCCCTGACACCTTCTCTTTGCTGACGCTTAAATATGTTGCCCCAAAGGTTGTTCATTTGAGAGATATTATAAGCTAAAAATACTTTTTTTGATATTTCAAAGCGGGCGCCGGATAAGCGGTGGAATGTTACGGTGTAGGGACTACTCCGCGCAGGATTGACTCTGATTCCTGCAGCGGGCCCAATGGTTTATTGTGCTCACGAAACTCATGCGTATTGGGTTTGCCGCCCCACAGTTTATAAATAACAAGGTCTTCATTCAGCACGATAAGCGCCTTGAAGTTCCAGCCGTAATCTTCACTCTTTCTCTTGAAGCTGAAGAGGTCCAGCACGACATTGCCGAAGCGCTTGCTCTTCATGTTCTGAATATTGATCTCATAAGCGTAGCAGAGCTCCTTATACTTAAGGCAATCCTGCAGCCCGGGGTCAAGGTCTTTCATCTGTATGGAAGGGTTGGGCATGAAACGCTGAATGATATCGAGGTAGGTGAGTATCTCGACATTCTCTGTTGCGTAGGGATGGAAGCTGAGCGCTTTGAGGTCCTCGTTTTTTGTCTTGTACGGCAATATCCTGTCAAAGTTCTTCTTTGCGTCGTCAAAGGTCTCCCAAGGAGATTCAGTGGTTGTTTTGGAGCTTGGGAGAAGGGAGGTGCAGCTAACGGCTAAAACGGAAATTAAACAAATTGTCGTAATCAATAGCAGATTTTTATTCATGCTCTTTCCTGTCAATTCTGTCATTCCGGCTTGTCCGGAATCTCTTTTTCAGGTGAATAAGGGGAAGATTCCGGACAAGCCGGAATGACAACCAATGAGTTAACGCTTACAAATAAATATAATTCATTTAAAATGTGATTGCAAATTTTCGGGGCTATGCTTTGTCAGTATTATCAGGCATCTTTGTTGAAGCTGCCAGTTTTCTGAACCGGACATACATCGTCAGCGCGGATATGAGACTAATGATAAACCAGACGCTCACGCCGGACAAGGCTATCTTAATGATAACTGCAATGATGAACAGAATGAAGATATATAACGCTGCCCCGTCAAGATATAGCTGGCCTATCAGAGGAAAGAAAAAGCTTAAAGCCAGCCCGGCCCAGAGCTTTCCAGGCATCTTCTTCTTCACAAACAGGGTGACCCACGCAGGAATTGCGATAGTTACAAAAAAGACAAAAAACAACATTACAAGTCCGTCAGGCCCGACAGTAACCACTCATTAACTCCTTTTATTATGATGAGAAACTTTAAACGATTTCATGCAGAAAATTCAAATATCTTTTGACAACTGATAAAGCCTGATGCTACCTTATGCTCATGGACAGGAAAAAGACAGCCCAACTCATAATTGCCAGGCTTGATGGCAATGATATTAAGAAAAGGTTCAGCTATTATGATTCTCTTGTTAAAAAAGGCATCGGCGGATTTATCATCTTCGGCGGCAATGCGAAAGATGTGAGAGACGGGATTAATAAACTTCAGAAGGCTGCTGATATTCCTCTATTTATATCTTCAGACCTTGAGCGCGGGCTTGGGCAGCATATTGAAGGCGGCACACTTTTCCCTCATGCGATGGCTATCGCACATGCCGTCAACAGAAAGAAGAGGGCAGATGTCGAGCTTTTAAGAAAGGCTATCAAGGTGATGGCAGAAGAGGCTAAAGTTGTCGGCATCAACACCATCTTCTCGCCTGTCATGGATGTAAACATAAATCCGAAAAATCCGATAATCTGCACAAGGGCTTTTTCAGACAAGCCTGAAGAGGCCTCATGGTTTGGAAAAGAGTTTATAAAAGGTTTGCAGAAAGAAGGCATCATCGCCTGCGCAAAACACTTTCCGGGGCATGGCGATACATCTGTTGATTCCCACAGGGAACTCCCGGTTTTAAATGCTGGCATGAAGAGGCTTAATAAGATCGAACTATATCCTTTTGCAGAGGCGATAAAGGCAGATGTGAAGATGCTTATGATAGGCCACCTGATGGTTCCGGCAATTGACCTAAGCTTGCCTTCAAGCTTATCTCGCAAAACTATGACAGGTCTTTTAAGAAAGAAGATGGGATACAAAGGGCTTGTGATCACAGATGCGATGAACATGCAGGCGGTAAGCGGAAAGACAAAGGAGTCTGAGGGCGAGGCGTGCATGAAAGCCCTTCTCGCAGGCGCGGACATAATCCTTCATCCGTCTGATCCTGAATATGTAATTGATCATCTTTCCGCTAATTCTGAGGCTATAACAAAAAGAGTTGATGAATCTTATAAAAGAGTATTGCAGGCAAAAAAGAAATTTCGTAAAGCTTCATCACAAAATATCAGAACCGTCGGCAGCAGAGTTAATCGTGAAACAGCGCATGAACTTGCAAAGAAGGCGATCAATGATATAAAAGTTAAGATCCTCTCCGGTGAGAAGATATCTCTGCTGGTAATTGATGACGACGACAGAATGTCAGGGAAGGAATTTGTTAAAACCGTAAAAGGCCGTTTGAAGGATGTGAGTTCCTTTTACGTTAACAACAAGAAGAAAAAACTTTCTCCATCCATCAAAGACACGATCCTTATAGCAGCAGTCTTTTCCAGCGTAGCCGCGTGGAAGGGCAGAAGCGGTATCACCACTGAGTTAATG
The DNA here is from genome assembly GCA_016207885.1 of Nitrospirota bacterium. Taxonomy (NCBI): domain Bacteria; kingdom Pseudomonadati; phylum Nitrospirota; species Nitrospirota bacterium. The sequence goes on along the minus strand of JACQZE010000003.1, from coordinate 221,310 downwards.
GATATCCTCAAAAAGAGCATAAAGGCTTCAAAGTACTCCATCGTCATAGGTTTCTGCTCTCCGTATATTCTTGAGGATCTTGAGGCGGAGACTGTCATTAACGCTTATTCCGATACAGATGTTTCTCAGGAAGCTGCAGGTGAGATATTTTCGAAGTTAAGGCTTTGAGATCGGCGCGAACAATGCCGCAATTCCCAGCAGAATAAATAACGCAGCCGCTATCCAGCGCATCACCTTCATGTTGACCCGATGAGCCAGCGTTTCACCTATCAATACCGCTGGCACGTTTGCGATCATCATGCCCAGAGTTGTTCCCGTAACTACCGCGATCAATGAATGATAACGTGCTGCGAGCGCTATCGTTGCCAATTGGGTCTTGTCGCCCATCTCAACAATAAAAAATGCGATCAGAGTGGTGATGAATACCCCTGTGCCTCTAAGATTCTGATCTTCATTTAGTTCATCAGGTTTCAATGCCCACACGCCAAATACAAAAAAAGAGACAGCCACAACCCATCTCAGTGTTTGAGGAGAGATGAGGCTTGCAAGCCAGACTCCCATAGACCCTGCGAAAAAATGATTTGCGAGTGTGGCAACGAAGATGCCCATGATGATCGCCGTTCTATGCTTCAGCTTCGCAGCAAGAACAAACGCCAGCAGCTGGGTCTTGTCCCCCATCTCTGCAATCGCTACGACTGAAGTTGATACAATTAAGGCTTCCATCAAAGATTTAAAGCAAAACTGATGGCATTTCGTATTTCAAACAGCTTCTCTTTAGGTAAAGCTGTGATCAACGATCCGATTTTATCTTTTGAAACTGTCTGCAAGTGGTCACAGTTAATAGCGCAATCATTATGCATGCCGTCCCGTTTCGACAAAAGCACTTCGCTCGGTATATCTCTGATCGTTGAGGTTATCGGTGCAATTGTAACCTCATCCAGATAATCCAATATGGAACTTCTTGTCAAAATAACTACCGGCCGCTTTTTGTCAGGGGCTTTAAACTTATACCATCTCACCTCACCCCGCTTCATTAATTACCCCACTCCTGCTCTGATTCCCAAACGCTGAATTCTTTTTTGTCGGCAGGATAACGCTCATATCCTTTTTTATGCTTTTTCTCAAGTGCGCTGATATTCACCTGCTTGATAGCATCCTTCAATGCTTTTCGTGTAAAAGCTGAACGCGATGTCTTAAGTTTTTTCACAACCGTATCAACGGCTGCCACCAGGTCATCGTCTAAAGTCATTTGAATTGTTCGCATAGTTTCCTCCAAATAATGTGGTTCATTATAGCTATAATAACCCACATAGGTATTGGAGTCAAATTGTTGTGATTTTATTGTATATTACAGCGGCGGAGTGAGGGGTGTGGTAAATGTCATAGTCAAGTCTAGACCCTATACTATTTTCTTAGATTGCCCCCTTTGGGATCAGTGCAAGAAAAAATGATACAGCACCATCAACACCAGATTCGTAGGGGTGAATTCGTTTTGGAGCCAGCAAGTTCATATAGGCAGTATAGCTCCACTGATCGCCTTCTCTTCGAAAAAGTTTGTAGCGAATACCGTCTGAGACAATGAATCTGTCGCAAGCAGGATATGACTGTGCGTAACTAATAGCCTGGTCTGGAGCATAGCGCAGACCATCCCATAGGCGCTTAGATTCGATGATTACAAGTGGCTTGCTCTGTTTGGAGTATGGTGTGTCGAAAAGCGCAACATCGATGTTATTCCATTCGATTTTTACTTTTTGCTCAGCCCACCCTAAAGATGTAAGAAGAGGTACTATCAGAAATGTTCGTATTTCATGCTCACCGACATCTGAACCATGGGAGCTATACCACTTTGCGACTCTTCGAAGGCGCCAAATCGTGTTTGCAATGAGTTCAGCATTTTGTCCTGGTAAGCCTTCGATCATTAGTGAATCGATAAGCTGATCGACGCTTATTTCTTCTGGTTCAATCGGAATAGGAATAGAGGCAACTTGGAGTCCACTCGACCAGACTTTGTTCACTTCCCCGACCGCTTGTTGATGATTAACGCCAACAAGAGTTCCGCGGCGAAGGCCACTAATGATGGTTTGCAAAACTGGTGTCTTCCAGCTTATTCTTCGGCAATGTTGAAGATCCCATCCGTCCACGTCACCAAAGACATTTTCAAAGAGATAGTCTGATGTGATTTCCCCGACTGCAACGATTTCCCAGTTGTAACCGCTGGGACGCTTCAATACTACAAGATCACCTTTGGCAAGCTCCTCTGATAGTGTCTTGATAAATGGGCGATAAGCCCAACTATCAGGATTATTATAAGTGTCTTGATTCGAGAAGTAGTTACCTTCGGAACCAGGACCAACGAGAATTACTCCGAACTTTAGAAAGACATCCGCATAATCGCGGCTGCCATCGCCTGCTGCTACCTGCCAAATTTTCATTTTATTATTCTTTAATGCAGTTAATGATTTTTAAATATTTGAACAACATTATACTTAATACTTAGCTCACCTACATTCAATCTCTTTGTTATAAAATCTTATTTTATTTTCTTGTATCCAAACCAGTCCGGTTTATCGCCGTATTTTTTGATTGAAGCATCGATTTTATCTTTGTCGTCAGTTTGCCAAGTTAGCTTGTCATAAAAAAATGGCTCTGAATAAGGAGAAGCCTTTTCGTCATAGCACGAAACAGTCAACAAGCGATCCATAGGAACGTCAGCATGTTTTGTTCCTCCTAAAGCATCGCCTTCAAATGAACCCTCTACCCACCCATGTGGTGTTAAATGATAGTCTTGTCGTTCTTTGCTAAATGACATGATAGGTTTTCCTTTTCTTATAGTGTTTTATCTGTAGTGCCAGATGTATTGCAAATAAAGCATGTGAATTAAATATATTGTATTTCTATGGAGATTGTAAACAAAAATCTTTAATGATCATAAAATCCCCCCTTGCCCCCCTTTACTAAAGTGGGGAGATAACACACCCCTGCACCCCTCTTGATAGAGGGGAATATTAATCCAACTTCCCATGTGTCAGTGTCACGACATAAACTTTATCAGCCCCGGCTCTTTTTAAAAACTTTGAGCATTCCCGCACGGTTGCGCCTGTTGTGAATACATCATCAACGAGCATTATCTTTTTGCCCTTTATCTTTTCTTCTGAGATCACATCAAAGGCGTTTTTGATATTGCGTTCTCTATCAGCCGCGCTTAGCCCGACCTGCGGAACTGTGTTCTTTATTCTGACGAGAGTATTCAGCGCTAAAGGCATACCCGATCTTTGTGCGATATATTTTCCAAGAAGCGCGGACTGGTTGAAGCCTCTGTACTTCAGGCGTTTTTTATGCAGAGGCACAGGCAGGAGTATGTCAGCCTGCGGGAGTTGTTTGAGCAGTAACTTTTCTGACAGAGGATATGAGAGGCGTTTTATGCCATGAAACTTAAATAAGCTGATAGCTTTCTGCAGAGCGCCTTCATGCAGGCCGAAGCATTGCGCATTATCAAAGGACGGCTCATTCTTATGACATTCTCCGCAGGTTGATGAAAGATCAGAGGCAAGAGGCGTTCCGCATCTGAGGCATGAAGGGCCTTCATAAGGCATGACAGTTGCCCAGCAGTTGGCGCAGATGGGGGCTGTTTTATGGTCAGATGAAGGCTTCTTACAAACAGGGCAGGTTTCAGGAAAGAGGATGTTCAGGATTTTGTTGAGCATCGGTAATTGTTCTTTATTTTACAATCAGGCTCACACCTGTCATCTCTTCGGGCTTCTCAATTCCCATGAGTTCAAGTAACGTGGGAGCAACATCAGCGAGAATGCCTTTATCCCTGAGCCTGACGCCCTGCTTCAAGAGGATAAAAGGGACAGGGTTGGTGGTATGCGCTGTGTGCGGAGTTTTGCCGTCCATCATCCGGTCGCAGTTCCCGTGGTCTGATGTTATGATGACAAGCCCTCCGATAGAAGACACCTTTTCAACGATCTTCTTCAGGCATTTATCAATCGTCTCGCATGCTTTCACAGCAGCCTTCATAATGCCGGTGTGCCCCACCATGTCAGGGTTGGCAAAGTTCAGCAGGATGAAGTCGTATGCCTTTGTATCAAGTCTCTTCAAAACTTCATCTGTAACTTCGTACGCGCTCATCTCAGGCTTCAGGTCATAGGTCGCGACCTCTTTTGGAGAAGGGATAAGCGCCCTGTCTTCGCCGGGGAATGGTTCCTCTTCTCCGCCGTTAAAGAAGTAAGTTACATGCGCGTACTTCTCTGTCTCGGCGATCCTGAGCTGCTTCATGCTATTTCTGCTCAGTACTTCGCCTAATATATTTGTGAGCCTGACAGGCGGATATGCAGCCTGGAATGGAAAGGCCTCTTCATACATAGTCATCGTTACAAAAGAGCCCGGCTCAGGCAGCTTCTCTCTATTGAAGCCGTTAAAGTTTTTATCAGTAAGCGCTATGGTTATCTCTCTTGCCCTGTCCGCCCTGAAGTTAAAGAATATGACGGAATCCCCGTCCGTTATATTTCCGATGATGCCGCTCTTGTCAACTATCACGCAGGGTTTTATAAATTCATCGGCCTCATTTATCCTGTAGCTTTCTTCAACTGCCTCTTTCGCAGATCTACATCTTTTCCCTTCGCCATTCGCAAGCGTCTTGTACGCAAGCGCAACCCGCTCCCATCTTTTATCCCTGTCCATAGCCCAGTATCTGCCGATGACGGTGGCTATCTTTACAGATGGTTTATCTTTGATAAAGTCTTCAAGCGCATTTATATAGTTTATCCCTGACTCTGGCGGCGTGTCCCTGCCGTCCATGAATGCGTGTATGAATATCTTCTTTAAACCTTTATTAAGCGCAAGGTCTATCAGCGCGTAAAGATGGCTGATGTGGCTGTGGACTCCTCCGTCAGAGAGCAGGCCGAGAAGATGAAGCGCACTTCCGTTTTTGACTGCCGCATCAATTGCCGAATTAAATGCGGCATTATTATAAAAAGAGCCGTCTTTGATCGCCTTGTTTATCCTTGTGAGATCCTGATACACGATACGGCCTGCGCCGAGGTTTAGGTGCCCGACCTCAGAGTTGCCCATCGTGCCTTCAGGCAGCCCGACAGACTCTCCTGAACATTGAAGTGATGTATGTGGATATTCTTTGAGGAGGCTTTTGTAAAAATGGATGTCTGCTTTTTCCTGAGCGTTTATTTCCGGGTCGCTTCCTATGCCCCATCCGTCAAGGACTATGAGGACGGATGGTCTCATGTCGGGAGACATGCTTTCTTTAGGATAGTGGTCAGTTTTTTAATGTCATCGAGATTCTTCTCAAGGACTCCGTAAACAATGGCATCATCTATCCTGTCATAGCTATGAACAATGATATTTCTCATGCCGACCATTTTATCTATGAGAGAGATGAACCCGGAAGGAAAGATATTGTTTTCCTCAAGGATAATAAAGACCTCTCTGTTGTTAGAGGGTTCTCTAAGTTTTTTTTCAGAGACAATCATTTTACCTATATCAATTATCGCTTCAACAACTTTTTGAATATTTCTTTCAGCGGAATCTTTATCTTTCCAGGTGGTTCTATACTTATCGAGGGTGGAATTTTCTTTCTTTATTACAGATAATTTATTGATACAGTCTTTTATTAAGTCAAACTTTCTGGAATATATCTCCATGGCTCCTCTTTCTTAACGACTCAATAAACGGCACAAAATCAAAATATTCGCCTTTTACAGCGTTTTCAAATTCGAACCTTTCTTCCTTACTGTTCTCATACAAAATAATTCCCTCAGTAATCACTTTGTACTGTAATAATAAAGATACGTATTTCCCTCTCAGGTCAAGCACGCTCACCTCTCTCTGCACACCGGTATCTTTAAGAATGCTGCTGACGCAGCCTTCAACCTTTGAGATCAATTCAATTCTTTCATCGTCTGTAGTCTTATAACATGGCAGAATAGCTATATCAATATCACTCTCTTCTCGGAGCTTTCCGGAAATCAGGGAGCCATAGACATATAATGCAACAAGACCTTCAAGCCCGAAAAAAGTTTTGCTGTTAGATATTAAATGGCTGACTGTTGTTGATTGCATAGAGGAATTATAAGGCTTAATACTTATACAATGCAAGGCAACAGTAGGTGTTTTTATTATGATGAAACATCAAAAAGAGTTATAAAACTTGTTCATTTAAGAAGCGTCTCAAGAAGCGCCTTTTGCGTGTGGAGCCTGTTCTCTGCCTGGTCAAATACAACGCTCTGGCTTGATTCTATAACATCATGCGTTATCTCTTCTTCCCTGTGGGCAGGCAGGCAATGCATTACTATCGCATCCTTTTTTGCCAAAGCCAGCAGGCCTTTATTTATCTGATAATCAGAGAAGACATTCTTCTTCTTTTCAGATTCCTCTTCCTGGCCCATGCTCACCCACACGTCAGTATAAAGCACGTCAGCATCCCTTGCCGCGTCTTTGGGGTTGCTGGTGACTTGCACTTTTGCATTATTGGAGACCGCATTTTTTAATATATTACTGTCAGGCTCATAGCCTTCAGGGCAGGCTATGGTAAGGTCCATACCTGTAAGCATAGCCGCCTCTATCAATGAGTTCGCAACGTTGTTGCCGTCTCCGATGTATACGATCTTTATCCCGGCGAGCCTTCCCTTCTTCTCTTTGATAGTCATGATATCAGCGAGCGCCTGGCAGGGATGGTGCAGGTCTGTCAGCCCGTTGATAACCGGTATGGCAGCGTTAGACGCGAACTTTTCGATCGTCTCATGCGCGAATGTCCTTATAACGATGGCATCAAGATATCTCGACAGGACCCTTGCTGTGTCCTCTATCGTTTCTCCCCTTCCGAGCTGGAGTTCAGCTGCATTGATATAGATACCCTGCGCGCCAAGCTGGTATATGCCTGCCTGAAAGGATATCCTCGTTCTTGTTGATGCCTTGTCAAAGAGGAGCCCTATACTCCTGCCGATGAGGGGGCAGGCTGACGCGTCCTTGCCGGCCTTAAGTTCAATGGCCCTGTTGATAAGTGCCTCAACCTCTTTTGCCGTGATGTCCAGAAATGTAAGATAATCTCTCTTCATAATAAATAGTTTTTTGATCTTCAGGCGAGAACAGCCCTATATCATATCCTTTCTAAAACTTCTGCGAGCACATCCATAAGCTGGTCTATCTCCTTCTCGACCACTATTAAAGGAGGGATGAAACGGAGCACGTTGCCCCGGACGCAGTTAATAAGTATCCCTCTTTCGGCGCATGCCCTTACTATTTCGCTGCCTGACCTTGTTATCTCAAGCCCAAGGAGCAGTCCCATGCCTCTTGCATCCAGCACAGTTGACGGGAACTCTTTTTTTAGTTCCACAAGGTTTTTCATGAAGTACTCTCCCATCCGCCTGCAGTTATCAAGTATGAAGCCGTCTTCCAGTATCGCCTCGACTGTAGCAACAGCAGCGGTGCAGGCAAGCGGGTTGCCTCCGAATGTGGACCCATGAGAGCCGTGAGTGAATGAAGCTGCGACAGAGTCTTTTGCAAGCATAGCGCCGATAGCCACTCCTCCGCCCAGCCCTTTTGCAAGGCAGATTATGTCAGGTTCCATATTGAAGTGTTCATACGCGAATAACTTTCCTGTCCTGCCCATGCCGGTCTGGACCTCATCAAGTATCAGAAGGAGCCCGTGGTCGTTGCAAATCTCCCGGACATGTTTAAGATAGTCTTTGTCAGGCACCCTGACACCGCCCTCTCCCTGTATGGGTTCAAGCATAACAGCGCAGGTGTGCCTTGTGATAGCGTTCTTCAATGCGCCTATATTATTGAAGGGCACATGTTTGAAACCCGGGGTGAGCGGCTCAAAACCTTTCTGAAGCTTTTCCTGGCCTGTAGCGCTTAGTGATGTAAGGGTTCTCCCATGAAATGAGTTCTCAGCAGTAATGATCTCATATTTTTCAGGGAGGGTATGGTCTTTTGAATATTTTCTGGCAAGCTTGATGGCTGCTTCAACAGCCTCAGTCCCTGAGTTGCAGAAAAATGCCTTGTCAGCAAATGAGTTTGTCACGAGCAGTTTTGCAAGTTTGATCTGCGGTTCAATGTGATACAGGTTTGAGACATGCAGCAGCCTTTGTGCCTGTTTCTGCAGCGCTATCACAACTTTCGGATAGCAGTGCCCGAGGCAGTTGACAGCTACGCCTCCGACGAAATCAAGATATTCTTTGCCGTCAGCCCCCCATACCTTCATGCCTCTGCCTTTCCTGAGGATGATAGGAGAACGGTCGTATGTATTCATCAGATATTTTTTGGATTCTTCAATTGTCTTGCTGCTCATACCAGAAAATATAACATAAATCAGTATGGTTACGCATGATAAATCAGCGGCAGGCAGCTGATGATGAAAAAAGAGTGGCCAGGGAACCGCATATGTTAATATGAATGGATAATTTATAACTTGAATAACCATTAATATGATGAACAAATCAAAGAAAAAAGCGATAGTTGCGATGAGCGGAGGCGTGGACTCATCGGTTGCAGCGTATCTGCTTCAGAAAGACGGCTATGAGGTTATCGGCCTGAGCTTTGAACTATGGGACAAGAGAGATATAACGAATCTTGACGCATGCTGTTCTATTGAGACGATCAATATCGCCAGAAAGGTTGCTCAAGACCTCGGGATCGAACATCACACTGTTGATGTGAGAGACAATTTCTACGAAGATGTTATTAAAAGTTTCTGCGCCTCCTATATTGAAGGGCTGACCCCGAACCCGTGTATCCTGTGCAATAAGTTCATCAAGTTTGATTTTCTTCTAAAGAAGGCTGAGGAGCTTGATGCTGATATAGTAGCAACAGGCCATTATGCAAGAATAGTTAGAAATCCAGAACCCGCTGATCGCCACTTACTGCTTAAAGGGATCGACCCTAAAAAAGACCAGTCTTACGTTCTTTACGCAATGACACAGAAGGAGCTTTCAAAGACGGTGTTCCCATTGGGCGGCCTGAAAAAGGATAAGACAAGGGAGATCGCCAAAGAGCTCGGGCTTGCTAATGCGTTAAGGGCAGAGAGCCAGGAGATATGTTTTGTAGGTGATATCCATTATGCGGATTTCATAAAGGAATATGCGCCAGGGACGCTGATCCCGGGGCAGGTATTGAATATGGAAGGCAAGGTTCTGGGAGAGCACAAGGGCATCGCCTTTTATACGATAGGCCAGAGAAAGGGGCTTGGCATACAGTCTTTGATGCCTTCTTATGTCATTGATATTGACCCTAAAAAAAATATAATAACGATCGGAGGGAGAGAGGATGCGTTGCGGAAGAGTTTTAAGGTGAACTGCCTGAACTGGATCTCCATAGAAGAACTGAAAGAACCCTTAAGGGCAAAGGTAAAGGTTCGCTCCACCATGACAGAGGCTCAGTCAACATTAATGCCTGACGGTGATTCCGTTAATGTTGAATTTGATGAGCCGCAGTGGGCCCCTGCCCCCGGGCAGAGCGCGGTCTTTTATGATGGTGACACTGTAATCGGCGGGGGGGTTATACAGCATAAAAATGTGGTTGATATCGATCATTAATAATCTCCTGAATTAATGAAAAATAAGCATTTTTTTGGATTTTTGTTCCCTTTCAGACGATTTCAGTGTATAATCATCCTACTATGCCTAAATATAAAATAGGTTGCAGCGGATTCTTGTATGATTCATGGAAGGACACCTTTTATCCTGAGGGACTGACGCAGAAAAGATGGCTCTCATATTATGTAAAAAAGCTTGATTCCGTTGAACTTAGCATCACTTTTTACAGGCTGTTAAAGAAAGAGGCGTTTGAAAGGTGGTATTCAGAGGCTCCGCCGGGTTTTGCTTTCTGCCTTAAAGGAAGCAGGTTTGTTACTCATATCAAGAAGCTGAAGGATGTTACTCTGCCTCTTGAAACTTTTTTTAATGTCACCCTGCCTCTTCATGAGAAATTCGAGGTTGTTATCTGGCAGTTTCCTCTTAACCTTAAGGTTAACATAAAGAACCTTGAGGGCTTTATTGAAGTTATAAGCAAGTACCCTGTCCGGCATGTCTTTGAGTTCAAACAGGCGAGCTGGCTTAATAAAAAGGTCATAAAACTCCTTTCTGAATCAAATATAGCTATATGTATGGCTGACTCGCCTGAATTTCTTAATGACCTGCCTGTAACCGCGGATTTTGTCTATATTCAACGGCACGGCCCCGGTGGGAATTATGCTTTAAGCTATAGCGCGGAACAGATCAAAGAGGATGCAAATAAGATAAAGGAATATCTTAAGAAGGGCAAGGATGTTTATATATTCTATAATAATGACGCAAATGCATACGCCCCACAGAATGCCATGGAGCTTAAAAGGATACTGGATAAGACGCTGCCGCACTCATTAATGGAGCATGAGCTGAATAATAAAGTTCCAGCCGCGGCCAAGCCGGAAGAGGCTGTTGAAAAGAGGCCGGCAATAAAGAAGACAGTTGAAAAGAAAAAAGTTGCCGTGAAGAAAGAAATAAAGCATAAAGTGGTCAAGAAAAAAACTGCTGCGAAGAAAACAGTAAAGAAGAAAGCAGTAAACCCCGCAAAAAAGAAAAGCGCACAAAAGGCCAAAGGCAAGAAGAAGTAAGATCAGGATATTTAATAAACATAGCTGTTGACTAAAATTCCCTGCTGCTGGTATCCTCTATATCTACTTTATTTTTCGAGCCTATATTTTCAACACAAGGAGACCTGCTTATGACTAAAGCTGAACTAATAGAATCAGTGGCAAATGATGTGAATCTTTCAAAGGCGGATGCTTTAAAAGCGATTGATTCCGTGATAGCCGGGATCACAGACGCGCTGAAAAAAGGAGAGAAGGTGACCCTTGTAGGGTTTGGTGTTTTTTCCGTTGCGGAGCGTAAGGCAAGGAAGGGACGTAATCCACGGACAGGCGATGAGATCGAGATCGCCGCATCAAAGACCCCTAAATTTTCTGCCGGCAAAGTTTTAAAGCAGGCGATAAAATAGCTGTTGACAGATATCTTCTCAAGGGATCTTTTTATAGAGTCCCTTGAGAAAATAATTACTGGAACTTGAGCTGTATCCGCTCTATGGCTGTTGATCTTCCTGTCGCGGTATCAATATCAACCAATGCGCATGACAGTACAGATTCGCCGTTTGCCGTCTCGAATCGGGCCGGTATGCCGGTGAGGAACCTGCTAAGCACAAGATCTTTTTGCACTCCTATAATTGAGTCTGTAGGCCCAGTCATGCCCACATCTGTTAAATAGGCTGTGCCGTTGGGCAATATCTGTTCATCCGCTGTCTGCACATGTGTATGTGTTCCGATGACAGCGCTGACCTCGCCGTCCAGGTAAAGGCCGATGGCCTGCTTTTCAGAGGTCGCTTCAGCATGAATATCAACGATGATGATATTCGTCTCTTGTCTCAGGACAGAAATATGTTTTTTGGAAACAGTGAAAGGCGAATCAAGCTGGTTCATAAATACCCTTCCTGAAATATTCAGGACTGCCGCCTTTTCGCCTTTACCCGTCTTTACTATTATTGTGCCGTGGCCGGGTACGCCGTCAGGGTAATTGGCCGGCCTGAGCAGGCGGTTCTCCTTTGCGATATATTCTATGGCGTCTTTCTTGTCCCAGATGTGGTTGCCTGAAGTCAGCACATCAACGCCGAGCGCCAATATCTCTTTGCCGACCTGTTCTGTAATTCCGAAGCCTCCTGCCGCATTCTCTGCATTGGCAATAACAAGGTCAATATCGAATTTGGCCCTGAGCTGCGGCAGGCCTTTCTTTAACGCCGTTCTGCCGGGCTTCCCTACAATGTCGCCTATGAACAATATTTTCATAATTCAGGCTTAAACTATCAACCTATTTTGCGTATTCCACGAATCTTGATTCTCTGATAACAGTGACCTTTATCTGCCCCGGATAAGTAAGTTCTTCCTCTATCTTTTTGGCAAGGTCCCTTGATATCTGCGCTGAACGCTCGTCGCTTATGTCCTCTGGTTTAACCAGTATCCTTACTTCTCTGCCGGCCTGTATCGCGTAGGATTTGCTTACCCCTTCAAAAGATGTGGCGATCTCCTCCAGCCGTTCCAGCCTCTTTATGTATCCTTCAAGAGACTCTTTTCTTGCCCCGGGCCTGGCGGCAGAAAGCGCATCCCCTGCCGCGACAAGCGTGGCCTCGATGGTTATCGGGTCGCCCTCTTCGTGGTGGACCAGGATAGCATTAACAACTTTATCGTTCTCACCGTACTTCTTGGCGAAATCAGCGCCGATGACCTGATGCGACCCCTCGATCTCATGATCTATCGCCTTGCCTATGTCATGAAGGATGCCGGCCCTCTTGGCAAGTTTTACATTTCCCTTGAGCTCGGCAGCCATTATGCTTGCAAAGTGAGCGACCTCTTTGGAGTGCTGAAGCACGTTCTGGCCGTAGGATGTACGGTATTTCAGCCTGCCTATGAGCTTGATCAGTTCAGGATGTATGCCGTGCAGCCCGAGGTCAAAGACCGCCTTTTCCCCTTCTTCTTTTATTGTGGCGGCGATCTCCTTCTCCACCTTTGAAACTATCTCCTCGATCCTTGCGGGGTGTATCCTTCCGTCTGCCAAAAGGCGCGTGAGGGATATTCTTCCTATCTCTCGTCTTACAGGGTCGAAACAGGATAGCAGTACGGTTTCAGGTGTATCGTCAATAATGAACTCCACGCCTGTAGCTGCTTCGAGCGCCCTGATATTTCTCCCCTCCCTGCCTATTACCCTTCCTTTCATCTCGTCGCTTGGGAGGGCGACTGTGGAGACTGTGTTCTCGCTCACATAGTCGCTTGAATAACGCTGTATGGCTGTGCAGATTATCTTTTTTGATTTTCTGTCTGAAGCTTCGAGGGCCTCATCTTCGAGCCTTTTGGTCAGCTTTGAGATCTCGAACTTTGACTCTTCCTCCACTTTTTGAAAGAGTTCTCTTTTAGCTTCTTCAGCGCTCATAGTTGCGATGCGCTCCAGTATCAAGGTCTGCTGGGAAGTCATCTTCTCCAGGTCCTCATGCTTTTTCTGCATCGCCTTTTCTTTGTTGAGAAGGTCGGTTTCCCTTTGGTTGAACCTTATCTCTTTCTTGTCCATCTGGTCGAGTTTTCTGTCCAGAGTCTCTTCCCTCTGATGTAATCTTTTATCAAGCTGGTTAAGTTCAAGACGGCGTTCTCTCTCTTCTTTTTCAGACTCGGACTTTACCTTCAGAATTATATCCTTGGCTTCGAGCTGCGCCTCTTTCTTTATCGTGGCCGCTTCCTTAATAGCTTCTTCCAGAGCTTTACCGGATTTGTTTTCGATATCTTTTATCTTGCTCTCGGCGCTTTTCTTCTGGAATGCGGCAGATACAACAGCTCCAGTGACAAGCCCGGCAGCAAGAGCAGCAACAACGTACATTATGATGTTAGCCATTATCTGATCCCCCTTTCTGTGGTCTGTTTTTAATGTTTTTTTCATAGCCTTCCCCGCTTGGGTGGAAGAAGGCCTTTCCCTTTGTGACATATTCCTGTTCAACAAAATGTCCTTCAAAATTATGCGGGTATTTGTATCCGATACCGGCGCCGATCCTTGCCGCGCCTTTGTAATTAGCGCTCTTAAGATGATTCGGCACAGGCGCAAGCCTTTCCTTTCTTACATCTGCCAGTGCATTTTCTATCCCCAGATAAGAGGCGTTGCTTTTAGGCGCGGCCGATATGTAGATCACTGCCTGTGCGAGAGGGATGCGTCCTTCCGGCATGCCGATCGATTCCACAGCTTGTTTTGCGGCAACAGCAAGCTGAAGCGCTCTGGGGTCGGCGTTTCCTACATCCTCAGACGCGCATATCATGACCCTTCTTGCAATGAATAAAGGGTCTTCGCCTGCCTCTATCATCTTGGCAAGCCAGTATAGCGCGGCATCCGGGTCGCTGCCTCTCATGCTCTTGATGAATGCGGAAATAGTATTGTAGTGCTCGTCTTCGCTGTAATATATGGATTTGCGCTGTAACAGGTCTTTGGCCAGCCCTATATCAAAGCCGGATCTTTCTGTGCTGTTTAAAACAAATGCCCCGAGTTCAACTATGTTAAGCGCTTTGCGCGCGTCTCCTTCCGAAGCTTCAGCAATAAAATCCATGGCATCAGGTTCGATCTTTATATTGAAACTTCCGATGCCCCTTTCATTGTCATTTACGGCGTTTGTGACAAGTTGTTTTATATCGTCTTTGCTTAAAGGCAGAAACTGGAAGATCATCGACCTTGAAGAAAGTGCCGGGATTATTGAGAAGAAAGGGTTCTGTGTGGAGGCCCCGATAAGGCTGACATTCCCGCTTTCCACATCAGGCAGAAGCGCGTCCTGCTGGAGTTTGTTAAACCTGTGGATCTCGTCTACAAAGAGTATTGTCTTGCCGGATCCCTTGGCCTCTTTTAAAGCGTCTTTAATATCGCTGACGCCTGAAGTGACCGCGTTCAGGGCAATAAACAGGGCATTGGTCTTTTTGGCGATAATATGGGCAAGCGCAGTCTTCCCTGTTCCGGGAGGGCCGTATAGAATGAGTGATACTATCGAGTCTCTCTCAATAGCTTCTCTAAGGGGCTTGCCTTTGCCGAGAATATGGGACTGCCCCAGAAATTCTTCCAAGGCAGCGGGCTGCATCCTCCACGCAAGAGGAGCGCTTTTGTCCGGATTGAATAAGTCCATCTTAATAAACCAGATCCTGCGGCATTAAAGCGCCGGGCGCAGAAACCCAAAGATGGCCTGTGACAGAAGGGTATTACACGGGTGGTCTGAATATATCAGGCGCTTTAGATTCTATAGTATCAGCCCCTGTCAGATCTCTCTCAAAAAGCTTGATTTGCGAAAGATTACAACAAGTTAATAAAATATTCAAGAGGCTGAAAAGCTTTATATAACACATACCCGGGAAACCTTAACTGTCAAGACCAAGAAAATTTAATATATCCCGCTTCTGCGAGATTTTAAGACCCACCTTGCCGTGCAGGAGTAAACTTGCCTCCCTGTTATTACAGGTGGGCGCCTTGAAGGCAGGATCAGGCATACTCTCCCGGGAATCCGGGCCGCTCACACTTGCCTTACGCTGGCTCCCAAAAAAGAAAAATTGTCGGAACAAGTTTTTATTCCTTTCACGAACAAGGCAGGCAACTTGCCTTTTGAAATATTATATCACAGAAACAAAATTATATGCCTATATATAAGCTTATATGAGCCCGTAATTCTTTACAGCCTGTTTCAGCTTATCTTTATTGGCGCTGCTCATAGGGCAAAGCGGCAGCCTGAACTCCTCTTTTATCTTGCCCATCATGCTTAGTGCTGTCTTGACAGGTATCGGGTTAGTCTCAATAAACATGGCATTATTAAGAGGTTCAAGCCGGAAGTGGATATTCCTGCTTTCTTCCAGCTTCCCGTTATTCCATGCTTTGATCATGTCTGAGACATCTTTGGGCGCTATATTGGCAACAACGGATATCACGCCTTTGCCGCCTAACGCCAGCATTGTAAATGTCGTGAAGTCATCGCCGGAAAGGACTGTAATATTGTCTCCGCAAAGGCGTAGCACATCGCTGGCCTGGGCCATATTTCCCGTGGCTTCCTTAATAGCGACCACATTCTCTATCTCGCACAGCCTTGCGACAGTCTCAGGCAGGATATTAACAGCCGTGCGTCCGGGAACATTGTACAGGATTATCGGGATATCAACTGTTTTTGCCACCTTCTCATAGTGCTGGAATATGCCCTCCTGAGTGGGTTTGTTGTAATAAGGACAAACGAGCAGGGCTCCGTCAGCCCCGAGCTTTTTTGCCTTGGCGGTCATTTTGATCGTTTCGTCTGTTGAATTGGCGCCGGTTCCGGCTATGACCGGGATCCTGCCGTTGACCGCTTCGATCGTATATTCAATGACCCTGTAATGCTCATCATATTCAAGCGTGGCAGACTCTCCTGTAGTGCCGCAGGGCACTATTGCATCGGTTCCTTCAGCGATATGCCATTCTATAAGATTACCAAGGGCATTTTCATCGACCTTGCCGTTTTTAAACGGTGTAACTATTGCTACAATAGAGCCTTTAAACATTTATCTCACCTCTTTTTTAGTTTGGTCATTAAGTTTAAGTAATTTTCCGGGTTAGGTCAAGCCTCTGAAAAATTGACACCGGCTCATTAGTTCTGATACCTTTAACTTAATTATGTTTGATATCGGCACGCAGGAACTGATCATAATCTTTATAGTCGCCCTAATTGTATTCGGCCCGAAGAGGCTGCCTGAACTCGGCAGGACGCTCGGGAAAGGGATCAGGGAGCTGAAGTCAGCCTTAAGCGGCGTGACAGAGAGCATAGATGTGGACGGGGTAGAGGAAGAGATCAGGAAGGCGCGTGAGAATGTCGTGAACAGCCTTATGAAAGAGGGCAAGATAGACCTCGGAGAAAAAGGGGAGGGAAAAGAGCCTGCAAAAGCCGGGGAAGAGCTGAAGGATCCAAGCGATCCAAAATATAAAGAAGAGTCAGGTACCGGCAAGAATGGATAAGATGCCGGTTGCAGAGCATCTGGGAGACCTTAGAAAAAGGATCCTCATTTCATTAGCCGCTCTTACGGCAGCTTTCGGCATATGCTTCTATTATTCCGAAGATATATTCAGCCTCCTTACAATGCCTCTGCATAACATCCTGAAGTTTTCTCTGGCCAAGCCTTATTTCGCTTTTGAGCCCGCCAATAATCCTGAGATCGAGCTCTTCTTTTTTGAGCCTGCGGAAGCCTTGTGGATGCACTTCAAGATATCATTCATCGCCGGGTTCATATTATCTTCGCCGGTTATATTTTATGAGATCTGGAAGTTCATCTCTCCCGGCCTTTTGTTGAAAGAGAAGAGGTACGCCCTTCCTTTTGTCCTGGTCACTACCTTCCTTTTTTCAGCAGGCGCTCTCTTCTGCTTTATAATTGTCCTTCCGTTTGCAATGAACTTCCTGCTCACTTATAAGACGCAGAATCTGAAGCCTATGCTTTCAGTCGGCAAATACATAGACTTCTGCATGAAATTTATCCTGGGCTTCGGCATTGTCTTTGAATTGCCGGTGGTACTGGTCTTTCTGACGAAGATGGGGATAGTGACAACGGAGTTTCTGGGGAAGAACAGGAAGTATGCAATTCTTATAGCATTCATCCTCGCCGCATTCCTTACGCCAACGCCTGACGCATTTAACCAGACACTCATGGCAGTGCCGATAATCATATTGTATGAGATCGGGATCTGGGCGTCGGTTCTTTTAAATGTAAAGAAGAAAACTGCGGAGTAATGGCTTAATTCTTCCCTGTCTGCCCTGACTTCAGCCTCTTGTACTTCTCTTCTCCCAGGCACTCTTTTGCGAACGCGCACCAGTCTATGCATGACGGGCCTAATATGCGCGAGTTAACGCTGCCGCATTTTTTGCATTTGGCCTCGGTCTCATCACTCCATATCTCCACCGTGCCGCCGCAGCTGCGGCATTTTATATCTTCAGGCTTCGGCTGTTTTATTTCATTGCTTCCCGGGCAGGTATCCTTTAACATTTATCTTCTCCTTTTGTTTTATTATGCCACATATGTTTTGTTTGGTATATGATACAGGTCATAATCACTACATCATAAAAATAAAGATTATTTTCAGAAAGTATCTTGAATAAATGTCCCTGAAAAGGTATATTAATAAGCTTTTCAAATTGACAGGACAGTTTTCTAACGGAGGCAATAATGTTTTCAGATATAGCTTATGCAATGGGAGGCGCGCCGGGAGCAGGGGCACAGCCGCAGGGTGTGGGCGCCATGCTGACATCTTTTCTGCCGTTAGTATTCATATTTGCCATATTTTATTTTCTTCTCATCAGGCCGCAGTCTAAAAAGGCAAAAGAGTATAAAGAGGTGCTTGACAACCTCAAGAAGGGCGACAAGGTCATAACCAGCGGCGGCATCCACGGCATCGTTGAGGAGATTGACGGTGATGTGCTGACGCTCAAGGTGGGTGTCAAGGACGATACAAAGGTCAAGGTCAGCAGGAATTTCATAGCAGGATTAAGGGAAAAGGAGTAAGGCTTAAGTGAAGAAGAATTTTTTCTGGCGTGTTTCATTGATTTTATCTGCAACGGTGCTTTCCATACTTTTCTTCCTTCCGTCAACATCATTGCGTTCATCAATGCCTGAATGGCTGAAGGATTACGGCCTGATACTCGGCCTTGACCTTCAGGGCGGCGTCCATCTTGTCTATGAAGTGGATGGAGACAAGGCTGCTGAGATAACCGCCGAGAGGATAGCGGGAAGCCTGACGAACATCTTCAAGGAGAAGGGCGTTGATGCAAAGGCGGAACTCCTCAATCTTGAGATAACTGTAAAGCCCGGCGGCGATAAGGTAGAGAATGTAATAAATGAGAGCTATCCTAACCTGGAACTGGTCACAAAGACTGAAGGGATGATTAGTTACAAGCTGAGCGACAAGGAGATTAAGAGTATAAAGGATCTCTCGGCTGACCAGGCGCTTGAGACGATAAGGAACAGGATAGACGCATTCGGCGTGTCTGAGCCGACAATAATGAGACAGGGCGCATCCGAGATAGTTGTCCAGCTTCCTGGCGTGAAAGACGCAAACCGGGCTATCGAGCTTGTAGGAAAGACCGCTGTGCTCGAGTTCAAACTGCTTGATGAAGAGAATCCCCTTGCGCTGGAACTGCCGGGTTCTATCGAAGCTGATAAGGAAGCGGAGCTGCTTGCTCAATATGCCGGCAGGATACCTGAAGGTGATGAGATACTTTTTGAAAAGGTCTCTGACGATTTAGGAAATACAATTAAAAGGGTATACCTTGTTAAGAAGCAGGCGCAGATGACCGGAGATTTCCTTACTGAGGCGCGTGTAAATATAGACCAGAGGGGCAACCAGCCGTATGTAGGTATCGAATTTAATTCAACCGGCGCGGAGATCTTTAAACAGATAACAACTAATAATGTTAAAAAGCGGCTTGCCATTATCCTTGATAATAATGTCTACTCAGCGCCTTCCATCAATGAGCCTATTCCAAACGGCAGCGCACAGATAACCGGCAGCTATACTATGGAAGAAGCAAAAGACCTTGTTATCGTGCTGAGGTCAGGTTCACTTCCTGCACCGCTCAAGATGCTTCAAAATGTCACCGTCGGCCCATCTCTTGGAAAGGACTCTATTGACGCAGGTATCAAGGCAGGCCTGATCGGAGCCCTGCTGGTCATTATATTCATGATAGTGTATTACAAACTTTCCGGCCTGATCGCCGACTTTGCGCTTGTGCTGAATATCGTATTTCTTATCGGCGTTCTCTCCGTATTCAAAGCGACTCTTACGATGCCGGGCATCGCGGGTATAATCCTGGCGATAGGAATGGCTGTTGACAGCAACGTTCTGATGTTTGAAAGGATGCGCGATGAATTAAGGCTTGGCAAGACCCCGAGGTCTGCGATCGATTCAGGTTATGACAAGGCCTTCTGGACCATCTTTGACTCTCATGTCACAACCCTTATAACAGCCGTTGTCCTTTTCCAGTTCGGAACAGGGCCGATAAAGGGATTTGCCGTCACACTCGGATGGGGCGTTCTTATAAATCTCTTTACCGCGCTTGTCGGGACCAAGACGGTCTTTGATCTGATCACTTCAAAATATGATATAAAAAGGCTCAGCATATGATGGAACTTGTTAAAAATACGAAGATCGATTTTATGGGCAAGAGGTTCATCGCCCTGACCTTTTCAGCGATATTGATAGTTCTCGGGCTGGTAGCAGCTGTTCAGGTTGCCAGGGGAAGCGCGAATCTCGGCATTGACCTGGCAGGCGGCACATCAGTGCAGATCAAATTCAACACACAGGTTGTGCTTCATGAAGTGAGAAAGGCGCTTGAAGAAGGCGGCATAAAGGATTTTGACCTCCAGGAACTGCCGACTGAAAGAAAGATCCTTATCCGCGTAAAAAAGACCGGCGAGAAGGTCGGCGAACTTTCCGGAAAGATAATAACCGTTCTGTCGCAGAAATTTTCCAACAGCAATATAGTGGTAGATTCAACAACAGAGATAGGGCCCAAGGTAGGGTCAAAGCTGAGAGGAGACGCCTTGTGGGCTGTCATGGCTGCAATGCTCGGCATCCTTATTTATATAACATTCAGATTTCAATTCAGGTTCAGTGTCGGCGCCACCGTTGCTACATTACATGACGTGCTCGCCATTCTCGGCATCTTTTATCTCATAGGCAAGGAGATAAACCTTCTGCTGATAAGCGCGCTTCTGATAATAGCGGGTTACTCGCTTACCGATACGGTGGTCGTATTTGACAGGATAAGAGAGAACATGAAGGACAGGTTCAAGAAACATACCTTTGAGATCGTCAACGACAGCATAAACGAGGTGCTTTCAAGGACCATTGTTACATCGCTCACAGTCTTTCTTACAGCGGTGGCGCTCTTTATTTTCGGCGGCGAGGTGATCCACGATTTTGCCTTTGCGATCATGCTGGGAGTAATAGTCGGCACATTCTCTTCAATATTTGTCGCAAGCCCGGTCGTGGTGATGCTTGGGAAGGACAAGGCCTTCAGCAACAAGAAATAAACAGGCAGGATATTGGATTTAGGACAGTAGATAAATTATATAGTTTTATCATTCCGTATAGCCGGTTTCTGCATTCTGTATTCCTGTCAAAAATATAATGAATAGACGCTGGCTTGTAAACAGGACCAACCCTGAATTTCTCAGGTACCTTTCAAATAAAGCATCCATATCAACAACCTTCGCCCAGATCCTTGTGAACAGGGGAATAAAAGACCCTGACGCGATAAAAGAATTTCTCAATCCTTCATTTGATAATCTTCACGATCCTCTGCTGCTGCCTGATATGTCAAAGGCTGTAGAGAGGGTCAAGGCCGCCATGAACAAAGGCGAGATGGTGCTGATCCACGGCGACTATGATGCTGACGGGCTGACGTCAACAGCGCTTCTTGTATCCGCATTCAGAAAGCTCGGCATAAAGGCCTTCTATCATGTACCCAACAGAGAGACAGAAGGCTACGGATTCGGAAATACCGGCGTAGAGAAGGCAAAGGCGTGCGGAGCCGGGCTCATAATTACAGCTGACTGCGGCATAAGCTCGTTCGATGCTGTTGCCTCAGCAAATGCATCAGGTATAGATGTCATCATCACTGACCATCATGAGGTTCCAGAGAAGATGCCTGAAGCTGTCGCCGTCATAGACCCTCACAGAAGAGACTCAGGGTATCCGTTTAAATTTCTTGCCGGGGTAGGTGTAGCGTATAAACTTGTTCAGGCGCTGCTCGAAGATCCTGGAAGCAACAGTGCGGATATTCTGCCTGAGCATTTTCTTGACCTTGTAGCGCTCGGCACGGTTGCTGACTCTGTTCCGCTCATAGGAGAGAACAGGATATTTGTCGCTTACGGACTTAAGGAGATAAACAAGCCTTCATGCAGGACAGGCATTCAGGCTATGAAGGACGCTTTCAGGGCGGACACGGAGCTGCACTCAGTCATGCTCTCATTCACCCTGATCCCCAGGATCAACGCCGCCGGAAGGCTCAGTGACGCAGGAGATGTTGTAGAGCTTCTGCTGACAGATGACAGGACAAAGGCTGATGAGACAGTGGCGCTTCTCGAGGAACATAACAGGAAGAGGCAGAAGATTGAGAAAGAGGTTCTGGAATCCGCGCTCGCCATGATCGATCCTGACAAACCCGGCAATGCCATTGTGCTCGCATCTGCTGACTGGCATCCCGGCGTTATCGGCATAGTGGCGTCACGGCTTGTTGACAGGTTCTACAGGCCCGTATTCCTTTTTGCCGTAAAGGGCTCGATAGCAAAAGGGTCAGCCCGCAGCATCCCGCCCTTTAATCTTTACAACGGGATCAGCGAATGCGCCGAACATCTTCTGGATTTCGGAGGCCATGAGCAGGCAGCCGGCATAAAGATGAATCTTGCGAACCTGCCTCTTTTTAAGGAGAGGATAAATCAGGTGGTTGCGCGGAGCCTCAGTGATGAAGATATGATACCGATGCTGGAAATAGACGCAGGCGTGGAGCTCTCTGATATCAACTTCAACCTCCTAAGAGAGTTGAACCTTCTTGAACCGCTGGGCGCCACAAACAGTGAGCCTGTGCTGGGCGCAAAGGGCGTTGAGCTCATAGATGCGAGGATCGTAGGCAATAATCACCTGAAGGTGAGAACCAAGCAGAAGAAGATATACATGGATACGATAGGTTTTAACAAGGGCGGACTCATCAAGGACATAGAGGCATCAACTGTTTTCGACAGCGCCTTTACCCCGTCGATAAATGAATGGAACGGGACGAAGATACTTCAGTTGAAGCTCAAGGCGTTGAGGCCGGCCGGGTAAAAGGACTTTACAGCTCAACCGTTTTGAGGTCTGTGTGTTTCGCGATCAAATTGAAGTGTTTGTCCGCATGGATTAGCGAACATTTGTAATGGATGCAGACGGAGGCTATGAGCGTATCCGTAAGGGGCGTGGTGACGCCGCGCTTCCTGAGATGATACGCCGTATGCCATGCTGTTTCCCATACGTCTCTCGTTACTGCGAGTTGCGGCAGGGCGAGAAAATCCTCGCGGAGTATGGCGTAGTCTTTGTCGGATTTGGCGCCCCGAAGAATTTCCGTCAGAACAATCTCGCTCATAAACACCCGGTCTTCACGCACAAGCGCCCCAAGCCGATCCTTGAGCGATGCATCCCCTCCGCGCAGGTATGCCACCCACACGGTCGTGTCGACGAGATACCGGTCAGCCTTCATCCTTCCTGAACCTTTTCACATCTTCTTTTGTCAGATCCACGGAAGATGTCCCGTACAGGCTTAGCAGATGTTCGACCCGTTTCTTTCGTACAAGCTCTTTCAGTGAAAGATGGATCAGATCCTTCTTGGTTTTCACTGATGTCAATTTTTTCGCTTCTTCGAACAGCTTGTCGTCTATGTCGATCGTTGCTCTCATATGTATCTCCTTTAGGCATATAATAGCGAAATAGTATATGCCTGTCAAGAGCACAAAATATTAGCTATTTATGCACATTATTCATCTGTCCACAATAGAAGAATATCAGACAAGTTTTAACCGACAGGCGGACTCATCAAGGACATAGAGGCATCAACTGGTTTTGACAGCGCTTTCACGCCGTCGATAAATGAATGGAACGGGACAAAGATACCTTACTGGCTTGTTATGGATTATCTGACTTCAATTGTAGTCACCGCGGATTCGATTTCTCCGGTCCAGACATCAATAAATTTGTTCTCCCTGGTGATCTCATCATACAACGCCGCTTTGGGAAAGACATTGCGAAGCAGGATGCTGATCTTATACGTCCCTCTCAACAGGAATACCTTTGCAGCTTTATCATCATCTTCCCACCTGCCTCTTGCATTTTCGAAGAACCATCCTACATCAAATGATCCGGTCCCGTTCGGCGGGATCGTTATAAAAGGAATATTGCCGGGATCAAAGTAATAAAGGTGCCCGTCACGCAGAACGATATCAGTGTTGTCAGGTTTTGTTATTTTCAACAGGATCTCTGACTTCCCGTGGGAATCACTAAAGTGTCTTGTTTCACCTTGACCGTAGCCGGCGGGGAAGCAGATAGACGGGTGAGCAATCGTTATTGCCGTGGCTCCCTTGTTTTCGATCAAAGCAGTAAACCCGGCAGCGCCTTGCGGTACTTTATCTATATCGAATACGGAAGATCGCGGGATCAGCAGAATGGATGCAGCCGGATTAGAATTCATATCAGACTCGGCGCGGCACCACTCACAGCTCATTGTAAGCATTACTATTAACAGTGTGGCAAATATGATCCTTGATTTCATCGCTTTTAAACTTATGGCCAATGAATAAAACTGCTTGATGTTATCTGAAGCCTGTAGTACGGGCTATACATGAACAACCTTTATTTTTGCATTATCCATCACAGTGTCAGATGCTGTGGATCAGATAGATCACAAGAAAAATACCGATCGCGAGTACAGATATGGCGAGCAATATGTCAAGGATCCGCGACGGCCGGTAAGTATCTTCATCGATCTGCTTCTCAACTTTCTTGTATCTGATAAATGAAAGCGCGCCCATTAAGGCGCCGAGGCCGACAAGGAATATGCCGAAGATTGACGAATAGCCGTGAGATGGGGGAGCGATCTCTTTGCCCAGATAATATGAAAGCTGCTTTACAAACAGGGCGAATTTCTCTACAACAAAACCAAATGCCATTATGCCTATGCTCGTTCTTATCCACGCGAGAAATGTCCTCTCGTTTGCCATGTGGACGCGGCGGTTGCGGACCTTTACAGACTTCTTATCTTCAGGAGGCATGTAAATATTATACTACATGCCTTTTTTACTCTGTTACAGCAGGCTGTATTCAGTTCCCGACAACAAACACAGGGCAGGGTGCGTGATTGATGACCTTCCCGACGGTGTTGTCGCCGAAAAGTTTTCTCAGCCAATGGCGTTTTTTCATACCCATTATGATAATGTCGCATCTTTCCTCTTCCGCGACCTCCACGATCTTCTTGTCAGGCGCGCCCTCTTCAAATCTTGTCTTGATCAGCGCCCCCTCGGTCTTTGCTATGGAATTTATCTCAGCAGCTTCTTTAGCGCAGCCGCTGTTTAATAGATCCTCTATGTTCTTTATCCCCACAAGATTCAGGTCGCCTTCGTTTGGAGGCAGCACCTTGACGACCGTTACCCAGCATTTTTCATCGTGTGCCAGTTTCAAACCTTGTGTAAGGACATCCTTTGAACCGTTCACTGCTATTAATATTTTTCTGAAACCTCTCATTGTATTTACCTCACCACAAGCACTGGACATGAGGCGGTCATGATCACCCTTTCCGCCGTGCTCCCCATAATCGCCTTGTTAATGCCTGTATATCCGTAACTTCCCATGACTACCAAGCCGTTCTTAAGTTTCTTTGAGGCTTCCATGATCTTCTCCGCCGCATTCCCTTCCTGTATCTCATCTCTTGCAGGCGCCCCAAGCTTTGAGGCTATTCCCTTTGCAGTGTCAATGATCTTCTGCGCCTCCTGAAAAAGGCTTGTCTTTATTGAACTGCTTTTGAAAAATTCCACCATCTCTTCATAGCGGGGAATAACATACAGGATCTTTATCTCCGCATTATCGATCTTTGAGAGATGGCAGGCGCGCTCTAATGCCTTTTGAGCGGAGGGCGAACCGTCAAACGGAACTAAGATGGATTTATATTCCCCCGTGCATTCAGTACACGGTTTTTTCACTATCAGCACATCAACTGGGGAATGCACAACAACCTGTGATGTAACGCTGCCCATGAGCAATCTGTTAAGCCCCCTTCTTCCGTATGTGCCCAGCATTATTAAATCAGCCTTCTTCTCTCTTGCGATGTCAACTATGACTGCTGGCGGTTCACCATGGCAGAGCAGGGATTGTACCTCTATGCCGAATTCAGAAGTCAGCATTTCCTTTGTCTGGATGCACACCTTTTCGCCGATCTTTAGGCGTTTATCAAGCTGTTCAGGCGCGATCCCGAATTCCTCAGTGTCAAAGAAGACTGCGTGAGCCAGGATCAGTTTTCCACCATGTCTTTTTATCCAGTTAGCCGCCTCGATCAGCGCTGCCTTGCTGTATTGTGAATCATCAAAGCCTACCAATATGTTTTTATACATGATTAATGCGCCCCTCCGCCTTTTCTGAAGACCAGGCCTACTCCAAAACCAGCTCCCAATGCCGCAGCAATTGATAAAAGCCCATATAGCGCCCCGTTGTTTTTAGCCATACCGGCGAGTGTCTTTATGATGCCGACCTGTTCAACCAGCACCTTTGCTTCTTTCTGTTCAATGATCTTTTTGTCTTTTACTGAATATATAGTGACAAGATAATCTCCCGGCGGGGCCTGATAAGGCCAGCTTGTCAAAATATAATAAGACTGCCTGCCGTCTTTCTCCGAGATCAATATCTTGCCGGAGGAGGCCTTGTAAAGGTTTGATGATTCTTTGTATTTCACGAACTCATTAAACCATTTTGTTCTTTCGTCTTCATTTGAAACCGGGGCTATCTCTACATGCCTGCTTAACGCGGGGTATCCGATAACATATTTATCCATATCATCCGCGCCCAGGATAGCATCAATATCTTTTGTGCTGTAGATGGAATAGAGGTTCGGCGTCTTTTCAAAATTCAGTGTTCCGGTATTCATCCACAAAAAGCCGGCCACCTTTCCTTTCTGTTTCAGCACCTCATGCCCTTCAGGAGAAGCGATCTTGATGATCAGGTCAGTGCCGGCATCCGCCTCCCCGGCAACGCTCACGGTGCTGCCGTGATAAAAGAAGTCGATCTTTATATCGTCATGATTCGCCTTCATTGACAATTCCGCTGACGCATTGTTTGTTGATATGGTTAAAATGAATATTGAAATCATTAATGTGAAGATGGTGTGATAAATAATTCCGGCTGCTGATTGCTGATTGCTGACCGCTTTCATGATTAGTGTCCTCCTGCCTGCGATAAAAGTAATGACGGCGTTAATGTAATGTCGAAAATTATCTTTACGGTAACAACAAGCACTATGACTGCAAGTATTACTTTGAGCTGTTCGCCTTTTAATTTCCTTCCAAATACAGCGCCGATCTGCGCTCCGACAGTGGAACCCAGCAGCAGAAGCACCGCAAGGATAAAATCCACGCTGTGATTTGTATATGCCTGGAGAAATGTGACCTCAATGCAGTTGAACAATATCTGGAAAAGGCTTGTGCCTACAACAACATGCATCGGCATTCTCAATATATACACCATCACAGGGACCATTAAGAACCCGCCGCCGACTCCCATGATCGCGGCGAGCACGCCGACAAAACCGCCGAAGAGAACCGGGAGCAGCAGGGAATGCGTTACCCCTGATTTTTCAAAATGTGTCTGAAGCGGAAGCGACTTTAGAAATCTTGTGAAGGCTGAATCCTTTTCCGCCTCTGCCTCTGCGGCCTTTTTCTTTCTCATGCTGTTCAGGCTTTCAATTAACATATATGTGCCGACTATTCCGAGCATGAAGATATAGGTCATTTTAATAACAAAGTCCGCGTTGCCCATAGCATGAAGAACCTTTATGCTTTGAACTCCGATAAGCCCGCCGATAAAGCCACCGACAAGAAGATAAAGCCCCATCTTGAAATCTACGTTGCCGACCCTCCAGTGGGCATATGTCCCTGATGTTGACGCCGCGACTATCTGGTTTGAATCCGTTGCGGCGGCGACAGTTGCCGGGATGCCGAACATGATCAAAAGCGGCGTCATCAAAAATCCTCCGCCGACTCCGAAAAGGCCTGAGAGCAATCCGACAGCGAGCCCGAGCCCGACAGGGATTACAATATTAATGCTTGTCAATGCTACCGGTAAATACAGATACATAAAATTCATGAAACCTTCTCCTCCTGAAATTTTGTCCTTGTCATTAAAAGTTACGTCGCATAGATCTGCCGCGCCATTGTCACGATCGGCCTTGAAGCTGTCCTTACAAGCCTCTGCAAGTCGCGTGATGTAATGTTTCCGTTCTCAATAACGCTCGGGCTCAACAAGACCATATCAACTGTATTTTTCTCCTTGAGAAAATCCTTTATCGCCGAGAGCGCGTCTAACTCCACCGTATAGACCTGAGTAGCGATGCCCCCGTTCTGGCATTTCTCAAGAAATTGATCAAGCCTGTTCTGTGACAGGCGGCCCATCTTATCAGAGAGAATTTTTTGCGCTGTTTCGTGTTCGCCGGCCTCGGCAAAGGTGACTGCGGTCATAAGATCCTCAAACCTTCTCATCAGACTTTTTTTCTTGGCCATGAGTATCGTCAGATCCTCATTCATCGCCTTTGCAAGATCAACGGCATATGAAAGGCCTTCATCAAAATCCTCATTCTCATATGTAACGAATAAGATCTGTTTTCTCATTTTCACCCTCCTTATGCTTCACTTAAGGCAATGCACTAAACATGCCATGTGAAACATGTTGAAATTAAAGGCTAAATTCAGAGGGTAAAAAAATGTGTTTAGAATGCAAACAGTGAGAAACAGGAGATTTTGCAGATTTTGCAGAAAAAATATAACGCTAATTAATTGATTTAAAAACGGAATGAATGAATTAACAGGAAGTATTTTGCAGCGTTTAGAATGTGAACAGTGTTAACACTAATCTTCTTTCAATATCTTCCATAAGCTTGTCCTTGACATACCCAGCGCCTCTGCCGCCTTTGTCCTGTTGTTGCTGAACATCTTGAGAACCTTTTCGGCATATTCCTTAACGAGTTCATCAGCGGTCTTCAGTCTGTCAGGATCAAGGGTCTCTATCTGCAGAAGGCGGATGCTTTGGGGGATACTCTCAGGCGTTATCATGGGACTCTTTTCGAGGATGATGGCGCGTTCAATAATATTTTCCAGTTCCCTGACATTTCCGGGGAAACTGTAATTCATTAAAATGTCCATCGCCTCTTTGGTGATTCCAGTTATCTTTTTATTGGACTTTGGAAGATGCTTTTGAAGGAAGTACGCGCTCAGGGGTTTTATGTCATCGATACGTTCCCTTAACGGTGAGATGAATATCTCCATAATATTCAACCTGTAATAGAGGTCCTCCCTGAACCTTCCTTCAGATATCATATTTTTAACATTCTGGTTTGTGGCGGCAAGAAACCTGACGTCAACCTTTTTGGGCCTTGTCCCTCCGACCCTGTAGAACTCCCCTTCTTCGACAACCTTCAGAAGTTTTGCCTGAAGGCTCGGCGACAGCTCTGCTATCTCATCAAGAAAAAGTATTCCTGTATCAGCTATCTCAACAAGCCCCTGTTTTGTCATCACAGCTCCGGTAAAGGCTCCTTTTTCATGCCCGAACAATTCACTGGAAAGAAGTTCTTCTGTCAGGGTCGCGCAGTTTATGGAGAGGAAGGGCATGTTCTTTCTCCTGCTGCTTGAATGGATTATCTTTGCGATAAGATTTTTCCCGACCCCGCTTTCCCCTGTGAGAAAGACGCTGCAATCCGAATCCTTCATCCCTTCAACGACAGACAATACCTTCTTCATGCCTTCGCTCTTTGCGATGATAGGAACTTCTTTGTTCATTCCCAGGAAGGTCTTTAACGCGATGTTCTCTTTTCTGAGCGTCTTCTGCTCATAGAGTTTTCTGCACCGAAGCGACAGTTCATCAAGGTCGAAAGGCTTTGTAATATAATCATGGGCTCCTTTCTTCATGGCCTCAACCGCCGAGCCGATGCTCCCGAACCCGGTGATTATGATCACTTCTGTATCGAGGTTCTTCTCTTTGATCTTTTCAAGGAGCTCAATGCCGCTGATGTAAGGCATTTTTATATCAGTGATAAGGACATCAAAGTATCCGCCTTCGATCTTCTGAAGCGCCTCTCTTCCGTCCTTTGCCGCGGAAACGCTGTAGCCTTCTTCCTGCAAGGTATCGATAATGTTGTTGAGTGTTATCTCTTCATCCTCTGCGACAAGTATGTTGAAAGACATAGCTATGCATTCTCCTTTGGCAAAGTTATGATGAATGTCGTCCCTCGGCCTTCTTCGCTCTCGGCCTGTATCTCGCCGTGATGTTTCTGGATAATATTGTAAACAATGGCAAGTCCGAGGCCCGTGCCTTTATCCTTTGTGGTATAGAAAGGCTCGAATATTTTTTCAAGTGTTTCACGTGATATCCCCTTTCCCGTATCAGATACCCTTATCCTTACAAGGCTGTCCTCTTCCTCTGCTTTCACTGTCAGGGCCCCTTCTCCGGACATGGCGTCAACAGCATTGGTGAAAAGGTTAATGAAGACCTGCTCCAGCTGTTCCGGGTCTGCGTACATGACTATCTCATCCGGATGCAGTTCCTGTGTGAACCGTACGTTTCCCGTGCTTATTGTGCTGCCGAGGTGTTTATATGCTCCGGATATGAAGCTTCGCAGTTCTACGGCCATAATATGCGGCTCCCTGCCTCTTGCAAATTCAAGGAGATCACTGACAATGCCCTTGACTCTCAAGGACTGGCTGAAGATATCGTCCAGCCCGTTTTTAACAGATAACGGGATCTGATCACCTGACTTTTTCGTAAGCCGCTGGGCAGTGGTGTAGATATTATTCAGCGGATTATTGAGTTCATGCGCGACTCCTGATGCGAGCATGCCTATCGCTGAAAGCTTCTTGCTCCGGAGCAACTCCTTTTCCCTATGGGAAAGCAGCTCTTCCATATCGTTGAACTTCCTGATGAGATGCCCCACCTCATCCTTGCCCCATTTATATGCAGGCTCGGAGGTATGGGTAAAATCACCTTTTCCGGTCTTTTCTATGAGATCCGTGATCAGCTGCAGCCGCTTTACAACATTGCTGATTATGAACAGAATGGCCCCGAATCCCACGATCAGGAAGAGAGGGAAGAATACGAGAATGGCAGTCCGGGACATATTGATAAAGCTGTCTACCTTTTCCCTTGCTGTTTTATCGAGCTCTTTGGAACTCGCCAGGATGTTTTCACCGGTCTTTCTGAGGGCGCTGATCTCAGCGTCAAATTCATTCAGGCAGGATATGAGGTTATGGTCTGATCTCAGCGCAAAGACCTCCTGCAGATAATTCACATCTTCAAGCGGTTTATCCAGGAAATTAGACTCTATTAGACGGCTGATCTTCAAGTATGCCGGGGAAGATATTTTCAATCTTTCCGATTCAGCCATTGCCGTACCCAGCAATCTTTCTATTTTGCCGAATTGTTCGCGGTATTCACGCACAAGCGTCTTCAGGGAGGCTGTCCGATCCATTGAAGAAGGGTCAATGCTTTTGAGAATGTCATCAAGCTCACTGAGATACTCATAGATAGCTTCTGATTCTTCTTCAGCTTTCGCGGGCGCGTAAAGAAAGTAATTTTTCTCATGCCGCCTTAGCTGCAGCGATTTGCTTCGTATGGTATCGGTAAGTTCAAGAAAGGCGGTCTCTTTTTTTATTTCTATAAAATTCAGGTATAAAAATATTGAGAGCAGTGTGATGATAAATCCGCTGACCAGAAAACTCAGGATTATCTTTTTCTTTAATGACATAATTTTATTATTCTAACTCAACGAATAAATAAAAAAGCCCCTTAAGATATTCCAAGGGGCTTTTTTACCGGGTATTATTATCCGAAATTCTAATTGAATCAGGATTTAACCACAAGCACAGGGCAGGGGGAATGTCCTATGATCTTCTCCGCGACGCTCCCCATAAGAAGCCTCTTTAATCCGGTCCTGCCGTGTGAGCCCAGCACTATAGTATCCACGTTCTGTTCCCTTGCCATGTCTGTGATTGCCTGATATGCCTCCGCCTCTCTGACAAAACCCTCTGCTTTTATACCTGCTGAATCCGCCTGTTTTTTTATGTCTTCCACATAGCCCGCTGCTTTCCTGACCATATCCTCAACGATCTGAGGCGCTTCACCGTAAAACTCTGTGGGAACATCCACAACCGATATGGCCATGAGTTCTCCGCCGTATGATTTCGCAAAGTCTATCGCTTTTTCGGCGGCGGCTTTGCTGAATTTTGAACCGTCGGTCGCAACGAGTATCTTCTGCCATCCTGCCGTGGTGTCTCTCGGCACAACAAGGACATCTCTATGGCTGTAACCGATAACTCTCGCAGTGACATTGCCGAGGAGCGCCCTTTCAAGCCGACTCATTCCTCTTCTTCCCATGACTATGAGATCACAGTTTTCCGCGTCCGCAAGGTCAACTATCCTTTCGTGTATCTCTCCTTCCTCACAGACCGTCTTTATCAGCGCCCTCTCAGCCTCTGCGGTCTTTTTTGCCTGCGCGAGCGCTTCTTCACATGGCTTTCCGGCAGATGCAAGGACATTTCCCACGGCAACCAGGTCCAGGTCGCCCATGTATGGCGGAACCACAGATACAACGGTTATCCAGCTTCCTTCATTTGTCGCAAGCTTAAAGGATTCTTTTAAGGCATGAATGCTTGATTCCGAGCCGTCAACCGCTACCAGGAGTTTTCTATATCTTCCCATAGTGTTATACCTTCCCGTGTCCTAAAACCTCTCCCGCATGCTGAAGCCTCTCAGCCTTGCGCCCCTGCCACATGGCCCTCAGGACGATAAAGGCGCCGAGCGCGAGGGCGAAAATCATAATGCCGAAGCTTACATTCTTTAATGATTTTGCCGTGCCTTCACTGATCTCCTGTATAAGATGGAGCTGTGACATATAGACCGGAACCATCAGGGCGCGGCTGAAGAGCACCGTTACCATGATCACGCCCATGACGACCTTAATCATGAAAGGCTTTACATAGGTTGTTCCTATCGCGCCTAACTGGATGCCGAAAAGGGAACCTCCGAGTATGATCATCGCGAGGCGGATGTCAACAAGCCCGTGCATCGCGAATTTAAATGAACCGCCCAATCCCATTACAAATGCGATGACAAGCTCTGTCGCTGATGCCATGAGGCTTGGCGCGCCTAATACATATATCATTGACGGTACTCCGATGAAACCTCCGACCGCGATCGTTGCGGCTAACATTCCGGTTGCAAAACCGAGCGGAATAGTAAAGAGTATGGAGACCTTTGCGTCGATGCTTTTGAAATAGACCATTGTTCCCGGGATGTTGACTGACTGCACCCAGCGCGCGAGCTTGGTGACCTTTTCCTCTTCATGAGCGTTGCCAGATCTGTAAGTCTTCCATGCGTCAAGCAATACAAATCCGCCGACAACGGCAAGGATCACTACAAATGCCGCGCTGACATACAGGTTTGACCCGGCTTCTCCAAATGACTTTTTAATGCTCTCCTGTATATGCGCTCCGTAAAGGACTCCGGCCTCCGCTGAGATGCCGAGTACGATGCCGAGCTTGACATCCACCTGCCCGTATTTTGCGCGCTTGATCGCTCCGACAAGCGCCTTCGGGAATTTGTGGCACATATTGCTTGCCACCGCTACGAGCCCCGGCACACCCAGGCTCATCATGCC
The DNA here is from genome assembly GCA_016207885.1 of Nitrospirota bacterium. NCBI lineage: Bacteria > Pseudomonadati > Nitrospirota > Nitrospirota bacterium. The sequence goes on along the minus strand of JACQZE010000003.1, from coordinate 188,325 downwards.
GGGGGTGAGAACGAATGCTCCGCCTGAACCTATGAATCCGCTTACAAGTCCGCCGACGAATCCTACAAGAAAGAGATAGATAATATTTGCTGTATCAAGATTGATGAAATTGGCAACTGCGTTAACTGTGTCGTGCATCTTACTTCACCTCCTTTTTCTTCCTGGCTGCCTCTATCCCAAGGACAGTCCAGAAGTCGCCCGTGAATGTACCGTGTATAAATGAAAAAAGAAAAGCCGTGATTATCGGAAGGAACGCGTATACCCCGCCCTTTCCGAAATACTCGTTAAGCATGTCCTGCTGTGAAAGCAGCACGACATAAAGCGCTGTGGAAATTATGCCCATAAAGAGCATCTTTCCGACCGGCTTCTTTGATTGATAATTTTTTGCCATATTTTCTCCTTATTTTTTATTAAGCTGTTTCAAGATCAGAGACCACCACTAAAGGGCATCTCAGGTTGTCCCACGCATCTGACAGTTTTTTATTTTTTCTTCTGCAGTCAACCGCAAGGTTTTCTGATGACCCGACAATTACAAAAAGGATACCTTTCTTTTTATCCGTATAATCGATTATCTGGTTTTTCAGGCAGCCGTTCGTGTGAAATAAGCTGTGTCTGATCCCCTGATTCTTTAATTCGGCGACAAACTGGTCTATGAGCGGGCTGACGATCTTTTTTGGAGAGACATACAGTATGTCAAGGCTTGCTCCGATCCTGCTGCACACATTGAGGGCGTACCTGAACGCCCTGCCGTCGTCCTGTCCTTCCTTTACCGCGAACAGCACTCTTCTGCCTTCGTTGAGAAGCTCTTTCGCCGTATCAAACTCGCCTTCTTCAGCAAAGGTTATTGCTGACATGATGTCTTCGAATCTTTTTTGTAATCTTTTCATATTCCCTTTGTGCTTAATTCGCCTTTACAGGCCGGGTCAGGATATTGTCTTTTGCCGGGATGTGCTTCCGGTTCCCGGTTTTCGCCGGCACGCATTCTTTCATTATGAGTCTCGCTGTCTCATGCTCTCCGCTTTCCGCAAACGCCGCAGCGGCAAATACCTGTTCGAATTTTTCTGCGATAGTCTTCATTGCCTTCCTCCTTTTTTGATATTTATAGATCTGTTAAACATGGGCTGAACCGGCTGATGTGGATAAAGATACAAAGTCTCTTTGCAGTTCCTGGTTTAAACCCGCAAGTTTTTCCTCTGCCTCTTTCATGATCTCCAGCGCCTTGTCATGCTCCCCTGCTTCTGCAAATGTGACAGCCATTGCCACGAGGTTATCAACCGAGAGTTCAACTTCACTTTTAAGGGTTTTGATCTTGCCGGCCAATGTCTGCCCTCCTCTTGAAATCTCCCTCGCAGTCTCAAACTCCCCTTCTTCCGCAAAGGCTGCGGCTGAAAATATCTGTTCAAATTTCTTTGATATACCCTTCATTCCTTCCTCCTTTTCAAAAAGCTTTTGCATTATCTATTACACTTTCCGTGCCAGTATTTTTCAGTCTGTAACCCATTGGTATTTAAAGCAATTTTGACAGTGTGTAAAAATGGCCTTTTTTTGATTTGTTGCATAATGCAATAATTTTTTATGATTTTTTTAAAACGCCTATGTATTTAATGCGGGAGGCAAGTGTTGCAGATAAGTGTCTGTTGATTGCAATTTGCAACGATTATTATTATTATAATTTTATGGTTCGCGCGCCCAGCAGCATTAAACAGAAACTGGCATTGTTCTATGTTGTTGCCCTGATATTGATGGCAGTGGTCATCATTGTGAACCGTACAAGCCTCGGTGAAGTCGAGAAGATGGTGGAGTCCGGGGCGATAGTCTCGGATCTCTTTGATACAACCCTTGAGATAAAAAGATTTGAGAAAAATTATTTCTTATATAAAAAAGATGAGGATTACAGTGAGCTGTTTATTTATGTGAACAAGGCTGAAGGCCTTCTGGCAAACAACAGAAGCTCGCTCGGGGTATTTGCAAAAAATGATGAGCTGCTTGAGATCGGAAAAGACCTGCAGCGGTACAAGGAGCTGTTGAAAGCGCTGCCTTCCATAGATACAGATATCAGCAGCAGTGAGGAGATACTGCGGGAAGTCGGACGGAGGCTTGTTACGGCAGCGGAGAAGCTGTCAAAGACTGAACGGGAGATCATGCAGGAAACGCTGTGGTCAGCCAGGCATAAGGTGCTTCTCTCAATAATGTTCTTTATGGCTGCCGGCTCAATAGGCGCGATACTGTTTTATAAAAAAATGATACAGCCGCTGAGGATACTTGAAGAGCATATGGAGAGGGTCTCGATGGGCGAGTTCTCGCCTGTTCCGATCGAGACCAGGGACAAGGAGATGATATCGCTCAACAGCGCGTTTAACAGGATGCTGCATGAACTTGAAGAGAGGAAGGGATATCTTGTGCAATCGGAAAAGCTCGCGTCCCTCGGCACGCTGCTCTTCGGGGTCGCACATGAACTTAATAACCCTATCTCCAATATCTCCACTTCAGCCCAGATATTAAGGGAGGAGATAGAGAGCGGCGATGATGAATACAAGAAAGAGCTCCTGACGCAGATTGAAGATGAAACAGACAGGGCGAAAAATATCGTCAACTCCATGCTCGGCTACTCAAGGAAGAGCGACAAGGAGATGGTGAACCTTAAAAAGGCGGTTGACGAGACACTTCACTTTCTCAGGGGCGATATCCCGACAAAGGTCCAGCTCTCGATAAAGATACCCGGGAACATCGAGTTTGTCGCTGACAAGCAGAAGCTCCAGCAGGTATTCATAAACCTGATCAAGAACAGTGTGGACTCTATCAGCGATGAGGGTAAGATAGTTATCGCCGCGAAGAAGATCCCTGAGAACGGACGGATAGAGATCGTTGTATCCGATACCGGTTCAGGCATGAGCGAAGAGATGGTACAGAATATCTTCAGCCCGTTCTTTACAACCAAGAAAACAAAAAAGAGCTACGGGCTTGGGCTCTTTATAGTCCATAACATTATCAAGGAGCTCGGCGGCTCTATCATTGTTGAGAGCGAGCCCGGATACGGCACGAGCTTCATTATTGAAATATTTCCCAAGGAGTGAAGGATATGGCGAATAACGGCAGGATATTGATCGTTGAGGATGAAAAGGTTGCCCTGAGAAATCTGGAACATATAATGAAAAAAGAGGGATACGAGGTTGTCGCGACATCAAGCGGCCCTCAGGGCATCAAGCTGCTCCAGAGTGAGGAGTTCGATATTGTTTTGACAGACCTGAAGATGGAGAAGGTTGACGGCATAGAGATACTTGAGAAGTCCAAAGAGACGCATCCCGACACAGAGGTCATTATGATAACGGCATACGCGACCATTACATCTGCCGTGGAGACGATCAAGAAAGGCGCATATCATTATATAGCAAAGCCTTTCAAGCTGGATGAGGTCAGAAAAGTTGTAAAGGACGCATTGGAGAAGGTGAACCTTAAGAAAGAGAATGCGCTGCTAAGAGAGCAGATAGAGAAGTTCGAAGGCAAGGCAAAGATAATAACCCAGAACCCTTTAATGCAGAAGCTTCTCGAAACAGCGAGACAGGTGGCTCCGACCGACTGCAATGTGGTCATCTCCGGTGAAAGCGGTACGGGAAAAGAACTGGTCGCAAGATACATACATTTTAACAGCGGCAGGGCGGAAAGGCCTTTTGTAGCCATAAACTGCGGAGCCCTGACAGAGGAGCTTCTTTCCAATGAACTCTTCGGCCATGAAAAAGGGGCGTTCACAGGCGCGAACACTTTTAAAAAAGGGCTGGTGGAAACAGCATCCGGCGGGACTCTTTTTCTTGACGAGATAACAGAGATGACGCCTGCCATGCAGGTAAAACTTTTGAGGGTGATACAGGAGAAGGAATTCATGAGGCTTGGAGGCACAGAGCCGATAAAGGCTGACGTAAGGTTTATCGCGGCAACCAACAGGGATATCAAGGATGTGATAAAGGCCGGCCAATTCAGGGAAGACCTGTACTTCAGGCTCAATGTTGTTGCCCTTAATATCCCGCCTCTTTCAGCAAGAAGGAATGATATCCCCATGCTGAGCTATTATTTTCTGAAGCGGTACTCCGCGCTCATGAAGAAGAATGTCACGGAGATCTCGCCTGAGGTGATCTCGATACTTATGAACTATGATTTTCCCGGCAATATAAGAGAGCTTGAAAATATCATAGAGAGGGGGGTTGCCTTCTCCAGCAGCAACGTTATAGATGAGAGGCATCTGCCGGAAGATATCAGGACCTTGAGCGTAAAGACCTTCAGAAAAAAAGACAATGTAATTCCGTCGCTTGAGGACCAGGAGATCGAATATATTAAATGGACATTGAAAGAGGTGCACGGCAACAGGACGGCTGCTGCGCAGGCGCTTGGCATAGACAGGGTCTCTTTATGGCGGAAACTCAAGAGATACGGCCTTGAGTGAGCTGCATTACTGATGCAACAGGCTCATCTTGTATAATAAGACCATGACCGCATCAAAGGAAGTAAGCACTATCAACGGCCTCATAGATAAGGTCTTTCAGTATAACCCTGAGGCAGACCTTGATATCCTGCGCAGGGCGTACGCATTCTCCTGTGAAGCACACCTGAAACAGAAGAGAAAAGGCGGCCAGCCTTTTATCGAGCACCCGCTTGCAGTCGCAGCCATATTAAGCGACATGCGCCTTGACAGCAACACCATCGCAGCCGGACTTCTTCATGATACCGTTGAGGACACGGAGACCACTGTTGAGGATATAAAGGAGCTCTTCGGCGATGACATAGCCTTTCTTGTTGAAGGGCTTACAAAGCTCGGCAAGATGGAGCTGAAGAATAAGGATGAGGCGCAGGCTGAGAACTTCAGAAAGATGTTCCTCGCAATGGCTGAGAACATCAGGGTCATGCTTATAAAGTTTGCCGACCGGCTTCATAATATGCGCACGCTCGAGCACCTCCCGGAAGCGCGTAGGCTGAGCATCGCGCAGGAGACGCTTGAGATATTCGCCCCGCTTGCGAACCGGCTCGGTATGGGCGGGCTCAAGACCGAGTTTGAGGACTTGAGCTTCATGTACCTTATGCCTGATACATATAAGGAACTGAAACGCAAGGTCACCAAAAAAGGCAAGGAGCAGAAAGAGTATCTTGATGAGATAGCCAAGATAGTTGAGGCCCATCTCAAAGAGTCGGGGATACCGGCAAGGGTGCTTGGAAGGGTGAAGCATCTTTACGGGATATTCTCAAAGATGCAGAAACAGAAGATACCTTTTGAGCTCGTGTATGATGTTATCGCTATCAGGATCATAACCGACACCAAGCAGAACTGCTACACGATAATGGGGCTCATACATTCTCTCTGGACTCCGGTTCCCGGCAGGTTCAAGGATTTCATAGGCGCTCCCAAATCAAACCTCTACCAGTCTCTTCACACAACCATAATCGGGCCGAGGGGAGAGAAGATAGAGTTTCAGATACGGACAGAGGACATGGACAGGATCGCGGAGGGAGGCATCGCTGCTCACTGGAGGTATAAAGATGCCAGGTCTTCAAGAAGGAGGGATGAAGAGTATATCGCCTGGCTGAGGGAGCTCGTCCGCATGCAGAAGGATACACTTGACGCAAGGGAGTTTCTTGAAGCGGTCAAGGGCAATATCCTGCCGGACGTTGTTTATGTCTTTACTCCAAAGGGCGATATCATCGAGCTTCCCCAGGGCTCAACTCCTGTTGATTTTGCATACAGCATACACACGGCGGTAGGCAACAAATGCTCCGGCGCCAAGGTTAACGGAAAGATTGTTCAGTTAAGGCAGAGGCTGGAGAACGGCGACTCGGTCGAGGTTTTGACCTCCGCATCTCAGAATCCGAGCAGGGACTGGCTTAAGTTTGTCAAGAGCCAGAAGGCAAAGACAAGCATAAGGCATTGGGTACAGACAGAGGAGAGGAAGAGAAGCCTTGAGCTGGGGAAAGAGCTTCTTGAAAAGACACTGAAGAAGCATGGGCTCAGCAAAGACCTTTTGAAATCAAAAGAATTATTAGAAGCTGCCCAACAGTATAAGATCAAGACCCATGAGGATCTATTCATCGCCATCGGTTACGGCAAGATATCCGCAGTACAGGCTATAAATAAATTTCTGCCGGAGCCGGTGAAGGATGAAAAGGTCTCCAGAAAAACAGCAGACGAGAAGCCTAAGAAGGCTGCCGGGATAAGCGTCAAAGGCATTGATGACATAATGTTCAACCGCGCCAAATGCTGTTATCCGCTGCCGGGAGAGAAGGTCGCGGGTTTTGTCACAAGAGGCAGAGGGGTCTCCATACATTCGGCAGACTGCGCAACCCTTGATGTGAATTCGATTGACGTGGACCGTCTTGTGGATGTTGAGTGGTCAGGAGAAGATTCGGTCACTTATCCTGTAAAGGTCGTTGTGTACACTGTTGACAAGCCGGGTGTGCTTGCGGATATGAGCGCGGTCATCTCAAGTGACAACGTTAATATAAGCCATATCGATGCCACAACAACTCATGAGAAGAGGGCGCGTTTCAACTTTACTCTTGAGGTAAAGGACAAGGCCCAGCTTGACAGCGTCATTAAAAAGCTCTCCGGGGTGAATGGAGTTCTTGAGGCAAAGAGGACCAGTTCAAAATAAGTTAAATGCAAAAGCCCTCCATATTCTATGACATTATTAAAACTCCTATAGGCACTCTCTTTTTGCTTTTTTCCGGAAGGTCTCTTGTCGAGGTCTCTTTTCATAAACCCTTGAAGGCTGCTTATAAAAAAGGCGCTGCGCCCAAGAGTTTTATTAAGGAACTGGCGTCTTACTTCAGCGGAGTTGAGACTGAATTCCATCAGGATATAAATTTTCTAAAGGGGACTGACTTTGAACAGAGTGTCTGGCTCTCACTCAAGGATATCCCGTACGGTGAAACAAGGCCGTACAAATGGGTAGCCGAGAAGATAGGCAGCCCCTCTGCCGTAAGGGCGGTAGGCCAGGCGCTCTCAAAGAATCCCGTACCGATAGTATTGCCATGCCACAGGGTAGTTGAATCAAGCGGCTCCATAGGCGGATATTCCGCAGGCGTTGAAAAGAAGGTGCGGCTTCTTGAGATGGAATATTATTCGAAGATGAGCAGGAATAAAATGTAACGCCTTTTTTCCGGAAGAATAAAAAAAGGAGCAGGAAGAATCCTGCCCCTTTTTTGTAGTTGTTTCAGGTTGATGAGGTTTAGTACATTCCGCCCATGCCACCCATGCCGCCGCCCATACCGCCCATATCAGGCATTGCCGGTGCGCTTTCTTTCTCAGGCATATCAGCCACCATAACGCTTGTAGTAAGCATAAGCGCTGCTACTGATGCCGCGTTCTGTATAGCAAACCTGGTGACCTTTGTCGGGTCGATGATGCCTGCTTCCAGCATATCAGTGTATTTTTCAGAATTTGCGTCAAAGCCGAAATTCTTGTTCTTGTCTGATTTTACCTTCTCAACGATGATGGAACCCTCAAGGCCGGCATTTGCCACGATCTGCCTGATAGGTTCTTCGATAGCCCTCTTAATGATATCAAGGCCTATCTTCTCATCGCCCTCAACCTTCATCTTCTCAAGCGCAGGAAGCGCCCTCAGGAGAGCGGTTCCGCCGCCGGGGACTATGCCTTCTGCAACAGCAGCTCTCGTAGCGTGAAGCGCATCCTCTACGCGCGCCTTCTTCTCCTTCATCTCGGTCTCTGTTGCCGCGCCTATATTGATAACTGCAACTCCGCCGACTATCTTGGCGAGACGCTCCTGAAGCTTCTCTTTATCATAGTCAGAAGTTGTCTCTTCTATCTGAGCCTTTATCTGGCTTGCACGGCCCTTTATCGCTTTTACATCGCCGCCGCCTTCAACAATAGTGGTGTTCTCTTTGTCAATGGTGATCTTCTTTGCCTTGCCGAGGTCTGATAACTGAACCTTCTCAAGCTTCATGCCGAGGTCTTCAGTGATCATCTTTCCGCCTGTAAGAATTGCGAGGTCCTCAAGCATCGCCTTTCTCCTGTCGCCGAAACCGGGAGCCTTTACTGCTGATACATGAAGCGTTCCCCTCAGCTTGTTCACAACAAGGGTTGCAAGAGCTTCGCCTTCGACGTCTTCTGCGATGATGAGAAGAGGCTGTCCCATCTTGGCTGTCTGCTCTAAAATAGGGAGCAGGTCCTTCATTGCGCTTATCTTCTTTTCATGGATAAGGATCAGCGCGTTTTCAAGAACGCACTCCATCCTCTCGGCATCGGTCACAAAATAAGGAGATATATATCCCCTGTCAAACTGCATGCCTTCAACAACCTCAAGGGTTGTTGCCAGGCCCTTTGCCTCTTCTACGGTTATGACGCCGTCCTTGCCTACCTTGTCCATGGCATCGGCTATCAGGTCGCCTATCTCAGAGTCATTGTTCGCGGAGATTGTGCCTACCTGCGCTATCTCTTTTTTATCCTTGACGGTCTTGCTGAGCTTCTGGAGCTCCTGAACAACCACGGCAACGGCATTTTCAATGCCCTTTTTGACTTCCATCGGATTCGCGCCTGATACCATATGCTTCATGCCTTCTTTGAATATTGAATAGGCAAGCACGGTAGCTGTTGTTGTGCCGTCGCCGGCGACATCGGATGTCTTGCTGGCAACTTCCCTGACAAGCTGGGCGCCCATATTCTCAAACGGGTTTTTCAACTCGATCTCTTTAGCGACGGTTACGCCGTCCTTTGTGATCGTCGGCGCGCCGAACTTCCTGTCAAGTATCGCGTTTCTTCCTTTTGGTCCAAGTGTTGCCTTAACAGCATCGCTCAATACGGTTATGCCGTTGAGTAATGATCTTCTTGCTTCTTCATTAAAAAGTAACTGCTTAGCCATTTATTCCTCCTGGTATTATTAAGTTGTTTTTATGCGTTATTATCCCAAGATGCCGAGTACGTCATCTTCCCTGATAATAAGGTATTCAACGTCGTCCATGCTGATCTTTGAGCCTGAGTATTTATCAAAAAGAACAACGTCGCCCTTCTTGACATCAACCTTCTGCAGCTTGCCGTCATCTGTAACCCTGCCCGGGCCAACAGCTATGACCTCACCCTTTTGAGGTTTCTCTTTAGCTGAATCAGGTATGTAAAGGCCTCCTGCACTTCTTGTCGGTTCTTCAGAATATTTAACCAATATCCTGTCTTTAAGCGGTTTGAACTTCATCTCTGTTTCTCCTTTCTTTTAGTTAAAAAAGTTATACAACTATTTTTTTGCCTATTCAATACCTTTGACAGGTATTGTTAGCACTCCATTATCAAGAGTGCCAAAAGACAAGTAAGATATTAGCAAAATCAAGGAAATATTACAAGGCAATCGGCAATATAAAAAATGACTGAGGCAGATAGTAACCTATTCTTGTAACGTGCCTAAAGAGAATATCTTCTGTTTCTATAACCTCTGAAGAAGAGCATCATCAGCGCCAAACCAAAAAGAAATCCTCCTATATGGGCAAACCATGCGACCCCGCCCTGGTCCGCGACCCCCTTGCTTACAACTCCATTTAACAGCTGAATAATTATCCAGAAGCCGATCACAAAGTAGGCGGGAAGCCTTATGACCTGGATGAAGAAACCAAGGAATATCAATGTGTAGACCTTTGCCCGGGGGAACATCAGGATGTATGCCCCGAGCACCCCTGAGACTGCGCCGCTGGCTCCGATCATCGGCATGAGAGACGAAGGAGCGGTAAAAGCGTGGGCATATGCTGCTGCGATGCCGCAAAGGATATAAAATATCAAAAACATGAAATGGCCAAGTGTATCTTCTATATTATTCCCGAATATCCACAGGTAGAGCATGTTGCTCCCGAGGTGTAGGAATCCGCCGTGCATGAACATTGAGGTAAAGACTGTAAGCGACGGGTGGATGGGCTGCAGCTTATCAAATGAGAGAAGGTATGAAGGGATCGCTCCATAGGAATACACGATGTTCTTGTAATCATCAGGGTTCGACATATGTGTAATCGTATAGAAGAATACATACATGTTCGCAACGATCAGCATTATCGTTACAAAAGGGAAGGTGCTGGTAGGGTTGTCGTCTTTATACGGTATCATCTTTTGCCGACAGGCCTCTTCATCTCATCTGATTCAACTTCTATCCCGGCCGCTAATAACGCAGCAGCAGTTACGCCTATGCCCTTTGCCTTCTTTCCTTTTCTTTTAATATAGGTGCTTCCGCATGAAGGGCTTCCGTCTTTCAGGATGGCTTTTTCAATCTTCAGCATATGAGCGATCTTAAGTACCTCATTGGCTCCTCTCAGGAAATTATGTGTATAATCGTTGCCTGATTTGCTTCCAATCGCTCTTGAATCATTATTTAAAAGCGCATTGCCGTCTCCTCCGATAAGCTCAACAGCTTCCCTCGGCGTCGGCAGGCCTCCGAGCTGTTCAGGGCAGATAGGAATAGCATTGCCTTCTGCGACAAGGCCTTTGAAACGTTTTTTTTCGCAGTTATTTCCGTCGTATCTTGTGTTTATGCCGATAAGGCATGCGCTTATTAAGATCATTATTGTTAACCTGTTGAATATTTTATCAAAGGGGAAGGTTTATTGCTGGAATGATAAACGGTTTCGGTATTAATGTTATAATAGATCAGGAAATGTCAGAGGGGGCGACAGGCTTCGACGGGGGTTTCGAAGTCGGGGTTGCATGCCGTGTGCCATCACGTTAAAAGGCAAACAAACACAAACGCCAACACTGAATTGGCTCTTGCCGCTTAAATAAGCGGTGACGTTTCTCCGGTAAATGCCTGCGAGCCGGAAGAAACGCCGATAGCGGGCTGGCCTGGGGTTCTTCTCCTGTGCTTTGGGCGAGACAAAAAGAGATAGGTGACAGAGCAGCCTTTTTGCCGGCGATTCTGAAGCTGAAGTTCCAAATGGCAGAATAAGCATGTAGACGCTGCGATGTAGTGCTTCCGGACCCGGGTTCGATTCCCGGCGCCTCCACCATAAGATATTTTCGCGTTTTGACAGAGGCATTGTCACCCGGCAATGTCTCTGAATTTATCATCAACTATCCGGCTTGTTTAAAATTAATATGGCTGCGAAGAAGCTTGGTTTTGTTATTATGCGGTGTGATATAATTACCGGGAAACTTTTTAAAAGGAAGAGAGTTCAGTGAAGAATAACAAGAAGAAACGCCCTCATTTTAAATGCCGCTCGCTGCTTAACCCGAAGCCTTTAAAGGCAGGGATGACGGCTGACCAGATAATTGAAAGCTCAATGTTCTCATTCAATGCCGGGTCATTCAGAAAGGCATGTGAGCTTTTTGCCGGCCATATAGTAAAGAAGGATGTAAGAATCGGAGTTTCTCTCGCAGGCGCGCTTGTGCCTGCAGGGATAGGCAGAAGCTGCCTTATCCCAATGATGAAGGCGGGGATGATCGACTGGATGGTATCCACCGGAGCCAACCTTTATCATGACATACATCTATCACTCGGCTATGAATTTTGCAGAGGGCACGCTGTTGCTGATGATGCCCGGCTCAGGGATGACGGGATCATCAGGATCTATGATATCTTTCTTGACTATGATGCTCTTTTGGATACTGATAATTTTGTGCGCGAGACGATACGCCGTGAATTTTCAGGCCGTTCAGAATCCTGTTCCAGCGCTGAGATACATGCGGTTCTCGGAAGGGAGATAGCGAAGTTAAGGCCATCCATGAAGGATCAGAGCGTACTTGCCGTTGCATATGAATGCGGCATTCCTATTCATACCTCATCACCTGCGGATTCAAGCATAGGCATGAATGTTGCGGCTTTGATGCTTGAAGATAAAGCGGTCAATATCGACACGCATCTTGATATCAATGAGGTGACAAGCTATGTCTATGACATAAAACAGAAAGGCGGCAAGAGCGCGGTGCTTCTGCTTGGCGGCGGCAGCCCCAAGAACTTTGTATTGCAGACCGAGCCGCATATACAGGAAGTCCTCGGATTGGAAGAGGCAGGCCATGACTTCTTTATCCAGTTCACCGATGCCCGTCCAGACACAGGCGGCCTGAGCGGAGCCACGCCTTCAGAAGCTGTCTCATGGGGCAAGATAGACCCGAGCGCGCTCTCCAAGACCATAGTCTCATACGGCGACTGCAGTTTCATGCTGCCTTTGTTTGTGAGCTATATATTGAACAAGGCTAAGCCGCGTGCTCAGTCAGGGCTGCTTAATAAGAGGAACAAGCTGGTTGATAGGCTGAAAAAGGACTATCTTAAGAACCTTAACCGCAAGCAGGTTAGGGCATAGCAGCTAAGGCGCATCTTCAATATCAACTTTCCGTATCACATTTTTCATTGTAAAAGAGCTGTCTCTGGTGTAGAGGTATTTTAGAACAGCCTCAACCTCAACAAATCTTGTCCCTGTTTCTAACGGTATGATAAATATATTTTTATCGGTCTCAAGAGGTTTCAGGCCGAGATCCATATGTTCTGTGGCTGTTATATCCCATTCAGCCATGGCAACCTTTTTACCCCCTTTGAAGTAGAGATCATTAACAGAGTATTCTTTTTGTCTTGTGAATAACTCTTTCCCATCCTGATCTTTCACGCTTATGTCCAATACTGTTTTTGGCAGTACCGCACATCCGTGAGGGAGTACATGCCCGGCATTATTTGTGACATCAATCTCTACAGCAATCGCGGGCAGAAACATTCCGTTGTAGTTGTCAATGTATCTTGTCGGCCTTGCGTTGATATTGAGAGTAACGGCATCTTTCATTAAATCAGGGTCATCAGGGCCCGGGAAGCGGTGGCTCTTTTTTTCACCCTCCATGTGGCAGCCCTGGCAGGTCTCTGTTCTTCCTTTGCTCAAAAACCCTTCGACATAGGTCGTATATAATGTCGGGCATTTCTCCCAGGGCACGTTTGGCGGGCAGTGGTGGCATTGTGCACAGAACCCGGAGGTCTTTAAAAGGCTCGATGTAACAGTTTGAAATCCGGCCTCTTTATGCGCCGAGTCGTCTATCTCATCCGGGACATAAATAGTATCCGGCTTGGGATCGCCGTTCAAACCTAATGCCCTGAGGTTGTGGCATCCCAGGCAGTTGAGGTTAAGTTTTGAAAGCTCTTTGACGGCGGCATTCTTTTTTGCTTCGTCAGCATCTTCAACCGATGTCATGACAAGGTTGGCTATATGTACAACAAGCTCATCTGTAGCGTCCTTTATCTGAGGCACATGACATTCCATGCATATTCGCAGGTCTTTCCTGCTCATCGTGCCATCTGCATCAAGTTCCAGCTTTATAAAGGTCCTCCATCCCCTCAGCACCCTGGGGTCGATAACGGAGTTGCCCATTGAGGAGTCCTTCCATTCTTTGTGTTTTTCTTCGTGGCATACTGAACATTTTTTAATGCTGTACATCTCAGCCAGTTCATCTATCGTAGAGGCATTCTGTGCATATGCGCCTGAAGGGGCCAAAGGCAGGATCGAGAGCAGGATAACTATAAAATAAAGTCTCATCATTGATGATATAACCTTTAAGAAAAAATGTCCCGGATCAAGCGGTATGCGTTTCCTCTGATTCAGGAGCGCCGTACGCTTTTTTGCCGGCATTACTTGCGGCGAATAAACATATTTTTACGGCAGTTTCGCAGGTACGGTAAACATATAGTCATTATCCTTCACCGGCGTATGGCAGCCTAAACATTCTTGCACAAAGGAGATATCCTTTCCATACGGCCTCTGTTCCATGCCTGTCCATCGGGCAAATCCCCAGCCGCCTGTGTCAGGGTATTTCCTGGAGTCTTTGACCATGAATTCAGAATGTACAAATTCACCGGGAACGCTTGCGGATTGCCACTGTTCGTGTTTTTCAGCTTTCCATACAATTTTTGCGATTACGGAACCGTCAGGCCAAGGGTTTGTCTCATGTTTCTCTGCGGCCTTGATAGCTATGTCATTTCCGAGTATTACCCTTATTGTATTGTTGTCTGAACGGTATGAAGGGGCGATGACCTTCCAGTTTCTGTACCCATCAGGGATGTTGATCCCGTTTGGCGCAGGGGCAGTATCACCGTAAGTTGCTGTATGAAATAATACGAAGAAAAAAAAGAGAGCTATAATTATCTGTTTCATTTTTTATTCCTCCTGTCGGCTTGATCCTGACATTTATATTTTATATCACATCGCCGGATTTAAGAAGAGGAAACTGTTATTTCTCTTTTTGATCTTTAAATAGTTCTGCTGCTGCCAGAAGACAGGCTCTGATAATTAATTCTTCCGGTATGGTTTCAAACGTATCCTTGTTGATCGTTATCGTTCTGCATTCGGAGTCGCCGCAGGCATCGCAGCATTGGCTTTGGCCCACAGCAGCCCCGATCCATTCTTCCAGCGGCCTTCCGCTGATCCAGATCCGGTTCGATTGAAGCGGGTCTTTTTTAAATGCTTCAGGGTCTATTGTTTTTGATTCCAATTCTGTTTTTATGCCAATCTCTGCCAGCGCATTTTGAACTTTCTTGAATGCGGCTTCAACAGTGCTGCCTGTATCCCTGCATCTATTGCAGGTTTCGCCGGTCTCGTCTATGAGCCTTTGCCATTGGATCGTTAATGTTTTTGTTTTGTTTTGCATTTAACGAGTTGCATCAGTCATTGGGTCCTTTGCGTACGCTGCCAGTGTCTGGTTCGGCTTGTTAATCCTGGAGTGTATAACCGAGGCTCTCCAATTGGGCCTTGAGTATTCTAAAACCGGAAGTCCAAAAAAAGATAGAAGTCCAAAAAACAACAAAATCAGGCACCGATGGCACTTGATGCTCTATACGCAGGCCGACAGAGAAGATTCCCCTATGCCGACGCAAATTCAGGATGCTGTGACGCGGGAATTGATAATCGCGGCCCAAACACGAAAGTCGCAATTCTTCTTGGCTCACCGACAACGTGGCAAATGGCCAGCTTGCGTTAAAGCTGTCCAGTCTAGCTCCTCCAGTCTGTGTAAAGATTGCAGTCATGTTTTAAACGATTAACAATTAATACAGCCAGCCGTATTTGCTGGGATAAGAAAAGTATATTAGTTTGCTGTAAATGTTACAAGCATAAAATTCCCATCTTTTACACATTCGTCCTATGCACTCCCGCGGGACGCCATGCGGGCGAGATCACGGCGGGGCGGGAGCGGTGGGACATGTATGTTGCCCATGAGACGGTGGAGTCGCCGTGCCTGTCATTGATGCTGTCTGCTGTCTTGAGCAGGTTCTCCTTCTTTACATGGTCTCCAAGCAGGTTAAGCTGCGCCGGGTCTTCTGAGCCTTTGATCCCTGAAAGGGTTACTCCGAGGAGGCGTATCGCATCTCTGAGGCCTATGCCTCTTATTATCTCCATGGCGGTGTTATGAATATCGTGGGTGTCATTTACGCATCTGTTTATCTTCAGCTGTTTTGTGAATGTCTTGAAGTTCTTGTACCTTATAGTCACTGTCACAACATCACCTGTCAGCTTGTACCTTCTTGCGCGCCTGCCGACCATCTCTGAGAGCTTCAGCATATAAGCCTCTATATCTTTCTCATGCCATATATCATGGGCGAGCGTCATGCTGTGGCCTACAGACTTTGCCGTCTCATCATTATTGACTACAGCCGAAGTGTCGATGCCCATTCCCATAAGTTTCATCCTCTCGCCGATTATACCGAAGTGGTCTCTCAGTATGCTTACAGGAGCTCTGCCGAGTTGGCCGCATGTCTTTATGCCGAGTGCGTCGAGTTTTTGCGCAAGCTTTTTGCCTATGCCCCAGAGTGTATCCACCGGAAGTTCTTCAAGTATGCCGGCGATCTCTTCCTGCTTCACCAATCTGAGCCCGTCTGGTTTTGAGATATCGCTTGCAAGCTTTGCCATGAGTTTATTCGGCCCTATTCCTATTGTTGCGTTAAGCCCGAACCTCTCTTTTATCTCTCTCTTTATCATCTTTCCTATCTCAGCCGGACTTCCAAAAAGATCCAGCGAGTCTGTTATGTCCAGAAATGCCTCGTCAATGGAGTAGACCTCGACCTCTGAGGTATATTGTGAGTAGATCTCTGTCAGCCTCCGGCATGTATCTGTATATTTATTATTATTGCCGACTACGAGTATAAGCTGCGGGCAGAGCTGCTTCGCCTCCCACATATTCATGCCTGTCTTTACCCCGAACTCACGCGCTTCATATGACGCGGTAGTGACGACAGTCCTCTTTCCAGAGCCTATCACAGCTATCGGCTTTCCGCGCAGATTAGGGTTGCTCTGCTGCTCAACCGATGCGAAGTATGAATCCATGTCTACAAGCATTATCGTTCTCATAAAATCCCCCCTCGCCCCCCTTTGCTAAAGTGGGGTTATCATATCTCTGTCTCCACCCCTTCAAGTATCCAGTTTATTGAGTCGGTATTAAAGCTCAGCTCGTACAGCGTATTGCCGTCTGTTACTGAGAAATGCAAGAGCCTGCTCTTGCCCATTGATGTTGTCCATTCATATGTGACATCTTTGACCTGTATCTGCCTGTTTGACCATTTGAACCTGAGCGGCTTCAACTTCGAATCTCCCCAGAATGCCGCTATGACCCGTATCTGTTCTCCTATCCGTTGCATTAAAGGCTCCTCATTATTCCCTTGACCTTGCCTATGATCCTCACGTCTTCCGCGGGAAAGACCATAGGCTCCATATCTTTATTCTCCGGCACAAGCCTGACGATGCTCTTTGCAAGAAAGAACCTCTTCACCGTTGCCTCATCCCCGATGAGCGCCACAACGATATCGCCGTTCCTCGGCTCCGCATCAGGCGCTATCAATGCTATGTCGCCCTCTAATATCCCCGCATCTATCATGCTGTCGCCCTTTATCCTGAGCGCAAAACCGCCTTCAACCTTGAAGAGGTTCTTGTCGATATTGACATAGTCCTCTATATGTTCCACCGCCAAAATAGGGGCGCCAGCCCTGACGGTTCCGAGCAGAGGTATCTTGCTGTCTTCAGAAGGTTTGAATCCCGAGATCTCGATCGACCGCTGTTTGGAAGGCGACTTTTTAAGCAGGCCTTTCTTTATTAGGGCGTTTATATGGAGCTGCGCTGAGAGGGGGCTTGCAAAGCCGAAGCTGCCTGCCACCTCCCGCACAGTCGGGGGGAACCCGTTGTCAATTATATGTTTTTTGATGAAATCAAAGACCGCAAGTTGTTTTACGGTCGGCTGTCTAAGTTTCTGTGCCATAAAACTACTATACAAACGTATAGTAGTTTTGTCAAGAGGAGGCTTTGTTTTTGTTTTAAGATACCCCTTCACGTAATTTTGATTCCCTGTGCTATAATTATCGAATTTCTTTTTTATATAACAGATTAAATTAAATGACAGTCTACTACCATAAATTTCATATACCCGTAATGGGTACCGGACATTCGGTTGACACTCCGATCCGTGTGGCGCATCTCGGGATACAATCTGTTATATCTCTTGTTGACGATATCCTTTTTGAGCCGGTACGCAAATATTACTGCGAGAAGTTCAATATGCCTTACGCTGAAATAACTGTAAAAGAAGAAGACGGAAGGGCAAAGAGGACCACGGCTTATCTCAATCTTGTTGACGAGATAGTCCGGATCAAATTTGATGCGATAAGGAAGGAGCCGTTTGCTCTTGGAAGCGAGAAGTGCAAGTACTTTGAACTCCTTCCTGATTACAGTCCTTTGAAACAAGATTTTACAAGAGCTATGGCTATGAAGCCGGGCGCTGAAAGAGAAGCGCTTGAAAAAGAACTTACCGCTAAGATGGTTCCCGGTTCCATTGATGTAAACATAATGGTCAAGCTCGATAATCTGAACTATGACAGCAAGGGCGATCTGCTTCCTGAAGAGTACAGCGACTCCAAGGCAGCTGTAAGGGGTTATGCCAACAGCACTTTGCGTTCCGGCATAGTGCTTTCAGCAGGCATGAACCAGCGGCTCTTTCATTATATGACGGAGTTCCGCGATTTCTACAGGGATGAGAACGGCGATATAAAGAAGAAGATAATACTTAAGGTGAGCGACTTCCGTTCCGCTCTCATACAGGGCAAGTTCCTTGCGAAGAAAGGCCTTGAGGTATACGAATTCCGCATTGAGTCGGGCCTTAACTGCGGCGGGCATGTCTTTCCTACAAACGGCATACTTCTTCCAAGCATTCTGCAGGAGTTCAAGGATAACCGGGCGACGCTGACACAAGACTTTCATCTGCCGATACAGAAATACTACGAAAAGATGGGATGGCATTATCCTGAGTCCGCATTAAATCAGCAGCCTTTGATAACAGTGCAGGGCGGCATAGGCACATACGCTGAGACGCGCAGGCTGATGGAAGACTTCGGCATGGACATGACAGGGTGGGGCACACCTTTTCTGCTTGTCCCAGAAGCAACGTGCATTGATGATACAACGCTTGAACTGCTTCGGCGTTCCGGTGAAAAGGATCTCTATATAAGCGACTCATCGCCGATCGGCGTGCAGTTCAGCAATATTCACGGGACAGGCGCTGAGATATGGACCAGACAGAGGGTCTTAGACGGAAGGGCCGGCTCTCCCTGCGGCAAGGGTTTTCTTAAATTCAATACTGAATTCACTGAAAAGCCCATATGCCTTTCATCGAGGCAGTATGAGAAGCTGAAGCTTGAGCAAATCTCCGGGCTTGATATAACGGATGAAGAGAAAAAGAAGATGATCGAGAATGTTGTTAACAAAGAATGCATTTGCGACCAGCTTGGAAACGGCTGCCTCATCGCGCTCGGGCTTGTCGATGAGAAGGACGCCCCGCAGTGTATCTGTCCCGGGCCCAATATAGCCTGGTTTAATAAGATCTATACGCTCAAAGAGATGGTTGACCATATCTACGGAAGGGGCGCTTCGCTTGTATCTCCGGATCGCCCGCACATGTTTGCCAAGGAGATAGAGCTGTATGTTGACCAGTTCGAGAAGAGGGTATCCAACTGCGGCTACACTCCAAAGGAGGTCAATAACCTTCAGGAGTTTAAAGAGAATTTTGAGGCAAGCATCGCCTTCTGTTCAGAGGTAGCAAAAAGAGAGCCTTATCCCGGAGAGAACCTCGAATCCATATCCCGATTTGTGAAAGAACAGGGAGTGCGCTTTCGTTCGTTATATACTGCCTTTAGAAGGCTGAAAGTGTTTCAGCCGGAAAGTCGTAACTAATACTTCAGGTCAAGATCAACATTTCCCTTGCAGTCAATCCCTATCAGCTTCTTGTAATGAATTGAATAAAGATGTTTTGCCCTGTCATGGTCGCCGTGTATCTCAACCACGTTTGCGATGAAAAGCGTATGGTCTCCTGTCTCGACCGCTTTAACTATTTTGCATTCATACGCAACAGTCACTCCTGCTATGATCGGCGGCTTGACCACTTTTGCATGAGTAGGATTAAACCCTGTCTCCTTGAACTTGTCAACGTCCTTTCCGCTCTTTGTTCCGCAGAACCACGCATCCTTTGCCTGATCTTCAGAAGGGAAGCAGAGCACGAACTCTTTGTTCAGCTCAAGGCATTTGTGTGAGTATCTGTTGTGCCCTACTGAAATAGCTATCATCAGCGGATCCCATGATGTAAATGTCCACCACGAAAGCCCTATAATATTCGGCCTCTCCCTCTCATCAAGCGTTACCGCAAGAACGTAAGGAAAAGGCGATGCCAGCTCAAAAGCTTCATGCCTGTCGATATCTTTCATCATGCCTCCTGTTATTAATAATACTTTACTATCCTGAAGATGTTCTTGACAAGGAGTGGAAATATGCGGGCAGATTTTGTTCCATGCGGTTCCCTCCATATTTTGGGTGCGAAAGAGTGGTTCATCGTGTTAGAATGAAACAGGTTCATAACGAAGTGTAATAATAAAACAGCAAGAAATATTTAAGAGGTAACTATGTCACTGACAAAAGAAATAATATCAAAAGCATTACATCTCAAGCCGGCGGAAAAATCCATTGTCATCGAAGCCTTGATGAAAAGCCTGGATGTCCCTGATCCTGAAATTGAAGGGATATGGGCCGATGAAGCAGAGAAAAGACTTGAAGCCTATAAAGCCGGTAAATTGAAAACTGTTTCTTTTGAAGATATGTTCATGAAAAAATAATCATGAACATAACAATTCTTGAAATCGCCCGTTTGGAATTTAACGAGGCAAAAGAGTTTTATGAAATCGAACAAACAGGTTTAGGCGCCAAGTTTGAAAATGAAATAAAAAACGGCCTCCTTCATATTCAGAAGTTCCCTCAAGCATGGCCGTCTGAGCGTAAAGAAACCCGGCGGTATCTTGTCCGTAAATTTTCTTACAAAATAATTTATTCCGTACAGGAAGACAATATTATTATTCTTGCATTTGCACACTTGCATAGAAAACCTAACTATTGGGTTGATAGAATAAAATGAATTTTTATCAAGCCAATCTACGCTTGACTACGATCAGGCTTTAGTTTTATCCTTATTTTCATGAAAAAGCTCTGGGCAGGAAGATTTAAAGAAGCTACTGAAGCGGTGGTGGAGCAGTTCACATCCTCGCTGCATTTTGACGTCCGTTTATGGCGGTATGACATCGGGGGGAGCATCGCTCATGTGAAGATGCTCGGGAAGCAGAAGATACTCAGCGCAAAAGATACAGCGACCATCCTCAAAGGGCTTAACAGCGTCAGGGAAGACATCGAGAGCGGCAGGTTAAAGTTCAAGAGCACTTTTGAAGATGTTCATATGAATATCGAGGATGCGCTTACCAGAAAGGTCGGGCCGGTCGGCGGCAAGCTTCATACGGCGAGGAGCCGCAATGACCAGGTCGCGCTTGACCTGAGGCTCTTTCTCAGAGATGAGATAAAAGAGATAATTGTTCTGGTAAAAGGCCTTCAGAAGTCGCTCGTCTCTGTTGCAGGAAAACATGTCAAAACCCTGATGCCGGGATATACGCATTTGCAGAAGGCTCAGCCGGTGCTGCTCTCGCACCATCTTCTTGCGTATTACGAGATGCTTGAGCGTGACAGGGCGAGGCTTGAAGAGTGTTATGCAAGGGTCAATGTGCTTCCTTTAGGCTCGGCTGCGCTTGCAGGCACAACACTTCCGATAGACAGGCGATATGTCGCGCGGCTTCTGAAATTCCCCAAGATATCTGAGAACAGCATGGATGCTGTGTCAGACAGGGATTTTGTTATTGAATTCATCTCTGCCGCAAGCATCGTCATGGTGCATCTCTCAAGGTTTGCGGAAGAGATAGTGCTTTGGAACAGCGATGAGTTCTCGTTTGTCACTCTGCCCGACGCCTTTTCAACCGGTTCAAGCATAATGCCGCAGAAGAAGAACCCTGACATTCTTGAACTTATCAGGGGCAGAAGCGGCAGGGTATTCGGCGATCTTATTGCAATACTGACGGTTATGAAAGGGCTGCCCCTTGCTTATAACAGGGATATGCAGGAGGATAAAGAGCCTCTGTTTGATACAGTTGATACGGTAAAATCCTGCCTAAATATACTTGCCGTGCTTCTGCCTAAAATTATATTCAACAAAAAAGCCATGGAAAAGGGAACCGAGGGCGGCTATCTGACAGCAACTGACATTGCAGAATATCTCGTCAAAAAAGGCATGCCCTTCAGAGAGGCTCACGGTGTTACAGGCAGGCTAATCAGGCACTGTGTAGAAGACGGTAAAAAAATAGATGAACTGGAACTTGCTGAACTGAAAGATTTTTCAAAACTTATCGGCAATGATATTTTCAGTTATATAACCGTGGCTTCATCTGTTGCTAATAAAATATCTCACGGAGGGACATCAGGCAAAAATGTCTCTTTGCGCCTCAGAAATATAAAGGGGAGCAAGAAGAAGTGAAGCCTGAGAAACGCGGTATCTTCTCACGTTTGTTCATGTTGTTTATTACACTCATACTGCTTGGCGTTGTATCCGCCTGCGGCAGGAAAGGCGACCCTGTACCAATCATCCCATCTGACAAATCAGCTATCGATCATAAAGAAAGTGAGGGAACCAAATGAGAGAGAAGATATTAAAGGCGTTTGAAGATAGCGCGTCCGTAAAGAGGGAGTTCATAAAAGCGAATATCGATGCTGTTATTGAGGTGTCGAATCTTATTGCCGAGGCTTTTAACAGCGGGAGCAAGCTCATGATCTTCGGCAATGGCGGCAGCTCCACTGACGCGGCCCATATCGCTGCTGAGTTTGTGGGAAGGTTTAAGATGGAACGTCCTGCGCTGCCTGCGATAGACCTGAATACAAACATGGCTGTTGTCACGGCGATCGCCAATGATTATGATTTCTCGGATATCTTTGTACGCCAGCTTAAGGCGCATGCGCAGGATGGGGATGTCGCGATAGGAATAAGCACCAGCGGCAATTCCCAAAATGTGATCAAGGCTGTTGAGGAAGCAAAAAAGAGAAGGATAAGGACGATAGTCTTTACAGGCGCAAAAGGGGGCAAGCTTGCTGCGATAGCGGATCATGTATTTGCTGTTCCTTCCTCTGATACGCCCAGGATACAGGAGACCCACATCACTCTCGGCCATGTCATCTGCCAGATGGTTGAAGAGATCCTTTTTGAATCTCACAGAAACAGATAGAGTCGTCGCAAATTGAAATCATAAGCGCAAACCATTAATATATCTCCATGGGTCTTTCCGTAGTCATTTTAGCGGCTGGTCTTGGCAAGAGGATGAAATCTCTTAAGCCGAAGGTCCTTCATGAGGTCCTCGGAAGGCCGATGCTCCGGCATGTCATAGATGCTGTAAAGCCCCTGAAGCCCGCAAAGATAGTAGTGGTTGTCGGCAACGGCGCTGACAATGTTATGGCACAGCTTAATGACAACAGCCTCTCGTTTGTCATCCAGAAGAAACTCCTCGGCACGGGCAATGCGCTTGAGATAGCTAAAAAAACTTTAAAGGGAAGTGATGCCATCCTCGTCCTCAATGGAGATTGCCCGCTTATTACAACAAATACGCTGAAGGGTTTTCTCTCAAAACACAGACGCAGCGGCAATACGCTCTCCTACCTCTCTTTCTTCAATGATTCTGTCTCAGGTTACGGCAGGACAGTTCGTGGCGATGACGGAAAGATCATCGGCATTGTTGAAGACAAGCACGCGTCACTTCATGAAAAGAGAGCGTGCAAGGAACTGAACGGCGGCGTTTACGCGATGAAGCCTGAGGTCCTTGACTTCATCGGCAGAATAAAAAAGAATGCTCTTTCAGGAGAGTACTATTTAACCGACCTTGTGAATATCCTCTCAAAAGAGGGGAAAAAGGTTGAGACATATATCTGTATGGAAGAAGAGATACTCGGCGTCAACAGCAGGGAAGACCTTTATAATGTTTCACGGATATTTCAGGACAGGGTAATATTAAAACTGCTGAAAAAAGGCGTCACATTCATTGATCCGCAAAGGTCTGTGGTGCATCCCGGCGTGTCGATCGGGAAGGATTCGATCATTTACCCTAACACCTGCATTGAAGGCAAGACATCCATCGGCAGCAACTGCGTCATCTATCCCGGCGCAAGGATCGTTGACAGTGTTATAGAGGAAGATGTGGCCATTAAGGATAACTCCCTTATCGAAGATAGTAGGATAAAAAAGGGCGCTTCAATAGGGCCGTTAGCGCATTTAAGGCCTCACAGCATCATAGGGAAGAACGCGAAGGTCGGGAATTTTGTAGAGATAAAGAAGTCATCACTCGGAGACGGGACAAAGGCATCCCATCTGAGCTATATTGGAGATGCGGTGATCGGGAACGATGTTAATATCGGGGCAGGCACTATCACATGCAATTATGACGGCAAGAAGAAGCATAAGACAGTGATCGGGTCAGGGTCATTTATCGGGAGCGATACTCAGATCGTCGCTCCTGTGACGATAGGCAAAGGAGCGTATGTGGCAGCAGGCGCGACTGTCACCAGGGATGTTCCCGCAGGCGCGCTTGCCATAAGCAGGGCGGAACAGAAAAATATCGCTGACTGGGAAAACAGAAGCAGATTAAAAACTAAAGGCAGAAGGTCAAAATAACTTAATATGTGCGGAATAGTCGGATATATAGGCAAGAGGAACGCAATCCCAGTAATTGTGGATTCCCTGAAGAAGCTTGAGTACAGGGGATATGATTCAGCCGGAGTTGCGTTTGTTAAAGACAATAAGATAGAAGTGCAGCGCTGCGAAGGCAAGATAAAGAAGCTGGAGCAATGCATAAGCGGGAAGCAATTCAGCAGCCCCATCGGGATCGGGCATACGAGATGGGCGACGCATGGCAAGCCGTCAGAGAGCAACGCACATCCTCACAGGTCAGGCGGCATAGTTGTTGTTCATAACGGCATCATTGAAAACTATTATGAACTGAGAGAGAGATTAAAGAAGCAGGGGCATGTCTTTACATCTGAGACAGACACAGAGGTCATCTGCCATCTTATAAACAGTTATTCAAAAAAAGGGCTTGATGTTGAAAGAGCGACAAGAGAGGCGCTTGAGCATGTCCATGGCGCGTACGCGCTCGGCATAATAAGCGAGGCTGAACCGGACAGGATAATAGCTGTAAAAAAAGACAGCCCCCTTGTGCTGGGACTTGGAAAAGATGAATTCTTTTTAGCATCCGACATGCCTGCCTTCCTTAAATACACACGCGACGTTATCATTCTGGAAAATGATGAGATGGCTGTGATAACGCGTAAAGGCATCTCCATCTCAGGCGTCTGTGATAAATCCTTTAAAAAGCGGATAACAAAGATCACATGGAGCCCTGCCATGGCTGAGAAGGGCGGGTACAAACATTTCATGTTAAAAGAGATCAATGAACAGCCGCAGGCGATAGCTGATACCTTGAGGGGAAGGTTCTCCATTGAGAAGGGAGAGGTGAACCTTGCTGAGTTCTCGCTGAATGTGAATGAGATCAATAAATTGAATAAGGTCTTTCTCGTAGCATGCGGCACTTCATGGCATGCCGCGCTTGCAGGGAAATACATGATTGAGGACCTGGCAAAAACACCATGCGAGGTTGATATCGCCTCTGAGTTCAGGTACAGAGATCCAATACTTCCTTCAAACAGCCTTGTCATAGTCATTACCCAGTCAGGCGAGACGGCAGATACGCTTGCCGCGCAGCGTGAGGCAAAAAAGCGTGGCGCAAAGGTTCTGAGCATATGCAATGTGATAGGCAGCACATCCTCAAGAGAGGCGGACGGCGTCTTTTATACACATTCAGGCCCTGAGATAGGCGTTGCCTCGACAAAGGCATTCACAACACAGCTTACGGCGCTCTATCTATTCGCGATAGCTTTGGCAAAATCCAAGAAGAGCATTGATAATAAGAAAGCGAAATCACTGCTGAAGGATATACTCCTGATCCCTGAACAGGTTGAGAAGGCGCTTGAATTGAACGCTTCCGTCCTGAAGATCGCCAGAAAGTTCTGCAACGCAAGGGACTTCCTTTATCTCGGCAGGGGGATAAACTATCCCATAGCGCTTGAAGGCGCCCTGAAATTAAAGGAGATATCATATATCCATGCTGAGGGTTATCCGGCAGGCGAGATGAAGCACGGGCCGATAGCGCTCATTGACAAGGATATGCCGGTTCTCGCGCTGGTTCCCGGCAGCGGTGAAAAAATATATGAGAAGATCCTCTCAAATATTGAAGAAGTAAAGAGCAGAAGCGGCAAGGTTATTGCGATTGCTATCGAGGGGGATACAAAGGTCTTATACAACGCATCCCATGTTCTATTCGTCCCGGAGACGAACCGTTATCTTTCGCCGATACTCTTCACCGTGCCCCTGCAGTTGTTAGCCTATCACACCGCTGTTTTGAAGAAATGTAATGTGGATCAGCCGAGGAATCTGGCAAAAAGCGTTACGGTAGAGTGATAAGCCTTTCCCCTTTACAAATTTCCCTGCCTAATCTGATATAATAAGACACTGAAAGAATAAAACAGACTATTCCCTTAATTCTCCTTTTTTAGTATCAGATGACATATATCGCATACAAGCAAGAGGTCGAAAATGGCTAAACATGTTTTACTGGAGGATCTTAATCCTCAGCAACAGCAGGCCGTCTCTCATAAAAGCGGGCCCATGCTCGTACTGGCCGGGGCCGGCAGCGGAAAGACAAGGGTAATTACCCGCAGATTCGCCTATCTTACCAGCGTTCATAAGGTCTCCCCCTCATCCATTCTTGCCATGACCTTTACCAACAAGGCTGCCAATGAGATGAAGGAGAGGATCGAGGCGCTCACGGGAAAGAGCGCAAAGGGCCTTTGGATAGGAACCTTTCATTCGCTTTCCAGCAGGATCTTAAGGAAAGAGATCGACAAGCTGGGATACGGCAGGGACTTCTGCATATATGATGACGGCGATACATGCAGCCTCATCCGGACTATCCTGAAAGAGTATAAGATGCATGAGGCCCTGTATAAGGGAATCGCATCGAGGATATCTTCGCTCAAGGCTGCGCTTGTAACTTCCGAAGCCCTTCTTGCCAATGAGGACAGTTTCGGCTTTGATGAAAAACTTGCCAAGGTATATGTCAGGTACCAGGATGACCTGAAAAAGAATAACGCCCTGGACTTTGATGACCTTATCATGTGCGCTGTGAAGCTCTTTGAAAAGCACCCTGAAGTTCTGAAGAAGTATCAGGAAGAGTTTGAGCATATGATGATAGATGAGTTTCAGGACACGAATCTGTCGCAATACAGGTTTGCCAGGCTTCTGGCATCAAAACACAAGAATATCTGTGTTGTCGGCGACGATGACCAGAGCATATATAAGTTCAGGGGCGCAGAGGTCGGGAATATTCTTGACTTTGAAAAGGACTTCTTAAAGGCCAAGGTGATAAGGCTGGAGCAGAATTACAGGTCGACGCAGAACATTCTTGACGCGGCAGGCAGCCTGATAGCGCAGAACGACCTGAGAAAGGCAAAAAAACTCTGGACGGACAGAGGCAAGGGAGAGAAGATATCTTACTGCATCGCCAACAATGAACAGGAAGAAGCAGGTTATATCGCCCAGACCGTAAAAGAACTCTACCTTAAGGGCAGCTACACTTACAGCGACATAACAGTGCTATACAGGCTCAACCAGCAGGCAAAGGTGCTTGAGGATTCGATGAGGAGCAACGGCATTCCTTATCAGGTGGTCGGCTCCATAAGTTTTTACAAGAGGAAAGAGGTCAAGGATATTATCTCTTATCTCAAGGTGATCAATAACCCGAATGATTCGATAAGCCTGAAGCGTATAATCAACTCTCCACCGAGAGGCATCGGCAAGACAACGCTTACAAGGCTGAACAATGAAGCGGTAAAGAAGGAGAAGAGCCTTTACGGGATCATGAAGCATGTCTCCAGGGGCAACGGATACTCTTCAGCATTCAAGGATAAGGTGAAGGGTTTCATATCTGTAATTGACGGGCTCATAGACAATAAAGATATGGAGCTTTCCAAGCTTGTCTATCTTGTATTTGAAAATACCGGTTATCTGGAGTGGGCCGGGGAGGAGAAGGCCAAGAACCTTATGGAGATAGTAAGCTCTGCCGAGGGCAGCAGCCTGGAGGAGTTTCTGGATAACGCATCACTCTTCAGCGCGCAGGACGAAGCCCTGAAGAAAGACTCGGTCTCTTTAATGACGATACATACTGTCAAAGGCCTTGAATCGCCTGTTGTCTTTATTGCCGGAGTGGAGGACGGGCTTATGCCGCACTTTTACTCTATCAAGAAAGATGATGAGATACAGGAAGAGCGCAGGCTCTTTTATGTAGGCATGACAAGGGCGCGCGATATGCTTTTCCTTTCAGGCGCAAAAAGGAGAAGGCTGTATGCCTCGATCCAGGATCAGCAGCCTTCAAGGTTTCTCAGTGAGATACCTGCTGACTGCTGCTGTTATATAGAGAAAAGGCCCAGGACAGGAGCGCTCAGCAAGAGCCACAGCATTCCTGTCAGGCCCCGAAGCACATCTCCTTTTGTTTCAGGCGTCAGAGTGCGCCATCCAAAATGGGGCGAGGGCGTTGTCAGGGACTGTTACGGCGAGACGAATGATTTTAAGGTCATGGTCAACTTCCCTTCTGTCGGCATAAAGAGGCTCTCGCTGAAGTTCGCGAATCTGGAGAGGGTTTAGATGAATATCGAAGACGTCGCTTCCCTTGCAAGGCTGAAGCTGAAGGATGAGGAAAAAGGACTTTTCGCAGATCAGCTGCATAAGGTGATGGGATATATCGACACGCTGAATGAACTGGATACAGGAAATGTAGCCCCGACATCGCATGTCCTGCCTTTGAAGAATGTCTTCAGAGACGATGAGGTCTCAGCTTCGCTTCCCAGGGAGAAGATATTGGAGAACGCGCCCGAAAGCCGGGATGGTTTTTTCAGGGTGCCGAAGATAATAGAGTAAAATTTATTAGCAATGAAGAATTGAGAGGTAATCATGTTCAGATGTATGCTCCGGGCCAAGATCCATAATGCGACCGTTACAGAGGCGAATATTAAATACGAAGGCAGCCTGACCATAGACCAGTCGCTGCTTGCCGAGACCGGCATAATTCCGTATGAACAGGTCAGGATCAGCAACCTCAATAATGGCGAGAGGTTCGAGACCTATGTTATTCCCGCGCCGAGCGGTTCAGGCGTGGTATGCCTTAACGGCCCGACCGCCAGAAAAGGCGAGGTGGGCGACAAGATCATTATCTTTTCATATGAGTATTTCAATGAAGAGGAGATAAAGAGCTTCAAGCCAAAGATCATTCTGCTTGATGAAAACAACAGGATAAAAGGATAGTCTAATGGCTCTTTCCGATCAAATATCATCTGACCTCAATGCTGCCTTAAAAGCAAACGACAAGACAAGATTATCGATTTTGCGTATGGTAAAATCCGCCATCAAGAACAGGGAGATCGATAAAGGGCATGTAGTGTTAACTGACGATGAGGCCATGGCGATCCTCAATTCCTTTGTGAAAAAGGGGAAAGAGTCGGTTGAACAGTTTGCAAAGGCCGGGCGTGAAGAGCTTGCTGAAAAAGAGAGACAAGAGCTTGAGATAGTTCAGTCATACCTGCCGGAACAGCTTTCAGAGGACCGGATAAAAGAGATGGCCGTTGAGGCTGTCAAAGAGACAGGTGCGGCAGGGGCTAAAGACTTTGGTAATGTGATGAAGGCGATGATGGTAAAGACAAAGGGAAAGGCTGACGGAAAGGTTGTCAGCGCATTAGTTAAAAAACTTCTTGAGGAGGCGTAGATGAAGCTTAGAAATATATACGAGACGATAATAGACAGGGGTATGGAGGCTGACCCGCGCGG
Organism: Nitrospirota bacterium; assembly: GCA_016207885.1. NCBI lineage: Bacteria > Pseudomonadati > Nitrospirota > Nitrospirota bacterium. The sequence continues at coordinate 159,080 of JACQZE010000003.1, read as the reverse complement.
CAGAAAGACGGTACAGAAGTCTCTCGACAAAGCTAACAAGCGTTATAAAGAGATGAAAGAGGCTGAAAAGAAGTATTTTGATAAAGAGAGCCTGACAAACCCTTACGCCGACACCAGGATACTTTACGGCACAGGAAAGGAAGAGATAAAGACAGCCCTTGTAGGCATAGATATAGGGACAGGCGAGATGCTTCTTGCTGACAGGCTTACATCCAAAGGTGAGAAGGTTGACCTTGTCATCTCCCATCATCCCGGAGGCAGGGCGTATGCCGGCCTCTATGAGGTAATGGGGATGCAGGCGGATATATTCCACAAGTTCGGCGTGCCGATCAATGTCGCCGAGGGCCTTTTGGAAGGCAGGGTAAAAGAGGTCGAGAGAAGGATATCTCCGGCAAACCACACACAGGCTGTAGATGCCGCCAGGCTGCTTGATATACCGATGATGTCTGCGCATACACCGGCTGACAACCATGTGGTCACCTATCTTCAGAAGATGATTGACAGTAAAAAACCTGAGACGGTCGGCGAGGTGCTGGACCTGCTTCTTGAGATACCGGAATATCAGGAGTCCGCGAAGATCAACGCAGGGCCCAAGCTCTTTACCGGGCACAAGAACAGGAGCGCGGGAAAGATATTTGTTGATATGACAGGCGGGACAGGCGGGCCGAAGGAGATATATGAAAAGCTTGCAGTCTCAGGCGTAGGAACGGTTGTCGGGATGCATATAGGAGATGACCACCGTAAACTTGCAGAAGACCACAATATAAATGTTGTGATTGCCGGCCACATATCAAGCGACAATCTCGGCATGAACCTTCTGTTCGACGAGATACAGAAGCAGGGCAGTCTCAGGATAATCGAATGTTCAGGATTCAGAAGATTCAGCAGGCTCAAGAAAAAATAATTAATGAATAATAAAAAAGCGGCGATATATATCAAAATGTAAAAAAAAACTTAAAAAAACTCTCCGGATTTTTTAATCTATTTCAGACCATGCCTTCATACGACAGCAGCCTTGAGGAGATAAAAAGCAGGATCGATATCGTTGATATGATATCTGAATATGTATCTCTGAAGAAGGCCGGGCATAACTGGAAGGGGCTCTGCCCTTTCCATGCCGAAAAAACCCCCTCTTTTACAGTCAACCCTGCCAAGCAGATATATCGTTGTTTCGGATGCGGCAACGGAGGCGATATCTTCACCTTTGTAATGCAGCACGAGAAGATCGAATTCAAGGAAGCGCTCAGGTTCCTTGCGAAAAGAGCCGGGGTTACCCTTAAGATGTCAAGTGAGGATGCCGGAAGGTCAGGGGAAAAAGAGACGATCCTGAAGATCCAGAAACTTGCGCTCACTTTCTTTCAGCAGAATCTCCAGAAGAGTCCTATCGCGTCTTCATACCTTGAAAAAAGAGGCATCACCGAGGAAGCACGCAAGCTCTTTTATCTCGGCTATGCGCCGAAGTCATGGGATGCTCTAAAGAAATATCTCGAGGGCAAGGGCTTCAGGCCTGAGATTATAGTGAAGTCAGGCCTGGCAAGCAAGACCGCCAAGGGGTATTTTGATATGTTCAGGCACAGGATCATATTCCCGATATTTGACCTCAGGGGCGATGTCATCGCATTCGGCGGAAGGGTGATGGATGATTCCGAGCCAAAATATCTTAACTCGCCTGAGACGCCTGTCTTCAACAAAAGCAAAGCGCTTTACGGTCTGAACGACGCAAAAAAACATATTAAAGAAGCTGACCGTATCTTGTTAATGGAGGGATACCTCGATGTCATAGCCGCGCATATGAACGGCTTCACAAACGCGGTTGCGCCTCTCGGGACCGCGCTCACACCGGAGCACGGCAAGCTGATCAAGAGGTTCACTGATAATGTCATAATTGCCTTTGACAGCGATCAGGCAGGCATTAAGGCTTCAAGAAGCGCGGCTGAAACCCTCTTTGAATCCGGTCTTGATATAAAGATTTTGTCTCTGCCTGATAAGGATGACCCTGACAGTTTCTTAAAGAGGAATGGAAAAAAAGCCTTTGGTGAGCTTCTTGAGAAGCCTTTATCAGTAATAGATTTTCTGGTCAGGCAGAAGAAGGAAAAGCGCGCAATAGCACGCGAGGCCATTGATACCGTCTCTAAAATATCAGACAACCTTCTTCTTGACGCTTATGTCAAAGAGTTATCGGAAAAGCTCGGCATAAAAGAGGTCTTCATCTTTGAGGAGCTGCAGAAGATGAAGAATAAAGCTGTGCGTTCTCCGGTGCGTCCTGATGTGAAGGCCGGGAGCGGGCCGGCCAGAAAGCCCAAACCTCTGGATGAAGCCTATATAATTAAACTGCTGCTTCAGTTCCCTGAAAAAGCTGATATGGTATTCGGCAGTATTACGGAAGATGATTTCAAAGATACAGTTACAGCTTCTATACTGAAGAAGATAAGAAAAGGCCTTAGGGATTTTGACAAGCTGATGCTACAATGTGATGATAATGAGAAAGAATTACTGAGTGAGATCATGCTTAAGGCTGAGTTTGATGACCCTGACAAAGTGCTGAGAGACTGTGTCGCCGGGATCAAAGAAAAGAAGCGCAGGTTCCTGATCCAGGAGCTGAGGGAAAGAATAAGGGATGCTGAGATGAAAAAAGACATTAAGCTTCTGAGAGAACTTCAGATGAGGCAGGACAGCCTGCAGAAATCAGGAGGCAGCTGATATGAGCGACTTTGTTGATATCTTCCTGCCGGATGATGAAGAAGAGACGGATCTGCCGGAAGAGAGTGATGAGGGAGAAGAGTCCTCTGAAATAGATAATTCTTTTTCCAACAGCGCGCTCCTGACCGATGACCTTATAAAGATATATCTGAGGGATATGGGCGCCCTCCCCCTGCTCAGTAAGGAAGAGGAGACTGAAGCTGCAAAGAAGATAGAGACAGAGAGGGAGAAGGAAAGGCGCATCGTCTTTGCGATACCTTTTATCATAAAAAAGATCATCGCGTTGCAGGAGGTCTTTAATAAGGATGAGGCGATGATTGACGACTTCATCTCTTATGCCGATGACATCTCAGACAAAGACAGGGCAAGCGTCACTGAACATTTCATAAAGACGATAGAGAATATTAAGAACCTTTATGACACAAGGGAAACAATAGTCAGCCGATACAATCAAAAAGGGCTCTCCGTTGAAAAGAAGACCGCGCTGAAGAACGAGCTGGAAGAGAACAAGAGGCTGATCTTTACAAAGATATCCGAACTCCGCCTTGAAGAAGAAGTGGTGAGGATTTTCATTGAGCAGTTCTGTGATGCATTATCAAGGATCGATATTCTCAAAAAGGGAAAGAACAGCCCTTCCAATAATCCGCAAGACATTAAACTGGAGATCGCAGCAATAGAGTCTTCTCTCGGGCTTGGCCATCTTGAGGCTAAAAAGGCCCTGAGGCTGCTTGCGTATCATGAAGTAAGGGTCCTTTCAGCAAAGAGGCTTCTGATAGAGGCGAATCTCAGGCTTGTTGTCAGTATGGCAAAGAAGTATATAGGCCGCGGACTCAGCCTGCCTGATCTCGTGCAGGAAGGCAATATAGGCTTAATGAAGGCGGTTGACAGGTTTGAATACCGGAGGGGCTACAAGTTCAGCACTTATGCGACATGGTGGATAAAGCAGGCTATCTCGCGTTCGCTTGCAGACTGTGCCAGAACGGTCAGGATACCTGTGCATATCGTCGGCACACTAAGCGCGCTGGCAAAGGTATCAAGAGAGCTTGTGCAGGAACTCGGCAGAGAACCCTCAACAGAAGAGATAGCTGAAAAAATGGGCGTCAGCGATGAAAAGGTCAAGGAGATCATGAAGATAGCCAAGGAGCCTGTTTCGCTGGAGACTCCTGTAGGCGAGGGATCGGACACCTTTCTTCTGGATCTTATGGAAGATAAGGCAGCCTTGTCGCCTTTAGAATGCGCGATCCACCATAACCTTCAGGAGGAGATCGAAAAGATAATGCAGACACTTACTCCTAAAGAAGCGGATATCATAAAGAGAAGGTTCGGGATAGGCAACGGGCATCCTGAAACACTGGAAGAGGTGGCGCAGAATTTCAACGTTACCCGTGAGAGGATCAGGCAGGTAGAGGCCAATGTCCTCAGGAAGTTGAGGCACCCCTCAAGAACCAAATGCCTTAAAGAGTTCCTGGACCATGATTGATGGTTAGTTGTAGTTGCCAGCCGTGATTTTGATTTCTGAATCTGATTATGACAATTCTTTTAAAATATGACGTGCCAAGTTTTCATCAATTTTGTTATGCCTTGGAACCGGTTGTTTTTTACCTGTGGAGGGGTTTTTATATAGGTCGTGGTTACTGCCGTGTCTCTCAAGAATGCAGCCAAGAGTAGTCAATTTCTTGACCAATACTTTTCTTTTCATACAGCCAATTCAAGTTTCTTGATCTTATGTTTTGAAGGAACATCCTCCATCGTCATCATCACATATGCCTCTTTCATATTTTCTTCAAGTTCATTCAGGGTTTTGCCCTGTGTCATTATGTCGGGACGCTCAAGTAATTTACCTACCCAAAATTTTTCGCCTTTCCAATAAATCATATTCAATTTAGTTTTCATGTCAAAACCTCACTTATATTTTAAAATATCATAGCATTTTTCTCAGTCATTTTTTAAGGCAGGATCAATCATTGCACAGCTTATATGAAAAATCATACTTATGGCGTTTAGTAAGGAGTACATTTAGAGTGCAGTTTTGCATTTAATCAATGAAATCTGACACATAACATATAGTAAATGTGGTATATAACATAGGACTATGAGCTTATCACAAATTGTTCAAAAACTCTGGAATTACTGTAACATCCTTCGGGACAAAGAGATGAAATAATGCCTATCAAAAAAAGAGAAGACATCGTTAATACCGTTTCAGCTATCAAAAAGCGGTTGATAGAGATAGATGCCGAGCGGGAGAAGCTCGTTAATGAATTAAATAAATCACAAACCGCACTCGCTGATATTGAAAGCGCTTCTTGCTCTTCACCACCAGCGTTTGTAACTGCTCAGGTTTTAACGGATAAGAATATAGCATTATTTCGAAGCCTGTTCCGCGGCAGGGAAGATGTTTATCCGAAGCATTGGACAAGCAAAAAGACCGGCGCTATTGGGTACAGTCCTGTTTGTGAGAATGAATGGCTGCGGGGGATATGTAAAAAGCCATCTGTGAAATGCGGAGTGTGTGATCATAGGAAACCATCTCCCCTCAGCGATGATGTTGTCAGAAAGCATCTTGAAGAGAGTATTATCATCGGCGTTTATCCAATGCTCGAAAATGAGACCTGCTATTTCCTTGCTGTTGATTTTGATAAACAAAACTGGCAGGAAGACGCAAAAGCCTTCTTAACAACCTGTCGAAGTAATAACATTCCAGCTTCTCTTGAAAGGTCGCGCTCAGGTAATGGAGGACATGTCTGGATATTCTTTTCAGAGACTGTAAGCGCTTCCCTTGCCAGACAGCTTGGAAGCTATCTTATAACAGAGACAATGTCACAACGGCATGAGCTTGAAATGAAAAGCTATGACCGTCTTTTTCCGAATCAGGATACGCTTCCCAAAGGAGGTTTTGGCAACCTCATTGCCCTGCCCCTGCAAAAAGCCCCAATGGAGAAAGGCAACAGTATTTTTCTTGATGATGATCTGATTCCTTATTCTGACCAGTGGGCTTATCTGTCAGAAGTAAAAAAGCTCTCCCTCAAGGATATTCAATCTTTTGTGGAACAAGTCACAAGAGGAAAAGACATAATGGATATAAACATGAGCCAGACAGATGAAGAAGTAAGACCCTGGGAAAGGTCTCCGTCAGGCAGCCATAAATTTGAAAAACTCTCCTGCCAATTCCCCTCAGAAATAAATATTGTCCTCGCAAACCGAGTATACATCAGGAAAGACGGACTACCGTCTCAACTGCTTAATAAGATCAAAAGACTTGCAGCTTTTCAAAATCCGGAGTTTTATAAAAAGCAGAGCATGAGGCTTTCAACAGCATTAACACCAAGAGTTATCTGCTGCGCCGCAGAACTTAAGAGCTACATCACAATACCACGCGGCTGTATGGAAGATATTTCAGAACTCTGTTCTATAAATCAAATATCTCTTGATATTCAAGATAAACGTGTTAACGGAAGTGATGTTCAATTTACTTTTAACGGCGATCTTACAGAGACTCAGGAGAATGCATGCAAAGAACTGCTTAAACATGAAACTGGAACTTTCGTTGCGCCGCCCGGCATAGGGAAGACAGTGATAGGCATAAAATTGATAGCAGCAAGAGGAGTTAATACACTTGTGCTTGTTCACCGCAAACCGCTTCTTGAACAATGGCGTGCGCAGATCGCCACCTTCCTCAATATCCCGATTGGATCCATAGGACAAATCGGCGGAGGGAAGAATAAGGCAAATAATTTAATCGATGTTGCAATGATTCAGAGTCTGGACAGGCAGGGTGAAACAGACCATAGGATTAAAAACTATGGCCAGATTATTGTTGATGAATGTCACCATGTCTCAGCCTTCTCATTTGAGCGGGTTATGATGGAGGCAAATGCAAGATATATTATCGGGTTGACAGCAACTCCTTACAGGCGTGACGGTCACCAGCCGATTTTTACCATGCAGTGCGGACCGATTCGGTATAAAGTAACTTCACGGAAAAGCGCATCAGATTCACATTTAAAATACAGCCTCATGACAAGAACCACGAGTTTTGCATATCCATGGGCTGATGGAGATAACATTCAAAGCCTTTGGCCGCCGTTAATTACGGATGAAAACCGGAACCATATGATATTTGATGACATCCTGAATTCACTTGAAGAAAAACGTTTTCCTATTGTCCTTACTGAAAGAAAAGAGCATCTTGAGTTACTGAAGCAGAAGCTCGAGAAATTCGTAAAACATATAATTGTGCTTCATGGAGGAATGAGAGCCGGCACAAGAAAAGAGATGCTTTCAAAGCTTGAATCGATTTCCGATACCGAAGAACGGCTGATCCTTGCAACAGGGCAATACATAGGCGAGGGATTTGACGATCCCCGGCTTGATACGCTTTTCCTCGCAATGCCATTTTCATTCAAGGGAAAGATGATCCAATATGCCGGAAGACTTCATCGGTCGTATCAAGGGAAAACAGAAGTGCGGATTTATGATTATGTTGATGAACACATACCTGTCCTTCTTAAAATGTACAAAAGAAGGCTTAAGGCATATAAGGCGCTGGGGTATGTGGAGAAGATGATTGTCTGATTTCACCAGCAGTATGGAAATCTCCAGTTTTAGTAATTCCGTATTGCCGAGCGATGAAACAATCATTCATAGTCACTGCTATTGTCTGGTTTGTGTTTTATCTGCCTTTGCGTCTTCGCCGGTGGGAGATAATTTTCAGATGTGATGACGCTTTTGCCTGTTTTTGATTCCAATTCCTTTCGGGCCTTCTTCGCAATTTTACCGCCCGTTTTCCCCGCATCTGCATTTTCTACCATTCCGGTCGCATTCATGCTTTCGGCAATTTGCCTGGTTGAAAGTTCTGCAAGTGCCGTGAAGATCAGCTCCGCTTCGCTCATGTGGTCACGCAGATTCTGCGTTTTTAGGTTTTTTATATCTTTATGCTTTTTTACTGAAACACCGCTCCATTCCTTATGAATGATGTTGGTGAGAGTGGCATACTCTTCTTCTTTTGTAATCTCGTGATCTTGCCAGTAATCAGTGAGTTTATTGCGGGTTTCCTGGCCCATCATCCGCTGTTGTATCCACTTTTCGCTTCTGCCATGCTGCTGCCAGTATTCACGGGCGCGGTCAAGTGAGCGCGCGGGGTCGCTCATATCCTGTAATCGTTCGTAACCCACCTTTGCCAGCCATTGCTTGAATGGTTCGGCTTTGGGCGAGGGAATAGATTGTATAATTCGCAAAAGTCCCTCAACATTGGTGGTATCGGTCTCACGCATCTTTCCGTCTGGAGCTTTCATTTTCAACTGTCGACAAATTGTCGACAGTTGAAGTTCATCCTCGCTTTTTACTCTGATTTTCATCTTGAACCAGTAATCACGTGGATTAGAGCTATCAGTCAAGGCGCCTACAACATCAATAACCGAAAAATACCATGTTTCTGTTTTTTCATCGTAATGACGACGGATTTTATGGTTTTCAAAAAAGGCTAATTTATTGTCAGTCATGTTTGCACTGTTAACAATCTTGGTCATATTTGTAATTTATCGGGTAGCCAGTAAGCACGGTCTGCAAAACCACGAGGAAGTAGAGTGCCTATATCAGTTTTGTTTTGACGAATCTTTTCAATAATTGGATGTTCAGGGTTATTTCTCTCTTTGGTTTCTGAACCATAAAAATAACCGTAACCTGAACCATCAACAGCATTAAACCTTTTTGTGATAGTGTCAATGATATCAGCTGAATTCTCAAATATGAACATCCCGAAATGAACTTCTGTACTCCACAAGACACCAAGCCCATTTACGGAACTATCAAACAGAGCTTTTACATTTGTAGTGCATCGTTGAATCCAATATGGCCATTTTACGCATTCAAGACCTGTTTCATCTTCTACTGATCTCTTTTTTTTGAATGGGTCGCCGGGATTGCCGTATCGTGAGGGGGCAAAATGGGAAGGGCCATCAAATTCAACAAATAAAGTCTTGCCGTTTTGTGTGAGTTTTAAATCTAGGGAGTAACGCTTTACTTTTACTTGTCTTTCAATTTTAATATCAGGGAATGTTTTTTTAATAATAGCAATAAGTAACAGCTCATCAAGGCTTGATTTGTCGGATGGTGTCGCATTAGGAATATTGCCGCCGTACCATGCCTTTTGAATTATCCGTTCATCAGCAATTTGAAGACCATCGATGTTTTTAAATTTAATTGATGATAAATCTGAGTCTGACACTTGTAGAATTTCACAAATATCATGACGCAATAGGAATGACCCTACGGAGATGTCGCTATTATCAAGTTCAAAAATACCTTGAGGTTTTCCGAGTATTGCCATGTATTACTCTCTCATAATTAACAAGGGATTATGCAGTTTTCTGGATAATTGTATCATTTCCGATTGCTTTTATCACAAAAAAATGGTTTCTAAATACATAAGAACGGTTTCCAGGAGCAGTATTGCATTTCGAGATCATTGCACAGCTTATATGAAGAAGAAATTATACTTATCACTTTTGTTGAGGAGCACATTAAGAGTGCAGTTTTTTATTTAATCAATGAAATTTGAAACATAAAATATAGTAAATGTGGTATATAACATAAGAAAAGGAGAGGGCATTGATAAAGAACAAAACAGAGAAAGTGTTGTTCAAAGATATACTAAAGGTATGCACCTTTAAAGATGTTAACGAGGCGCTGCTAAAGCTTTATCCCGACCAGAGAAAGGGTATCAAGGGATACGAGTATGTTTTTAAAACTCTAAAAAATATGAGGCACAGATATAGCAAAGAAGGAATGGTTATTGATATAAAGAAGGTCGGCAGGGGGAAGAACGCATATTTGGATGTTAGTGGTGTGTGTACAGAAAAAGATATTCGACAATCATATGCCCTTGAGTATACCCCTTGGTCAAAGTGGCTTGGATATGAGGTAGATAAAAAAGTTCTTAAAAAGATACCCAAGGAAGAAATAGTAGCGCACTGTCTCTGGGAGATGACCTTTATGGGTTTCACTCAGAGCAAGATCAGAAGCAGGTTGTCTGCGCTAACGAGGCAGGCCAAAGATATTAAAGAGGGCAAGGTTCAAACTATCCCTTACGAAGAATTAATGGCAAGTATTAAAGACAAATTAAAGAATGGATAGCGGATAGCTTATATGAAGAAAAAATCAGGCCGGTATAAAACAGCGCACCTTGCTGAAGATGCATATGAGCCGGGGTCTAATGAGCGGGTGCTTAAAAACAAGCTCGGCATAACGTCACCTGAGAAGATGGATGATGCAGAAGCTATTGCTCTGAAAGAGGCGACGGACAAGCTGGTAAGAAAATTTGACAAGCACCATTGTTTTACAGCAGCGGATCTTTGCAGTTTTCACAAAATTTGGTTAGATGGGATATACTCATGGGCCGGCAAATACCGGAATGTAAATATGAGCAAAGGGGATTTTCCGTTCGCGATGGCTATCCATATCCCATCTCTTATGACTCAGTTCGAGCAAGATGTTCTCACGCGTAACACGCCATGTAATTTCAAGAATCGATCTGAGGTTATTCATGCACTCGCTGAAACACATATTGAGTTGGTGCTGATACATCCATTTCGCGAAGGGAACGGTCGGGCAGCACGAATTCTTTCAACATTGATGGCTCTTCAGGCCGGTTTACCTTTCCTTAATTTCGGACTGATTACGGTCGAGAGAAAAGAGGAATATTTCGCAGCAATCCAGGCAGGGCTGGACAAGAATTACAAGCCGCTGGAGAAGTTATTTTCGGTGATTATCGAGCGGAGTGATGCGGAGTTGTGATTTTTTCTATTTTCTCACTCTTAGCAAGTTTTCGTGCTATAGATTCAACGGATGCACCTGTCTCGATGGCTGTTGAACTGGCGACATTTGTAATCAGGGCTTGCCGGTATTTTTCAGGCACTTTCAGATAAGGATTAGTTTCAAGTAATGACTTTTTTAACATGTAATATTATACCATTTAATAGCGAAACCTCGAAAGGCATTATACAATGCATAACAGTTCTGCAGTTATTGTCAAAAAAACCCATGGGACTACTGTAACGTCCCTCGTGATAACGGTTTTTAAGTGCAGTATTGCAAAATTGTCTTTGTCTTTGGTATAGTTTATACCTAAGTTTTTTATTTATGGAGGTTACATTGAAACAGGAAATTCATCCGGAATACAAAGAGGCTAAGGCGGTATGCGCATGCGGCGAAAGTTTTGCCACCATGTCCACTCAACCGACTATTCATGTAGATGTCTGCGCAAAATGCCATCCTTTCTTTACAGGCAAGCAGAAGCTGCTGGATGCTGAAGGAAGGGTTGAAAAGTTCAGAAAGAAATACGCAAAAAAGTAACGATACTGACAAGAGGAAACCCGTTCTGTATTTATTCAGGCGGGTTTCCTTTTTTTATGCCCAAAACCCTTTTTAAACAGGAGATGTTTTAGAAATGTTACTTGATAAACTTGAAGAGATAGAGAAGAGGGATGCCGAGTTAACAGAGATATTGTCAGACCCTGATATCTTCTCGGACTTCACAAAGAGCCAGACATATTCCAAAGAGAAGTCTGCGATCTCTGCAGTTGTGGAGCAGATAAAGAGATACAAGAAATGCCTTTTGGGTATTGCCGAGGCAGAGGAGATATTATCTTCATCCGAGGACAATGAGATGAAGGAGCTTGCGGATGCCGAGCTTGCAGAACTCAGGGAGCAAAAGACCGCGCTTGAGAATCAGATAAAGATCATGCTGGTTCCGAAAGACCCGAGGGATGAAAAGAATATCATCCTTGAGATCCGCGCCGGCACAGGAGGGGATGAGGCTGCGCTCTTTGCGGCAGAGCTCTTCAGGATGTACAGCAAATATGCCGAGCGCATGAGGTGGAAGGTCGAGATAATGGATATCAACTCCACAGGCATCGGCGGGATAAAGGAAGTTGTGGCATCCGTACAGGGCAAAGAGGTCTACAGCCGGCTTAAATATGAGAGCGGAACGCACCGTGTCCAGCGTGTGCCTGCGACAGAGACATCCGGCAGGGTGCATACATCAGCAGTGACCGTGGCCGTGCTTCCTGAGGCTGAAGAGGTTGACCTGAAGATAGTTGAGAGCGATCTCAGGGTTGATACATACTGTGCCTCAGGCCCGGGAGGCCAGGGCGTAAACACGACATATTCAGCAGTGAGGATAGTTCATGTACCAACAGGGCTGACCGTTCAGTGCCAGGACAGCCGCTCCCAGATAAAGAACAGGGAGAAGGCGATGAAGGTCCTCAGGGCGAGGCTCTATGAACTTGAGTGCCAGAAGATAGACGCCGAGAGGGCGGAGAACAGGAAATCACAGGTCGGCACAGGCGACCGGAGCGAAAAGGTAAGAACATACAACTTCCCGCAGAACAGGCTCACTGACCACAGGATAGGGCTTACCCTTCATAAACTGGCGATCATTATGGAAGGGGATCTTGACGAAGTCGTTGAGAGCCTTCATGATTATTATCAGGCTGAAAAATTAAAAGAGGCGTAAAGATAAGGCGCAGAGAAGATATGAAGGCCGTCAATAAAATAAAAGACATTACAAACCTCTTGAGCTCATGCGGGCTGGAATCCGCAGGCAAAGAGGCTGAGCTTATTTTAAGGCATGGGCTTGGGATAGACACGGTAAGTATCTACAGGGATGATCCTGTGCTGATGGATAAAGAGGATGATCTCATTTCTGAAATTGCCGGACGGAGATCGATGCGTGAGCCGCTGCAGTATATATTAGGGTCAGAAGAATTTTTAGGGCTTAAGATATCAGTGGGAGAGGGTGTTTTAATACCGAGGCCTGAGACAGAGCTTTTGGCTGAAGAGGCGATAAAGAGACTTCACGCTTCACAATCTGCAGTTGAGAGAAAAAGGCCGGCAGTTCTTGACCTCTGCACAGGAAGCGGCTGCATCGCACTTGCTATTGCAAAGGAATTCAAAGACGCGGATGTTTGCGGAGTGGATATTTCAGATAAAGCAATCGCCTATGCAAAAAAGAATGCCGATATAAACGGTGTAAAGAATGTCTCTTTTCTTCAAGGAGATCTCTTCATGCCTATTAAAGAAGGACGATATTTTGACCTTATCATCTCAAACCCGCCTTATATAAAGACCGGCGATATTGAGGGGCTTCAGCCTGAGATAAGGGATTGGGAACCGTTAAGCGCGCTTGACGGAGGCGAAGACGGGCTGGGTTTTTATAAAAAGATAATTCCCGCAGCACGGGATTTTTTGAATGACAACGGCATGCTCATGTTTGAGCTTGGCGACGGATGCGCAGATGAGGTTGTATCTTTGATGAAGGGATCAGGATATATTAATATTGAAACTATAAAGGATTATTCAGGCATAGAGAGGATAGTGAGCGCGCAATGGACAAGATAATAGTTAAGGGCAGAAATAAATTAATGGGAAGCGTAACAATAAGCGGCGCAAAAAATGCCGCGCTTCCGATCATGGTGGCATCCATTCTCAGCTCTGGTGAAAGCCTTATTGATAATGTGCCTGAACTGAAGGACATCTCCACAATGGGAAAGCTGCTTAAGAGCCTTGGAATCGGTTTTGAGCGTCAGGACAAAAAGGTCTCGCTCAGGGCGGAGAATATAGATCATGTAGAGGCGTCCTATGACCTCGTAAAGACGATGCGAGCTTCAGTGCTTGTGCTCGGCCCGCTGCTTGCGAGGATGGGACAGGCGAGGGTCTCACTGCCGGGCGGCTGCGCAATAGGCGCAAGGCCGATAAACCTTCATGTCATGGGGCTTGAAAAGATGGGCGCAGAGATATCACTTTCAGACGGCTACATCAATGCGAGGTCAGGCAGGTTAAGAGGCGCGCATATCTGTTTTGATATCCCGACGGTCACAGGGACAGAGAACCTTATGATGGCTGCATCTCTTGCTGACGGTGAGACGGTGCTTGAGAACGCGGCATGCGAGCCTGAAGTGGTTGACCTTGCAAACGCTTTGATATCAATGGGCGCATCGATACATGGCGCAGGTAGCGGAATGATAAGGATAAAAGGTGTGTCCTCACTTTCCCCGCTTGACTATAGAGTAATACCTGATAGGATAGAAACAGGAACATTTATAGCGGCAGCCGGGATCACCGGCGGTGAGATAGAGATACAGGGCTGCAGCATGGAGCATATCGAGCCTGTGATAGTAAAGCTTGAGGAGACAGGAATAAAGATGGAACATCATGGTGGTGTGCTGAAGGTCAAGGGCCCAGAAAGATTGAAGGCCGTTGATATAAGGACGATGCCTTACCCCGGTTTTCCAACGGACATGCAGGCGCAGTTCATGGCGCTTATGTCAGTGGCTGAGGGGACGAGCATTGTGACAGAGAATATATTTGAGAACAGGTTCATGCATGTTGCAGAGATGAGGAGGATGGGCGCGAAGATAAAGGTGCAGGACTCTACCGCGACCGTTGAAGGCGTCAGGTCACTTACGGGAGCTCCTGTGATGGCGACCGACCTCAGGGCGAGCGCTTCTCTTGTGATAGCAGGGCTTGCGGCTGAAGGCGAGACTGTCATAGACAGGGTCTATCATCTTGATAGGGGTTATGAGAAGATCGAGGAGAAGTTGAGATACCTTGGCGCAGATGTCAGGAGGGTGAAGTGAGGATAATCAGGAGTGCTGATGTTGCTCTCTTCATAAAGGGACTGAGCCACAGGGCAACGACAGGTTCAGACGGCGGAGAGGATTATGAGTCTGTTGTTAAGAAGATAATTAATGATGTCAGGACAAACGGCGACAGCGCTGTTAAGAAATATACAGAGAAGTTTGATTCAGTAAAGCCGAGGAACATCGCTGTAAGCAGCAAAGAGATAGAAGCGGCTGCCGCTATGGCAGGCAAGGATCTGGTCAAAGCGCTTAAGGAGTCTGCGAAAAGGATAAAGGCATATCATGACCTTCAGAAAGAAGAGTCCTGGTATATCTCTGATAAAGGCATAATGCTCGGCCATGTGATTAGGCCTATTGAAAGGGTAGGCGTTTATGTGCCGGGAGGAAAGGCTGCTTATCCGTCAACGGTTCTTATGAATGTGATACCCGCGCAGGTTGCAGGGGTAAAAGAGATAGCAGTTTGTGTCCCTTCTCCTGACGGCAAGATCAACCCTGCGGTTGCTGCTGCTGTCAGCCTGTTGAAGATAACTGAAGTCTACGCGATCGGAGGAGCACAGGCTATCGCTGCAATGGCTTACGGCACCGAGACGATAAAGAGGGTTGATAAGATCGTTGGGCCCGGAAACATATTTGTTGCTACCGCCAAGAAGATTGTCTTCGGCGATGTGGGTATTGACATGATAGCAGGGCCGAGCGAGATCCTGATAATTGCCGACAAGACAGCCAACCCGTCATTCATTGCCGCAGACCTCCTCGGTCAGGCAGAGCATGATGAGATGGCTTCATCCATCCTGGTCACTGACTCTGAGCAACTTGCCAAAGAAGTTCAAAAAGAGCTGGCGCTTCAGCTTGAAAAGCTCAGCAGAAAAAAGATCGCTGAGAGTTCGATAACCAAGTACGGCGCAATAATTCTTACAGCGGATATTGCCGAGGCAGTCCAAATTGCAAACCGCATAGCGCCTGAGCATCTTGAGATCATGACAAAGAAACCTGAGAAACTTTTACCGTCTATAAAAAATGCCGGAGCGATATTCCTTGGAGAATGGACTCCTGAAAGCCTTGGCGACTATTCCGCAGGGCCGAACCACACCCTTCCCACATGTGGCTCCTCAAGGTTTTCATCACCGCTCGGGGTATATGACTTTATCAAACGCACAAGCCTGATAAACGCGAGCAAGGCGGGCTTTATCGCCATTTCAAAGACCGTTGCCGAGATAGCAGACAGCGAGGGGCTTGAGGCGCACGGCAATTCGGTAAGGGTTCGGCTGAAAAAATAAATAGTAATTCACTTACTTCCCACTTTGACAAAGGGGGATTAAGGGGGATTTTATAAATATAATATCTTCCATTATTCTAAGAAAGCATGTTTTCCTAAAGAGACTTCAAATCCCCCCTTGCCCCCCTTTTCTAAAGTGGGGTAAATAATATGTTATATTTTATTCACTTGACCATACTGCCTTCCTTGTGTTAAAAACACAGATGAATAAACTTAATCCTCTCAAAGATATCCCCTCTGTTGATGAAGTTCTCAAGAGTCCTTATGGCCTGAAATGGCTTGAGTCTTATCCGAGAAAGTCAGTTCTTAAAGCCGTCAGAACCGTTCTTGACGCAAAGAGAAAAGAGATATTGAGCGGCCTCATGCCCGTTGTCTCTCTTGATGCGCTTTCACCTGATATTGAAAGGATATTAAAAGAACTCTCTGCGTATAAACTCAGGCCGGTGATCAACGCAACTGGAGTCGTCATCCATACCAATCTCGGCAGGGCGATACTTTCTGACGAGGCGATCAAGAATATAACAAATGTTGCCGCAAGCTACTCAAACCTTGAATATGACCTCTCAAGCGCGAAGAGAGGCAAGAGGTATTCGCATCTGAATGATATCGTTCTTGAGCTGACAGGCGCAGAGGATGCGCTAATTGTTAATAACAATGCCGCAGCCGTACTCGTCTGCCTGAATACATTTGCAAGGGGTCGTGAGGTCATAGTATCCAGAGGCGAACTTGTAGAGATCGGCGGCTCATTCAGGATACCTGAGGTGATGCAGGCAAGCGGCGCGGTGCTCAGGGAAGTAGGCTCAACAAATAAGGCGCATCTAAGAGATTATGAAAATGCCGTCTGCGGCGATACAGCCCTCCTGCTCAAGGTTCATCCGAGCAACTACAAGGTGATCGGTTTTACAGAAGAGGTCTCTATGGATCAACTCGCCGGTTTAGGAAGAGAGTTTAGGGTGCCTGTGATGGCAGACCTCGGAAGCGGCTGCATGATAGATCTTGAGAAGTACGGCGTCTTTGGCGAGCCGACGGTTCAGAGCGTCATCAAGTCAGGAGTGGATATCGTTACATTCAGCGGTGACAAGCTCCTGGGCGGCCCTCAGGCAGGCATAATCATAGGAAAGAAAAAATACATACAGATGATCCAGAAAAATCCCATGCTCAGGGCTTTGAGGATAGATAAGCTGACGCTTGCATCTCTTGAGGCGACCTTTATGCAGTTCCTTGATGAGGAGAAGGCTGTCAGGGATATTCCGACGCTCAGGATGCTTACAGAAAAAAAGGATATCATCAAAAAGAGGGCGCAGAAGATCCAGACATCTCTAAAGAAGTCTCTCTCTGACCATGCCGATATCACCGTCATTCCAGATCAGTCGCGCGCCGGCGGCGGCTCTCTTCCTGAGACCGACTTTCCAACCTTTGTTGTCTCGATCAAACCCCTCAGGATGTCTGTCAATAAGTTTGAAAAGAGATTGAGAGAAAGTTCCACCCCCGTGATCGCAAGGATACAGGACGGCGCGCTTCTTGTTGATGCAAGGACTGTGCTGGATAGGGAGATAAAGGCGTTGTCTAAATGTATTGTTGAAGCGTTGGCGTAAAAAAGCAGGAGTCGCCGCCGGTAAATTCACCTTTATTATTTCATTGCATAACTATATTGAAAGGCTATATAATTTTGATAAGTTCTGATGTAGCAAAGATACTTTTCCGGGCAGAGGGGTGAGTAAAATCAAAGACCTGTCCCTCGGCTTAAAAACATAAGGAGGTTGTTATCATGGAAACCGAAGACTTATTAAATCGAATTACAGTAGACCCTGGCGTGATGGTCGGCAAGCCGACTATCAGGGGTTTGAGGATAACCGTTGAGCAAGTATTAAAAGCTCTTGCAGGAGGCCTGACGGTTGAAGAGTTGTTGGAAGATTATCCTGAACTTGAAAAAGAAGATATTAGAGCAATACTTTTTTATGTATCGAATCTGGTGAGTGACGAGCAGGTTTTTGCTCTTAATAAAGGTTAATGCTTGAAACGGTGGGGAATTGAAATTTTTAGTTGATGTAGGTGTGAGCAAAAAGGTAGAAGAATGGCTTAAGGAAAACGGTTATGATGTAAAATCTGTAAGGGATATAAATCCGAAAGAGAAGGACTCGGAAATATTAAGGCTTGCAGCTAATGAAAGTCGTATGGTAATCACGATGGACAAAGACTTCGGCGAACTTGTCTACAATTCCGGCAAATCGCATTCCGGCGTAATGATTTTGAGGCTTGATGATGCAAATGGCGGCCAGAAGGTTGAGATCATAAAAAAGATATTGACCGAATACTCAGATAAGATAAAAAATAAGTTCTGCGTATTCCAGAATGGAAGGCTTAGGATAAAAAGTTGAGAGGGTTCCACCCCAGTTATCGCAAGGATACAGGACGGCGCGCTTCAACGGTGCAGGATAGGGAGATAAAGGCATTGTCTAAATGTATTATTGAAGCGTTGGCATAAAAAGGGTAGGTATTGTCATAGTAAATTCAGCTTTATTTTTTCATTGTATAAATATAGTTGAATGTAAATAATTTTAATAAATTCTGATATTGGGGTGCGAGTATGGATGCTTGGAAGACAGCTTTTGAATCTAGAACGGATCTCAATCAATATGAAGATAATGCACTCGGCTTGTTTGCATTAGCATTAAAATTTGGGATAGATGATCTAGACACTGTTGCAGCTGATTCAATCACAGATGGCAGTGATGATAAGAAGTGCGACATAGTATTCATTAATAAAGATGATGGGATTGCAGTTGTAGCACAATGTTATATTTCGACCAAAGAAAGAAAAGAAGCTCCAGCCAATAAAGCAAGCGATTTAAACACTGCCGTCAGTTGGCTGTTACAACGTCCGATAGATGAACTACCAGAAAAAATACTATCGGCGGCACAAGAACTTCGTGACGGTATCACTTCTGGGAATATAAGTAGTTTGCACATTTGGTATATCCATAATTTGCCAGAATCAAAGAATGTAGAAAATGAATTGATTACAGTAGAGGCAACTGCTAACTCCGCTATACATTCGTGCTTTGCAGGTAAACGTGTTGCAATACAAGGGCTGGAGGTAGGAAGGAAAAAGCTTGAAGAATGGTATACGGAGACACAGTCGCCTATCCTTGTGAATGATAAGTTTGTAATTGAAATACCGCAAGGATATGAGGTTAATGGGCCGGAATGGAAAGCATATATAACAGCCATTCCTGCAAGATTCTTGCATCGACAATACAAGAAATACAAAACCAAATTATTTTCTGCAAATGTGCGAGATTATCTCGGCTCAAGACTGAGTGACTCCAACATAAACAATAGTATTAAGAAATCAGCTGAAAAAGATGCTGCTAATTTTTGGGTATTTAATAACGGATTGACGATTTTGGTAAATCGTTATGAGCCCACAACAAAAGGCAATAAAAATTATCTTACGATTCAGGGTATATCAATTGTGAATGGCGCACAAACTACAGGAGCTATCGGGTCAATGACACGGCAGCCCTCTGAAGCAGCGACAGTTCCTGCACGGTTTGTGCAGACCGAAAATCGAGATTTGGTTCACAGTATTATCCAATTCAATAATAGCCAGAATAAAATTACGGCCTCAGATTTTAGAAGCACTGATAAATATCAGAAAAAGTTGAAAGAGCAAATTAGCAAAATTCCTGATGCCGAATATGAGGGTGGGCGTCGAGGCGGCTATAGCGATGCCATAAGAAGAAGACCAAAATTATTGCCCTCCTACACCGTTGGTCAGGCCCTTGCTTCTTTCCATGGAGATTCTGTCATTGCATATAACCAGAAAGCAAATATTTGGGCAGATGATCAACTTTATTCAAGATATTTCAATGATGAGACAAAGGGTGCACATATAGTATGTGCTTATGCCTTATTAAGGGCAGTAGAAGATAAGAAATTGTCTTTAGTTATTAAGTCAAAAAAAAGTGAATCAGGGCTGACTACATCCGAAGAGCAGCAGTTGCAGTTTTTTCGGAAACGTGGCTCTACATATTTATTGGCGTCAGCTGTGGCAAGTTGCCTTGAAACATTTCTCAATCGAAAAATTCCAAATAGATTCCGCATATCATTTAGCGACAAAACGTCACCCAAAAAAGCACAGGACTATTGGATGTCAATAGTTAATCTTAACGTGCCTCTATGTACACAATTAGAGGATGCGCTTACTGATGGATTAAAAAGCGCTGAAAGAGTGAGCAAAGCCATTCAGACCTTTCAAAGCTTAGTACAGGTAACGATGGATGCTAATCGGCAGGTGTATAATGATTTTTCCTCAAAAATAGTTGCTTCGTAGAAAAGAATGAATTTATAAATAAGATGTTAAAGGAAGTGGCATAAAGGAAATGGACGACGTGAATTTGTCAAATGCAAAGCCTGCCCCCCCCACTAATGGTTGATCTTTAAAGAATTGGGGGCAGGGTTGCTTTCATGTGGTTAGTGCTTGTTCCCAACTATATTGCAGGCAAAGCATCGTTAGTATAACTCATCCTTTTGAATTGCTAAAATATATATAACATGCTATCTTTTTATAAGGTGATTGCACAATGAGTAAGAAAGAATTGTTGATACATGAAATAGAGCATGCTCCTGAACCTTTTCTTGATGAGGTGCTGGATTTTGTCAATTTTCTTAAGACAAAGATAGTGAAGGAAATGCTTGAGACCACTATTGCGAGTGAATCTTCTCTGAAGAAAGATTGGCTCAGGCCCGAGGAAGACGAGGCGTGGCAAAACTTATAAAAGGCGATGTGGTTGTTGTGCCTTTCCCCTTCTCTGATTTAACCCAATCAAAAAAGCGCCCGGCATTGGTCATTTCAGCTTTAGAAGGCGATGACCTGATTCTTTGTCAAATAACGAGTCAATCCATTAAAGATAATTACGCAATTCCGCTCAATGATGACGACTTTGAGACAGGAAGCCTGAAGCAGTTGAGTAATGTAAGGCCCAACCGTATATTCACAGCAGACAGCCGCATTGTTCTATATAAAATCGGCAAGCTTAAATCAGATAAACTGAACAGACTTATTGATAAAGTAATCGAAATCATCAGCCGGTAAATCTCCGGATTTATCCATCATATGAGATACATTATCCTCGGCACAGCCGGACACATTGACTACGGAAAGAGAGCTCGTACAAATTGTAAATACCATTGACATATTGTGCAACATGGTTTCGGAGAAGTGGAGAGAATTATCAGACAGGAGTGATCTCCTGGCATTGCTTGTTTACGGCGGAGAGCAGGAGATGGTCAAAGGTAAAATAAAGGTAATTCCATGGAGAAAACTGCCTGCTTATTGAAACAACGCAGGAGGTAAATAAGAGATGATATTTCTAAACCTATGAACCGCTACGTTATCCTCGGCACAGCCGGACACATTGCCCAATCAAACTTTAACCTTGCAAATTGAAATGTAATCTTTCATAATACAACCATGATAAAGAGAAGGATTCAGGGCGATGTTGAGGCATCTCTTAGGAAATATCCGGTTGTAAGTATTATCGGCTCGCGTCAGGTAGGCAAGACAACACTTGCAAGGATGATTCGGAAAGGGATCTCGAAAAAGATGGTGTATCTTGACCTTGAGCTGCCTTCTGATTTGAACAAACTGCATGATCCCGAACTTTATCTCGGGCAATTTACAGATTCTCTTGTGGTTATTGATGAGATACAGCGTATGCCGTCGCTCTTTCCGCTTCTACGGGCGCTGGTTGACAGGAAAAGAACCGGCGGAAGGTTTCTTATTCTCGGCTCGGCATCACCCGAATTGATAAAACACGCTTCTGAAAGCCTCGCGGGCAGAATAATCTATCACGAGCTTTCCCCCTTTTCGATTAATGAGACTGGATATAAGAGCATCTGGCAGTTATGGTTGAGGGGCGGTTACCCGTTAAGCTATCTTGCTGAAAAAACTGAAGACAGCTTTTCGTGGAGGGAGTCGTTTATAAAGACCTATCTTGAAATGGATATCCCCCAGCTTGGCATACGTGTGCCTTCCTCTCAGCTCCGGAGGTTCTGGACTATGGTTGCGCATTCACATGGACATCTATGGAACGCAAGCCAGATAGCCGGCAGTCTTGGAGTGTCGGCGCCGACTGTGAGAAGTTATCTTGATATCCTTGAGGAAACTTTTATTGTAAGGCGGTTACAGCCGTATTATCCCAACATTAAAAAAAGGCTGATCAAAGCGCCGAAGGTCTACATCCGGGATTCCGGGATTCTGCATTCATTATTGAGGATAGGAGATATGGAAGACCTTATGGGAAATCCGTCAGCCGGCAGATCATGGGAGGGTTTTGTTGTTGAACAGATAATAGGTTTATTGCCTGAAGGCTGGTCCTGTTTTTTCTACAGGACAAGCGCAGGCGCGGAGATAGATGTATTGCTTGTGGACAAAAAGAACAGGCCTATCGCGGTAGAAATTAAATATTCGGCAAGCCCGAAGGCTGAAAGGGGCTTCTGGAACGCACTTGAAGACCTGTCGTGCCGGAAGGCGTTCATAGTATATCCCGGGGAGGAAACATACCCTTCAGGAAAAAATACTGTTACATTATCTGTAAAAGAGCTTAATAAAATTCTTGAGTAAAATAAATGTTCAGCCAGTTTTGTAAATTCAATAATTGCAGGCACCTCATTAAACAATTATTTTTAAACCTATGAACCGCTACATCATCCTCGGCACAGCCGGGCACATTGACCACGGAAAGAGCGCGCTTGTAAAGGCGCTTACAGGCACAGACCCTGACAGGCTGAAGGAAGAGAAGGAGAGGGGCATCACTATTGACCTCGGGTTTGCTGACCTCTCATATCCTGACGGGCTTAAGGTGGGCATCATTGATGTGCCGGGGCATGAGCGGCTTATCAAGAATATGCTTGCGGGCGCGGGCGGGATCGATATCGTACTCATGGTGATAGCTGCTGATGAAGGGATAATGCCGCAGAGCAGAGAGCACCTTGCGATCTGCGACCTCCTGAAGGTGAAGAGGGGCATCATCGTTATCACAAAGTCTGACCTTGTGGATAAGGACTGGCTCGGCCTTGTCACAGAAGAGGTGAGGGATTTTGTTAAGGGAACATTTTTAAAGGATGCCGAGATCATCGGGGTCTCATCCAAGACAGGCGAGAATCTGGAGGAGCTTAAGGATAAGATAAAGGATGCCGCTTCCGGTATTGAACCCAAACATGAGAAGGCGATATTCAGGCTTCCTGTTGACAGGGTATTTACGCTCAAAGGATTCGGCACTGTTGTCACAGGCACTTCGATTTCGGGGAGCATTAATGTTGATGCGCCGATAGAGATTCTTCCGGGTGGAATGATAAGTAAGGTCAGGGGGCTTCAGAGCCATGGCGAAGCGATCAAAAGCGCATATGCAGGCCAGCGGGTCGCTGTGAACCTTCAGGGTGTTTCAAAGGATGAGATACAGCGAGGCGATGTGCTGGCAACACCCGGAAAGGTGAAGACATCCTATATCGTTGATGCAGAGCTGAGGCTGTTGAAAGATACATCCATAACCGCGCTCAAGAACAGGAGCCTTGTTCACTTTCACGCAGGCTCATCAGAGATGACCGCAAGGATAATAATCTATGAGAACGAATCGCTCAAACCGGGTGATAGCGCCTTCTGCCAGTTCAGGTTCCCGACACCTGTCGCACTGCTTGCAGGGGACAGATATATAATCAGGCGCTTCTCTCCTTTGCAGACGATTGGCGGAGGCGAGGTGCTTGACCCTTCACCAAAACGCAGGAAGAAGCTTGAGGATATTGAGGAACAGAACATATTCTGGGAGGGCAGCCTTGGCGAGAAGATAGCGGCAAAGGTGCATCAGAAGGGGATATACGGAATCGCTCGCGAAGAGCTTGAGGGCTGGATAAAGGCTGAGCTGCCTGATATTAAATCTGCCATTGAAACATTGATAAAGAACGGTGAGGTTCGAAGGTGTGAAGATAGGCTGATACATAAGGATGTGTTCGACGATTTTTCCGAAGGAATCAGATCATCTCTTAAAGAATTTCACATTAAGAACCCGCTCAGGCCGGGTATGTTAAAAGAGGAGCTGAGGTCGTCTTACAGCGGTGCGGACCAGAGATTTTTCGACGGACTGCTGGCGCTTGTTAAAGGTATAACAGTAGATAAAGATATCGTCAGGTCAAGCGCGTTCAATCTCTCTTTGAGTGATGACAATAAAGCTGTAAAGGATAAAATATTAAAGGCGATAGATGATTCTCTATTTCAACCTCCTTCAATTGATGAACTTGCTGCATCAGTAAAGGTGGATAGCAAACAGGCTGTTGAGCTTTTAAAGATAATGGCAAAAGAGGGAAGCCTTGTGAGGATAAAGGACGCTGTCTATATCTCAAAGTCAAACCATGCAAAGATGATGGAGAGGCTGAAGGAGTTTTACTCTAAGAAACCGGATATGACTGTAGGCGAGTTCCGGGATATCCTTGATACTTCAAGAAAGTACGCGCTTCCTTTTCTTGAGTATCTCGACAGCAACAGGATAACGATGCGAATAGGCGATGTGAGGAAGTTTCTTTTTAAGGGATAAGTATTTAAACTTCTATAAGTGATCAAATTTTGCTACAATAACTTTCTATTGTCACTATTGGGAGCGTATAAGGTTCTGGTGTCCTTCTCGGTCTTCAAAACCGTTGTTGCCTGGCCAAAACCGGGCAGGGTGGGTTCGATTCCCACACGCTCCCGCCAATTTTATTGCATATTAATTTGCTTGACTAATTTACGATTTAATCGTAAATTAGTCATATGTATAGGAATAGGTATCTTGAACCGCATATTAAACGGCTTACGAAATCATTTCCTGTTATCCTGCTGACAGGACCCAGGCAGGTTGGAAAGACAACACTTCTCGAATATCTTGGTAAAAAAGAATCACCCGGAAGAAATTATGTCTCACTTGATGAATTCGGGCCGAGGACTCTTGCAAACGAAGACCCTGATCTGTTTCTTGAGAGATATAAACCCCCTTTGATAATTGATGAGATCCAGTATGCCCCAGGTTTGATGCAGAGGATAAAAATAATCGTAGACCGATCAAACAAGAACGGGCAATACTGGTTGACCGGTTCACAGCATTTTCCATTAATGCATGGTATTTCAGAGTCACTCGCAGGAAGGGTTGCGATCATAAAAATGCTCGGTCTTTCTCAGGGCGAGGAATACAGAAAAGTGGATTCAGGCAGAATCGTCCGTCCGGATAAAAAAACAGCTCCGCCCATAAAAGAAATGAGCGGGGCCGATCTTGTTTTCAAGCGGATTGTAAGAGGAACATTTCCGAGGTTTATTCATAAAGATGTTCCTCCAACTCAGACATATCACGGATCATATCTTCAAACATACATTGAGCGTGATGTCAGGGCCCTTACAAAGGTCATGAATCTTAGCGTTTTTGAAAAGTTCTTGAGACTGGCCGCAGCGCGGGCAGGGCAGTTGTTGAATCTGTCTGAGCTTGCCCGTGACGCACAGATCGCAGTAAGTACTGCCAAGGAATGGATGGGAATATTAGAGGCAAGTTTCCAGGTTTATCTTCTCAGGCCTTACTTTCGGAATATCAGTAAACGGCAGATTAAAACACCGAAGCTTTATTTTCTTGACACAGGCATGGTTTGTTACCTGACAGGATGGCACAACTCTGAGGTCGCTTCACAGGGTGCAATGGCCGGCAGCCTTTTGGAAAACTATGTTGTAAGTGAAATTATCAAAAGCTACTGGCATCATGGGTACGAAGCACCTTTATGGTTCTGGCGAACAAAGGAAGGACATGAAGTTGATCTGATTATTGAGGAGGAGGGGAAGCTTTTCCCTGTTGAAATAAAAATGTCAATGAAGCCGGATATCAATATGACTAAAAGTATCCTGCAATTAAAGAAATTAAGCAATGATGTTGGCAAGGGAGCAATAATATGTCTGGCAGAATCCGGATACCCTCTCAATAGAGAAATAAACATCATTCCGCTTTCCTGTATTTAACAAATCAATTCTACATTTAAAACGAAAAGAATGGGCTGCTTATAACTCCTCCGCTTAAATACAATTGTATTTAAAACTGTGAAATCGTAATCCTGCAGGGTCATTGATTTTATGTATGCTGAATCCCCGAAATGTGCCGAAACCTTTAAAGCTGTATGTGTTGTAGTCTTTATATATCTCCTGAGTTACAGAGTGCACCAGGGAACCGTCAGCCGCAAAAAAATCTATCTTTAATGTGCTTGGCGGCTGGCCATGGCCCATGTTGAAACTGAGAGATGTGGCATCGCTATCCAACAGTACAGACAGCGGGCCGGTGTATGTCGTTTCAGAAGAGACCGTGGTTATTTTACCGAGTGTTTGTATATATAGATCCCCGACAGGCGAAAGAGTGAGCGGATTTGATGGCAGCCCGAGAATTTCCGGCCCGGCTAATGTTTGGCCTGTGAAAATTTGCGCAAAACTGCCGCCCGGGGCCTTTACGATGGTATCACTTTTGCAGCTGCTGAGGTCGATCTCTTCCGAAAAGGATATGCCTGCAACAGAAAAAATAATTGTGGCCGCAATCAAAACAATGAAGGTTTTTTTCATTTCTATCCCCCTGGCTGCAGTATTATGAATAGTACCAATTTTTTGTTTTTAATAGTAATACACATCAGTTATGTTTGTAAATATTTGCACACTATACGCGGTTTGCTGCTGATGGACGCTTAGTTAAGGCTTTTGATCCTCTCATCCTCTGAATTAATGGTCTGCATTTTCTCCTCCCCTGTCTCTTCGCCAAAGTGTTCGAATGCCGCCACTACGAGGTAATCAATTGTTCTGCGGAGGTTGGAACCGGCATCGTGATTATAAGCCTTTCCGGTCCATACGGGCTGTGAAGTGTCGGAGAGCTTTTCGGCGCTGAAGAGCCTCAGTGTAAGCTGCTTGGTGTATTCGATATCAGTATTTGTGCTGCGGCTCTTCTCAAAATGTTTGGTAACCGGGTTTAGGATATAACCGCTCTCAATGGATGATATGGCTTTGCCGTTATCAATGCTGTATTCAAACAGCAGGATGTAATCCGCATCCTTAAGATTATCAACAGAAATATAGCCATGTGCTGAAAGCGCTTTTTTTATCTTTTCAGCAGTCTCTACTTCAAGAATAAGGTTGCCGGTCTCCTTTTTTGTGTAGACCAGAACCCGCTTCCCTTTAAGTGATAAAGAGCTTTCATCAAGGTCAGCGGTTACATATAGTTCATAGCTGGCCAAATGCCTGTTGCATGCATAAAAGATGAGGAATATGCATACAAATGCCGCTGCCCTGCAAAATATCTTCAAAAATTTATCCATATCCATATTCAATATTGCCACGGTTATTATAAAACACTTCTGCGATATATGGATATTCAGGAAGGTAAGGCCGGGAAATAATTTGCCGCTTGGAAAAGAGAGAGCCCTTTAGCCGGGGTTACCTCTGAAATGAACTGCCTCCGGGCTTGATGCCTGCCGCGCCGCTTCCCATCATCTTTTCGAGTTCTTCAGGCAAAGGAGAGGTGGTGATCGCCTGCTCTTTATTGATGCTGCCTTCCCTGAAAAGTTTGAGCAAAGCCTGGTTCATGGTCTGCATCCCGTATTTGGTCTGGCCGGTCTGCATCATTGAGTAGACCTGTTCTATCTTTCCTTCTCTTATGAGGTTTCTTATTCCGGGAGTGGGCACAAATACTTCAGCAGCCATGCACCTGCCGCCGCCCTGTTTGGCAAGGAGGTTCTGGGATATTATGCCTTCAAGAACGAATGAGAGCTGGACCTTGACCTGCGCCTGCTGGGCTGTAGGGAAGATATCCAATATACGCGTGATGGTCTGCACGGAAGTATTGGTATGAAGTGTCCCGAAGGTAAGATGGCCTGTCTCCGCGATGGTAAGCGCGGCCTCAACGGTCTCAAGGTCTCTCATCTCACCGATGAGGACAACATCAGGGTCCTGCCTGAGGATGTACCGCAAAGCATTCTTGAATGACGCTGTGTCTGAGCCCACCTCTCTCTGGTTTACAAGGCACTTCTGATGGTTATGAAGGAACTCTATCGGGTCTTCAATAGTTATGATATGCCCCTGGTGCTCCTTGTTGATCTTGTCAATTATTGCGGCAAGCGTTGAGGATTTGCCCGAGCCTGTAGGGCCTGTCACAAGAATGAGGCCTCTGAGCTTTGTCGTGAACTCTTCGCTTACTACTGACGGCAGGCCGAGTTTATCGAACGGCATTATATCGTAAGGTATCGTTCTTAAGGCCGCGGACATCGCGCCCCTCTGCATGAACATGTTCGCCCTGAAACGGCAAAGGCCTTTCACGCCGAAAGAGAGGTCAAGTTCGTTTGTCTCTTCAAACTTATTCTTCTGCTTCTCAGTAAGAACACTGTACAAAAGTGATTTTGTATCAGCAGGAGTAAGGATAATATCATTTGCCGGAATGAGCTCGCCGTCGATCCTCATACGCGGAGGAGACCCTGAACTTATATGAAGGTCTGAGCCGCCTTTTTTAACAAGGATCTCAAGCAGGTCGTATAACGATTGAGTTGACATGTGTTAATTGTAAGAGTTTATCTGATAATTTTCAACTTTAATTATTATTATCGGGTGCGGAGCCTGTCTGAAAGGATATTTTCTATCTCTGTTTCATTGTTTGAAGGCGCTGGCACGTTACTAAAGAGTTCCCATCTTTCTGCATGTTCAACTGCTTTGCCGGATTCCAAAATCGTAAGCGGCGAGAGTGTTTCCATCTCAAGCATAAAGTCATTTGTGTATGTCTCGTAAGAAACTCCGAAATCAGGATAAAGGGCATCGGCCTGATGTTCATGGTATTTGATAAAGAGGTTGTTATGATTAAAATAAGCGGCCCACCCATTTTCATTTGGTATGCCGAACTTCAATGGCTCTTTAATTGCGGCATCCTGATGGATGATGATATATTTTTCTCCGAGTGTCAGACGCGGGTCATTAAGTTTTGTGTAAGGCCAGAGCGAGATAGTACGGTTCGGCAGCAGGCCTGTGTCATGCCCTGTGACAGGAACTATCTCTTTACCTCCTGTTGCCATCGCTGTAAGGCTCCAGACAGAGAACACGACATTTGCACTCCCTTTATTGATAAGCCTGTGAAGCAGATGCACTTCAGTGCTGTCAGCAGAAAGTGTGATCTCCATCTCTTTTTTTATGCCTGTTAATCTTTCCACATCCTGTGAAACCTTTATCCCGTCTTTTATTTCTTTCCACGCAACAGGTTTGTTATCAGGTTGATATGTGCGGACTCTGTCTTCAGGGCTGTGCCATAACCGATGGCCGCCGTATATCCTCCATTCATCACCGCCTGTCATGCCTTTAGTCGAAGCGACAACGCAAAGCTCGTTCTCTTTGCCGATAAACCCGTATCTGATTATCCTCGGCCCGACATCGGCCGTCACTATAAGGTCAACGATGCCGTTGGATATCTGTACGCAGTTGTCCCAACCGGCGAATGATATTTTTTGTATGGTCACTTTTGGCATAAAATTTCTTCTTCTTATGGTATCCAATTATACAATTTTATTTGTTTAGCAAAGAAATGGCTCATAACAGTTCCTGTATTTGCAAACATAAGCATATAGAAAATCCTTATGACCCCTATAAGTCTATTGAGTTTGGTAAAAGCAGACGTATACAATTACGCTCATATCGTTTGAAGTTAGCTTATTGATTAATGAGTTTTTGATAATAATAAAATAAAAAAGAGGAGGAGTGTGATGAAAAATAAGATAAAGAACTGCTTAAGCAGAATTAAAATTTTATTTGCGTGTCTTGTTCTTTTTATTGTTTTGGGAGGCATTAAGACAGCATTAGCTGAAACTGTATACGGTGATTTAATAATACAATCGGGCGAAGCAGTGACACTTGTAGACAGTCTTACTGTTACAGGTAATTTAGAAATACAAAATAGCGGGTCATTAATTCTAAATGGCTTTTCTCTATCTGTAAATGGCGATGTGTTAATTACTGGCACATTGGATGCCTCAATTGGAACTCCAACGATAACAGTTGGGGGTAACTGGGATTCATCAGGAGGAATATTTAGCTATAAACAGAGTGGTGTAGATAGCGGGAGTACCGTGGTACTTACAGGCAGTTGCAATACACTTAACACTCCAATAAACACGACCGGTACTCTATGGGGAAAGTCTAGATTTTAT
Organism: Nitrospirota bacterium; assembly: GCA_016207885.1. NCBI lineage: Bacteria > Pseudomonadati > Nitrospirota > Nitrospirota bacterium. The sequence continues at coordinate 129,239 of JACQZE010000003.1, read as the reverse complement.
AACCTTACTATTGCAAATACAGGACGCATAATCTCAGGGACTCAAACTAATCCGCCAGATCAACATCTTAGCGTTGCAAATGATTTAACTATTACTGGCACTCTTGTCTTGAATTCAAACGCCGGAGTAGGTTATGCAGGCAATTTGATAATTAACGAAGGTGCAGTTCTAAGCGGCAAAGGTTCATTTTACAGGTTTACGGATGATTACAGCCCTCATTTAGAAAATAACGGGGATATCCTTTTAGAAGGGGATTTTGTTTATATGGTAGCAGGTGGATCCACAGACGCTCCTATTACTGTTACTGATTATCCATATGCGAACTTGAACATTATTTCTGAAAGTGCTGGCGGCACAGGGGAATTAGGATGTTTTGACGAAGACTGTAGTGATGAAATTCTGCAGGTTGGTAAAAATTTAGTGGTGCGGGGATATTTGAATGGTGAATCTGTAAGACTCAATACTGATAACGTTGATATGGAGGTAGGTCAATCTGTATATATTGGAAGCGGAAGCGCTATCGGTTATCTTATAGCTGCCTCAGGTAATAATTCTGTAGGCGGTTGTGTTCGCATCGCTGATAATGGCAGCAGTATAGATTACGGAGGGAGTACATGGACAGTAGAATGTCCCTCACCTCTGGTTAACCCTGATTCTTATACAGGTCATCCAAATAAGACTTTCCCTCTCATTGCAGGCGATATTCATTATAGTGTTATCAATGTTGTTAGACCTGATAATCCCGATTTGGAGAGTATCATATGGAAGAATAGAAGACTTCGTATAATAAAAGAGAATTATTCTTTGCTGATAGTTAATCCGGAGGGTAGGGTTTCTTTGGAGGAAATGACAGAAGCGCAAAAAGAGGCCAGCATATTAGAGGAATTAGGCTTCCTGAAGGAGCAGAATTCTAATCTTGTCATTTTGCCTTACTCCAGCCTGGCTGATAGCATGAGCGAAGAGAAAAAACTCAAAGACATTTGCGATAAACCCTATCTTTATTCACCAGATGAGTATAGGGTGGATACTGCCTCTTGGGGGAATTATACGAAATCAGAGGCACAGAAACGCATAATTAGATTAGCTTCTTATAACAGCCCGCCTGATACAACTTCTCCAGATTACGACCAAGATGACCCATACAACCCATCTTATGACCCTTACGGTGATGGCCTTGAAATCGATGACTTTATATATAAAGCAAGCATGATAAGCGACGGTAAGATAGATGCGGACGGAGACGGCAAACCGGATGATTTAAATACACTTGATAATAATTGGCTGAATGGGCTAAAAGCGGTTGTTCAGGGAATTCGTTTGAAAAACCCAGATGCCATTATCATAGCAAACGGCGCCAGCGAATCCAACCTTCCCGGGCTTATTCAACATTTCTATCATTATACTGATGGAAATAATATTCAGCATCGGATGCTGGACGGGCTTTTGAGAGAAGATTATCTCAAAGGGATTATTGGTGATAATAACAGCTATCTCAAATCTATTGAAGATTCTACCTACTACGAGTACTCTCCTGCTAACAATCGAAAAATGGTTGATAATTATTTGAAAGATATACTTACATGGACCGACCAGGATGCAACAAGGTATTTTTTGTTGATAGAACGGGCTAACGGATCTGACGATCTTTATAGAGAGTTTTATACGTATTTTGCGGCAATGGCAAATGCCCATATTACTGGACATGCCATTAACAGCGATGACTCGTCATTGCTGCCTGAAGTATACAAGGAAAAACTTGGGGTGCCTCTTGATGGTATGCATAAGAATGATATAAATAACGATGGCAACTTTGATTACTGGATGCGGACATTTGATAATGGAGTGCTTTATCTTAACCCGTATCCTGAAGATGTCACCTTTGACCATGATGGAAGTCCTATTACACTAACCCCTTATACTGGAACTTTTGAATCCACATGCATGACGTCGTATTACCGTGATTTTGATGGGGACGGTTACGGAGATCCTGTATCTGAGGTCAGGGACTGCCCTCACAACGGGCTTCCGCCTATAGGTTATGCAGTAAATGCCGGTGATTGCGATGATGCAAACTCTGCTTTTAAACCCGGTGTTGCTGAGACATGCGGTGACGGCATTGATAATAATTGTGATGGCGTTATTGATGAAAGTTCAAGCTGCCCAGTTGTTTTTACCTGGACCGGAGAAGTGTCTACTGACTGGAGTAATGAGAATAATTGGGAAGAAGGTATTGTTCCTTCTTTCTACTATCAAGATGTGATAATTCCGTATAGTATAACCAACCAATACCCTGTCCTTGATATAAACAGGAAGATTAAAAGCCTTACCATAGAAAGCGGTGGAATCCTTAATGTAGTCAACGGCAAGTATTTAACAGTAACAGGGAACATCGCAATTAATGGGACGTTGACTGTAAACGGCAATCTCGCAATAGAGGTTAATGACAGTTCGTCGCATATTATTAAAACAGGGACAATCAACGGTACAGGGTCAGTGTTATGGAGAGTGGCAAAAAACTCTATTCATGCACCGGTTACTGCGATGGACTACGGCAGTTTACTTGTATATGTTTTCAATTGGTCTGGGGCAGGCACTACCGCCACTGCAGTTTTAGGCCCTTCCGGAGCTGTCTTTAAGAGTAAATCATTATTCCTGCAAAGTGTTACAGTTGATAATGGAGAGATAATTCTGGACAACTCTTATTTTAATATTCCTGTTGCATTAACGAATGGAGTAATCATAGGAGGAAGTTGGGACTGGAATCCTGACTGCAACCCCGCAACGCTTAAAGCAGGCTCTGCTGTTTATACCTTAGGCGGAGGCGTAGGATTTGCCAATACCATTACTCCATCCACATTAGAAGCCCAGAACTCAACGTGGTTTGTTAAAACCAACTGGAACAAAGCCGTTAACAGCAGGTTTTACGCAGGAACATCCACGGTAACATTAAACGGGACAAACCAGACTATCTTAGGTTCAAATACGTTTTATGATTTAACTAAGACAGTGAGTTCAGCAGCTACCTTAACTTTTGATAATACTGCTGTCCAAACCGTTACTCATTCATTAATCTTAAAAGGCGCCATAGGTCAATTGCTTTTATTAAGAAGCAATGCGACGGGTCAGCAATATGATCTTAAAGCCCAGAGCGGCACGCAGAGCCTTGAATACCTTGATGTCCAGGACAGTAATGCAACAGGTGGCCAGCAGTTAGATTGTTTAAATTGTATTAATAGGTATAACAACACAAACTGGGCCTTTGTTAGTGATAGTGATAGTGATGGGGATGGTTATGGTGATGCCGATGAAACCTGTGATGATGATCCTGCAAAGACAGAGCCGGGAGCATGTGGTTGTGGAGTGGTGGATACGGATAGCGACGGTGATGGTACAGCGGATTGTATAGATACAGATGATGACGGGGATGGCTATAGCGATATTCGTGAGAACATATGCGGCACTAACCCATTAGACGCAGGAAGCACTCCTGTTACATGTTCTATCACTGTCACATGGGACGGCTCGGAATCAACTAATTGGAGCGATCTGAACAACTGGGATTTGGGTATTGTGCCTAACCAGGGCGATAGCATAATAATTCCTGATGTAGACAATACTGTAGCCTTCGATCCAACGCTTGATCAATATAGAACAATGAAAACGTTAACAATAAACAGCGGTGGCTTATTAGACTTAAGTGGATCCAATTTAACTGTTACCAATGATCTAATAATTAACACTGGCGGATCATTAACACTCAATGGCAAAGACCTCACAGTCAACGGCAACGTAACAATCAATGGCACACTTAATGCATCAATTGGAACACCAATGATTACGGTAGCGGGAAACTGGAATTCGTCAGCGTCAGCTACTGCATTTAACTATGGACAGAGTACCGTTAAATTAACAGGCACAGGCAAGACAGTTAATCCTTACAGCATCGGAACATTTGGAGGGACAAGATTTTACAATATAATTGTTGAAGGAGGGGTATCAGCCCTGCCTTCATTTATGGTCGGCCATGATTTAACCATTGGTAATGACCAGACCTCATCGTCATATTTGACAGTGCCAAGTACCAAGTGTCTAAAGCTTGGCAGGACAGGCAACCTCACAATACGTACAGAGGGGAAATTAACCGTTAACGGCAGCTTCTGGAAAGAGACAAGCGATGACAGTAATAACATATCTAATGGCGGGCACATAATAAATAATGGAATAATTGATGGTTCAGGGTATTTTTTCTGGAGGATACTGAACAAGATTGATGGAACTCTTTCCACAAACGCTCCAGTAACAGCCACCACATATTATGTGCCGGTCTATATTGGGAGTCCTGAGCTTTTCCCGTATGTAGGAATTCCCAGAGGGGTCTTGGGCCCTGTCGGAGCCGTATTCACAACAAATAAATATATAGGGCTTTTTGATACTTATGACACAGGCACGACAAAACTGGATAATTCTGTAAATAATATCCCGATCAATTCAACCGGCAATATGTTTGTTGTTGGAAAGACGACAACCAATCCAACAACATTTATAACAGGTTCAGCCACTTATACAGTTCCAACGATGATAATAAAGGCTGGCTCTACGTTAGTTGATGGTTATACGGATGTTAACGGCAACATTCTAACTCCGGGGCATTCTCTCTGGAATGTGACAGGTAACTGGCAAAACTCAGGAACCTTTACCTATGGCGAATCAACGGTTAAGTTGACCGGTACTGATCAAAGCCTAATCGGCTCCACAACATTCTACAACCTGGAAAAAACAACAGCATCAGCAAGAACTCTGACCTTTGAGGCTGCGACAACCCAGACCATAACACATTCATTAACATTAAAAGGGGTTAATAATAATCTGCTCTCATTGAGAAGCAGTGCGTCTCCGACGCAATTCAACCTTAATCTTGGAGCGAATGGCAGTCAGAGTTTGGAATACCTTGATGTCAAGGACAGCAATGCATCAGGTGGAGTTCTTTTAAGGTGCCTGGACTGTACCGACAGCGTTAATAACCTCAACTGGGATTTTGATACTTTGACTATTTCAACTTGCACAGAGCTTCAAAACATTCAGAACAATCTAAGCGCGGATTATGCTTTAATGCAGGATATAGATTGTTCGGATACCGTGAATTGGAATGGAGGATCAGGTTTTGATCCGATCGGGAATGGCGGGACGGAATTCACAGGCACATTAGATGGGCGAGGATATGAGATACGGAATTTATATATAAATATGCCAGGGGCAAACTATGTGGGGTTGTTTGGTAAAACCAATGGAGCAGAGATAAAGAACGTTAATCTAACTAATATTAATATTGTAGGATATAATCAAGCTGCTGGCTTAGTGGGACAGAGTAGTAACTCTATTATTGATAACTCTTCTACTTCTGGCAATATGAATGGATATTCCTATGTTGGCGGCTTAGTTGGCTATAATTATCTTTCTTATATTACTAATTCTTACTCTATCAGTGACGTGAGTGGTGATGGTCTTTATATTGGTGGTTTAGCTGGCTATAATTATGATTCTTCTATTGTTAATTCTTATGCTACCGGTGGCATTGACGGATATTCCTATGTTGGTGGTTTAGCTGGGTATACTTACATGGATTCTATTATTACAAGCTCTTACTCAACTGGTAACGTTATTGGCCTCGGTGGTTCTTATATAGGTGGTTTGGTAGGGAAACATTATAGTGATAATAATATAGTTAATTCATACTCTACTGGCGACGTAAGTGCTGATGGAAATAATGTTTTGATCGGAGGATTGGCAGGAGAACTTGATGGCTCCATTGTCGACTCTTATGCTATTGGCAATGTGAGTGGTAGCGGTAGTAATGCCAACATAGGTGGTTTGGTAGGTAAAAATAATGTAGGTTCTATTATTAATTCTTATTCTATGGGCAATGTGAGCGGTAATCTTTCCTTGGTAGGTGGTTTAGTCGGGTTTAGTAGATATGGCACAATCACTAATTCTTATTCTGCTGGAAGTATAAGTGGTAGCGGTTCTTACATAGGTGGCTTGGTGGGATCAAATAGCTCCGTTGTTTATAGCTCTTATTGGAATACTGAAACTACTGGTCAATCTGATGGCTGTTTCGGAGACACAACTTGTTACGGAGGAGCATCTGGCAAAACAACAACAGAGATGAAACAACAAGCAACTTTTTCAAATTGGGATTTCACAAACAACTGGACAATTAATGAGGGAACTTCTTATCCTTGCCATAAGTGGTATGTAGATGGAGGGGGAAGTTGTTCGGCGCCTTAAAATAAAGCACAATTAAACAGAAAAGAATGTATTTAATTTTTACTGTAATTGTTTTTTTCTGGTTTATGTTATTTGTTATGGGGAGGAGTTACGCTGCCCAAAAAGAGCGTAGCTCTTTCCCAGTTTTTATTAGTAAGCCAAATTAGTTATTTGAATACTACTCAGCATACTTGCACCGATGTGCAACTATGATAACTTTTTTTTAATCCACATTTTTTCAACTCTCTTTACACAGTAAAAACTCATTAAAAACAAGGGGTTCATAAATTGTAATTTTCTTCTTGACATACACTATATATTGTGGTTTAATTGCTTGTCATGTCTAAATAGAGTATATATAACGATTGAACAGGTTTTGCGTTATTTGCAGTTCAGGGCATGTTACAGGCTGGTCTTTTCAGTATATTAATTATAAATCAGAGTTAATCATTAATAAGGAGAGTTTATGGCAGAACTATTATCAGGCAAATTGAAGCTTACGCCGAACGCATTGCAGGTCATACACAAGAGGTATCTCAGGAAGAGCGAAGAGGGAAAGGTGATCGAGAATCCTGATGACATGTTCATGAGGGTCTCAAGGGTCATCGCATCCGCTGACCTCAACTACGGAAAAACAGAGTCACAGGTAAAGCAGGTTGAAGAAGAGTTTCATGACCTTATCACATCTTTGAACTTTCTGCCGAACAGCCCCACACTTATGAATGCGGGCAGGAGGCTCGGCCAGCTTTCAGCCTGTTTTGTGCTTCCGGTAGAGGATTCGATGGAGTCGATCTTTGAGGCGGTGAAGAATGCCGCGTTGATACATAAATCAGGAGGCGGCACCGGTTTCTCTTTTTCAAAGCTCAGGCCTAAAGGCGATATCGTGGGTTCCACCAAGGGCGTATCATCCGGGCCTATCTCATTCATGACGGTCTTTGATTCAGCGACCGAGGCGATAAAGCAGGGCGGCACGAGAAGAGGCGCGAACATGGGCATGCTGCGCGTAGACCATCCTGATATCCTTGATTTCATAACCGCAAAGGATGACAACAGGATACTCAACAACTTCAACATCTCTATCGCGCTCACAGACGAGTTCATGGACGCCTTTGAAAAGGACAAAGAGTATGAGCTGAAGAACCCGCATGACGGCAAGGCAACGCGCATGCTCAGGGCAAAGGATGTCTTTAACCTCATTGTGAATCATGCGTGGAAGAACGGCGAGCCGGGCATAATCTTCATAGACAGGATGAACCGTGATAATCCTACGCCGAAGCTGGGAGATATAGAGAGCACCAACCCCTGCGGCGAGCAGCCGCTCCTGCCTTATGAATCCTGTAACCTGGGCTCGATAAACCTTTCGAACTTTGTGAAGCACGAAGGCGCAACTGCGGTAGAAGACCCTCGTTCCAATATAGACTGGGGTTTGCTAAAGGAGACTGTGCACTCAGCCGTCCACTTCCTTGACAATGTAATTGAGGTGAACAAGTACCCGATCAAAATAATCGAGGAGACCACAAAGGCGAACAGGAAGATAGGCCTCGGCGTTATGGGATTTGCTGACATGCTCATCCAGCTTGGTGTTCCTTATAACTCTGATGACGCGTTAAGCCTTGGCGAAGAGGTCATGAGGTTCATACAGGATGAGGGCAGAAAGGCGTCATCTCTCCTTGCCGAGGAGAGGGGCGTTTTTTCAACACATTCCGAGAGCATGTATAAAGACAGGATGAAGCTCAGGAACGCGACTATCACGACGATCGCGCCGACCGGCACGCTCTCCATAATAGCCGGATGCTCAAGCGGGATAGAGCCTCTTTTTGCCGTATCTTATGTGCGCAACGTGCTTGAAGGGACAAAGCTCTATGAGGTCAACCCGTACTTTGAAAAGATTGCAAAAGAGAGAGGTTTCTGGAGCAGGGAGCTTATCGAAGAGATAGCTGAGAAAGGGACGCTTCACGGGATAGAAGCGGTGCCCGATGATGTAAAGAATATTTTCATTACCGCTCATGACATAACACCTGAGGATCATGTGAAGATGCAGGCTGCGTTTCAGAAGTATGTGGACAATGCCGTTTCCAAGACGGTCAACTTTTCGAAAGACGCGACACCTAAGGATGTTGAAAATGTATATCTCCTTGCCTATAAGCTCGGGTGCAAAGGCGCCACTGTTTACAGGGACGGTTCAAGAGAAGAGCAGGTGCTCTCAACAGGAAAGACGAGCCAGGAAGAGAGCAGACAGTCATCTGAGGAATATGTAAAGATAGTGCCGAAGAAGAGGCCTGAGACGATACACGGGACAACGACGCTGATGAATACCGGCTGCGGTAATCTCTACGTCACGATCAATGAAGATGACAACGGGAATCCGTTTGAGCTCTTCACCCGCATGGGCAAGGCAGGAGGCTGCGCGTCAAGCCAGGCAGAGGCGATAGGCAGGCTCGTGAGCCTCGCATTCAGAAGCAACATAGACCCGCTTGAGATCGTCAAACAGCTCAAGGGCATAAGCTGTCACAGCCCCGCATGGTCAAAGGGCGGAAAGATATCTTCATGTTCAGACGCCATTTCAAAGTCCATAGAGAAATTCAAGGAAGAGGCCGGAGGCAACGGCAATGGCCATGGCAACGGTTCTGACAATCACGGCAAGAAGGTCTTCCATTCTGGCCAGTGCTCAGAATGCGGCGGCGCTGTCGAGCATGAAGGCGGCTGCGCAGTATGCAAGGACTGTGGTTTTACCAAGTGCTTTTAGAAAAGGGGCACAGGAACTGAGACGCGGAAATACGGCATATGTAAAATCCAGCAGGGACATGGGTAGCCGTGTCCCTGTTTTTTGTTTCCCCTCTAAAAAGACCAACAGTAGGTGCTTTAAGCAGGGGATTAAGGGGTGTGTTCAAATCGGGATAGGTTTAGCCGTCATTCTGGCTTGTCCAGAATCTTCCCCTCTTAGGCAAAGAGGGGTTAGGGGAGATTTTAAGATGTCATTCCTGTGAAAATGGGAATCCAGAATAAGGAGGTATTACTATGGCAATAAACAAACCATACGGAGACAATCACAGACAGGGCGCAATAAAAGACCGCTCACAAGTTCATAATCCTCATAATGACCGATGGGTGAAAAGGGATTCTGATACAGGAAGATTCATTGATCAGAAGGCGAACAAGGAACCGTTTAAAGGGGTAAGGAAGGAGAGGTAGTTTTTGGAATATGAAAAAAATACACACAAAAATAATGTTAGGTGACTGTAGAGAAGTTTTGAAAAGCCTTGATGAAAATTCAATAGATATGATTGTTACATCACCACCGTATGCTGACAGCAGAAATGGCACATATGGCGGGATAAAGCCTGATCATTATGTCGAGTGGTTTTTACCTATAAGCAAAGAACTTCTCAGGGTTTTAAAACCAGACGGCACTTTTATACTGAATATCAAAGAGAAAGTTATTAATGGCGAGCGACATACTTACGTGATCGAACTTATTCTCGAAATGAAAAAACAAGGTTGGCTATGGACTGAAGAATTTATGTGGCATAAGAAAAATTGTTATCCAGGGAAATGGCCTAACAGATTCAGGGATTCATGGGAAAGATTGTTGCAGTTTAATAAAAGTAGGAAATTTAACATGTATCAGGAAGAAGTTATGATTCCGATGGGTGACTGGGCCAAGACAAGATTAAAAAACTTAAGTGAAACAGATAAAGTACGGGACAACTCAAAGGTCGGAAGCGGTTTCGGTAAGAAGATATCAAATTGGTTGGATAAGGATAAAGCTTACCCAACAAATGTGCTTCATATGGCGACTGAATGTTCTAATAGAAATCATAGCGCAGTTTTTCCTGAGGCACTTCCTGAATGGTTTGTGAAATTGTTTACAAGAGAAGGTGATTGGGTATTGGATCCATTTATGGGTTCTGGTACGACTTTGAGAGTAGCCAATAAACTAAAACGGCATTCTATCGGGATTGATAGATCAAAAGATTATTATGATATGGTTACCGAGGAAGCAAATAACTATAAGGATATGGTACTTTTTGAAAGGAAGGTGAAGTATGGGAAAAATCGAAAATAAAGATGTAATTGCATTCATTGAGAAAAATATAAACACCTTTCATGCGAAGAGGTTGCAGAATCTTGAAGGGTTGAAATTGACAACAATCCTGAAAAAGAAGAATCCTTATCTATTTAAGGCAAAAAATATTCATACGGCTCAAGACTTAGTTAAACCACTTCTTGATGCACATCTTTCTTCTCAGGAAGAAACAATCTTTGGTGACTTTTTGGAAGGACTCGCAATCTTCATTTGTGGGAAAGTGTATGGAGGCAATAAGTCTTCTGCAGAAGGGATTGATTTAGAATTCGTCAATGATAATATCCATAATATTGTCGCAATTAAATCAGGGCCGAACTGGGGGAACAGTCAACAAGTAATAAAAATGAAAGACAATTTTAGAAAAGCCAAAAGGATTCTTAGAACAAGTAATTCAAAGATACATGTTCAGGCAATTAATGGTTGCTGTTACGGTCGTGATAATAAACCTGACAAAGGTGATTATTTCAAATATTGTGGACAAAGGTTTTGGGAACTCATTTCCGGAAAAGAATATTTGTTTACAGATATTATTGAGCCTCTCGGGCATAAGGCAAAAGAACGCAATGAGGAGTTTATGGTTGCCTATGCACAAATCATTAATAGGTTTACCATGGATTTCATGAATGAATTTTGCATAGACGGTAAAATAGATTGGAAGAAGTTAGTGATATACAATTCTGGGAAGAGTTCTTAAATTCAAATATCTGGAGATATCTTTTATGCTTTGTTGCGAAACAAATAAGATGCGGTATATGTGTCCAATTTCCGAATTAATTTGTAAGCGTATCTGCAACTCATTTGAAGAGTGGGAAAGTTTTTACTTTAATACCGCGAGACAGAAAAAGAAGGACGGTGCAAAAATAACAAGAGAATACATCAGGGATTTAGGGCAAAGACTTTATGTGAAATTGTCTGAAGTTGTTCAAAGCGAATTAGAATCAATTGAGGAAGAAGAATGCATCGACTATGCATACAATCTTGTGTTAAATAGAACTTATGAAGGATATAAATCTGAGATTGACACGGTATATGGACAGCTTGAATCCATCATCGGCGTTAAAATTAATCCTGCCCCTGATGAATGGGACAGAGCTTATCATGTTGATTTTTCAATTCAAGTAAATGATAAGTATATAGGTCTTCAAATCAAGCCGATATCTTCCGGTCAGGCATTGAACCAATATCAATGGATTAAGATGCATGAAGTTAGTCACGAAAAGTTCAGAAAGAAGTTTGGCGGGCAAGTCTTTTTTATCTACTCTGTCAAGGCGGGCAAAAATAAGAAGATATATAATGTTGAAGTAATTGAAGAAATTAAAAAGGAAATCGGAAAATTACAGAAATAAAGGAGGCACACAATGGCGAACAAACCAAATGAGATAACTATCAACATCCCGCCTCACATTCAGGCAGGGGTATATGCGAACAGTATGACGGTCACACATACGAAGGATGAATTTATAATGGACTTCTCTCTGATAACACCGCCTGTCGGCACGGTCAACGCGAGAGTCATCACAAGCCCGGGACATGCAAAGCGCATAATTGCCGCGCTTCAGGATAATGTCAGGAGATATGAGGCTCAATTTGGCACGATCGTGGAAGCGGATATACTCAAGGGGAAAGGGCCGATAGGTTTTAATGCTTAGCGCCGCTTCGTTTCTGCTATAATTAATGACCGCTGAATCAGCAATTAAAGGAATATAACATGCGCCCTGAATGGGATGATTATTTTATAGAGATAGCAAAGGTCGTATCTTCAAGGTCCACCTGCATGCGCAGAAAGTATGGCGCGGTCATTGTGAAAGACAGGGTGCTGATAAGCACAGGATATAACGGCGCCCCGCGCGGCATAGATAACTGCATAGACCTTCAAACGTGCATCAGAAAGGAACAGAACATCCCTTCAGGCGAGAGGTATGAGCTTTGCGAGGCTGTGCATGCCGAACAGAACGCGATCATCAACGCGCCGCCTGAGAGGATGAAAGGCGCTGTCATCTATATCGCAGGTTTTGAAGATGACAAGAGTTTTGCCAACGGCAAGCCGTGCAAGCTTTGCGACCGCATGATAAGGAACGCCCAGATAAAAGAGGTCATATTTCTGAAGAGTGACGGGGGCATTGAAAAGATAGAGGTATTTAAGCCGTAGCAGGTCAATGTGAATTTAAATGAAACCATTCATAAGGGCGGCGCTGATAAACCTGTCGCTGTCCTGATCCATGGCCTCGGAGTGGACAAGGGCATATGGACAGACCCTCTCCACACAAAGCTTCTTGCAAATAACTTCCGGCTGAAAATACTCGCAGCAGAGACGCCCATTCCACGCATTTCAACAGAAAAAAATAATATCACCATAGGCGATTTCCCCGATAAGATAGAGAACATCTGGTCTGTACTCAGGGATGAAGGATACAACCTCATAACGTGGAGCCAGAAGAGGCCGGTCGGCCATGTAGATGCCGCAGTTGTAGAGCTTAAGCATATCGTTGCAAAGGCTGAAGAGCTTTTCCCCGGAAGCCCTGTTGCATTGATAGGCCACAGCAGGGGTGGACTTATCGCAAGGAAGTTCATGGAAGATAGGCATCCCGCGATAAAGGCACTGATAACGATCGCATCGCCTCATTCAGGCAGTTCCATCTCAAAGATAGCCGGATATCTCTCGCCTTTGGCAGCTGTGCTGAAGAAGATCCTGCCGAAGGAAGAACAAGGCACGGTTATTGAGACCATCGGCCGGACAACTGATTTTCTCCTTGGGGAGGCGCTGAAGGAGCTGATGCCGGGCTCTGATTTTATTAAGGGCCTGAAAGATTCCAGCAATAAAAATATCAAATATCTTTCTTTCGGCGGGACAGAACCGAGGCTTCTGACCGTTTATCAGTGGAAGAAGAATGAAAGCGAGATATATCCTAAGCCTCTGATAGAGATACCTGATTCGCTTATGAAACTGCTGCCGTCTTCTCTCAAACTTGATGAGCTTACACCGGGCAAGGGTGACGCTCTTGTATCAGCGGAGAGTTCGGTGATGCCGTGGAGTTCAAGTCACTATGACGTGCCTGCGAACCATGTATCAATAATGTGGGACAAAGAAGTCATCCAAAAAACAATAGAGGTTCTCAAAAGTATCTGAGAACCTCTATGCAGATTGTCATCATAAAAAAGACTGGATTTCCGCCTAACACATAACGGGAATGACAGAAAAATTAATACCTGTAATGCTCCGCCTTGTACGGCCCGTCAACAGAAACGCCTATATAAGCGGCCTGTTCTTTTGTGAGCTTTGTCAGCCTGACGCCGATCTTCTCCAGATGGAGCCTTGCGACTTCCTCATCAAGCTGTTTGGAGAGGCGGTAGACCTTTTTTTCATAAACATCCTTATTCTTCCAGAGGTCTATCTGTGCAAGTGTCTGGTTTGTGAAGCTGTTTGACATTACGAATGAAGGGTGGCCTGTAGCGCAGCCGAGGTTTACCAGCCTGCCTTCGGCAAGAAGGAAGATGGCATGCCCTTCGGGGAAGATATACTTATCCACCTGCGGCTTTATATTAACCTTCTTGATGCCTTTGTACGCGTTAAGCTTGTTCACCTGTATCTCATTGTCAAAGTGTCCGATGTTGCAGACGATGGCCTGGTCTTTCATCTTGTTCATATGCTCTATCTTTATAATGTCCACGTTGCCGGTAGTTGTAACATATATGTCTCCCTCGCCGAGGGTATCTTCAACAGTGGCGACCTCATACCCTTCCATGGCTGCCTGAAGCGCGCAGATAGGGTCGATCTCGGTAACAATGACCCTTGAGCCGTATTCCTTCAGCGACTTTGCGCATCCCTTGCCTACATCACCGTAGCCGCAGACAACAGAGACCTTGCCTGCAAGCATGACATCGGTTGCTCTCTTGATGCCGTCGGCAAGAGACTCTCTGCATCCGTAGAGGTTGTCGAATTTGGATTTTGTGACAGAGTCATTCACGTTTATCGCAGGGACGAGCAGCGTGCCGTCCTTCATCATCTCGTAGAGCCTGTGTACGCCTGTGGTCGTCTCTTCACTGACCCCGTGCCAGTCTTTTACGACCCTGTGCCATCTCTTCGGGTCTTGCTTAAGGATCGATTTGAGCAAGTTGTTAATGATCTTTAATTCTTGATTGTCTGTCTTCTTGTCAAGGATGGAGGCTTTGTCTTCCGCCTGATATCCGCGGTGGATGAATAAGGTCGCGTCTCCTCCGTCATCTACTATAAGCTGAGGCCCGAGCCCGCCCGGGAAGTTCAAAGCCTTTTCAGTGCACCACCAGTATTCTTCAAGCGTTTCGCCCTTCCACGCGAATACCGGGATGCCAGCCGCTGCAATCGCCGCTGCGGCATGGTCCTGCGTTGAGAAGATATTGCAGCTTGCCCATCTGACGTTCGCGCCCAATGCTGCAAGCGTCTCGATAAGCACAGCGGTCTGGATCGTCATATGAAGCGAGCCTGATATCCTGACGCCTTTCAGAGGTTTTTTGCGTGAATGTTTTTCCCTGATGGACATAAGGCCGGGCATCTCTTTCTCGGCTATCTCTATCTCTTTCCTGCCCCATTCCGCGAGGCTCATGTCTGCGACTTTGTAATCTGCTGCTTTGGATCTTGATGCGGCTTTTATCATAATGACCTCATTAGTTAGATTATTTTGCTTCCTTTTTAAGCGTCTCTGCCAGATCTGTCTTTTCCCATGTGAAGCCTTCGCCTTCCCTGCCGAAGTGCCCGTAAGCAGCGGTCGGGCTGTATATAGGCCTCAAGAGGTTGAGCATCGTGATGAGGCCGCGCGGCCTGAGGTCAAAGTGCTCTCTCACAAGAGCTATAAGTTTATCCTCAGAAACCTTGCCTGTGCCGAAGGTCTCAATGCTGATGGATATTGGTTCTGCAACGCCGATAGCGTAAGAGACCTGTATCTCGCAGCGGTCAGCAAGGCCTGCGGCAACGATATTTTTTGCCACATAACGGGTTGCATAAGCTGCAGAGCGGTCAACCTTGGAAGGGTCTTTGCCTGAGAAGGCTCCGCCGCCGTGGCGCGCAGCGCCGCCGTAAGTATCAACGATTATCTTGCGGCCTGTGACTCCGCAGTCGCCGACCGGGCCCCCGATGACGAAACGGCCGGTGGGGTTTATATGAAATTTTGTATTGGTGCTGATAAAATCCGCAGGAAGGACCGGCAGGATGATCTCATCCATAACAGCCTCTTTAAGGGTTTTGTAATCTATTTCAGGTGAATGCTGGGTCGAGAGAACTACAGCGTCAATGCCGACAGGCACATTATCCTCATAACGGAATGTTACCTGGCTCTTGGCATCCGGACGCAGCCACGGCAGTGTGCCGTTCTTGCGGACTTCGGACTGGCGGCGCATAAGCCGATGCGCGTAGGTTATAGGCGCAGGCATGAGGACGTCTGTCTCATTTGTAGCATAGCCGAACATTATGCCCTGATCGCCGGCGCCCTGCTCATGATCATTGGTCTCATCAACTCCGACGGCTATGTCAGCGGACTGTTTGTCAATGGATGTCAGAACCGCGCATGACTCCCAGTCAAAACCCATGTCCGAACTGTTGTAGCCGATACGTTTTACTGTCTGGCGCACTACGCTCTGCATGTCTACCCATGCCTTGGTAGTGATCTCACCCGAGATGATCACCATGCCTGTGTTGACAAGGGTTTCGCAAGCTACGCGGGCAGCCGGGTCCTGCTCAAATATCGCGTCAAGGATTGCGTCTGAGATCTGATCAGCGACTTTATCGGGATGTCCCTCTGATACGGACTCGGATGTGAATAAGTGACTCTTTTTCTTCATGAAAACCTCCAGTTGAGTGGGATTACCTATTAAATAATTTTTATTTGATTATTGTCAAGGCAAATGAGGGTTTTTTAATTATATTTTCTTTAATTTGATTACGGCAATATTAATGAGCTATATTAAAAATCCATCACTCTCAAGAGCGATAATTATGCTGAAAAATATAACTATCAGGAAAGCAAGGGTCCATAATCTTAAAAACATAGACCTCAGCATTCCCCGTGACCGGTTTACCGTTATCACAGGCCCTTCCGGTTCAGGAAAGTCGTCGCTGGCATTTGATACCATCTATGCAGAGGGACAGAGGCGTTATGTTGAGAGCCTCTCAGCTTATGCAAGACAATTCCTTGAGCAGCTTCAGAAGCCTGATGTGGATTCCATAGAGGGTCTCTCCCCGTCAATAGCTGTCGAGCAGAAGACAGTTGCAAAGAACCTGCGTTCCACAGTCGGGACTATCACAAAGATATATGATTATCTGAAGGTGGCCTATACGCGCATCGGCCAACTTAACTGTTACAAGTGCGGAAGCCCTATCGCAACACAGGGTGTCTCCAAGATAGTCGAATCCATAGCAGCCCTGCCCAAAGGCACGCGCATCCAGGTCCTGTCGCCTGTTGTCATAGGCCGCAAGGGGGAGCACAAAAAGGAGCTGATCGATGCGAGGAAGATGGGTTTTATAAGGGCAAGGATAGACGGCGAGATAGTTGATATTACAAAGGACCTGAAGCTTGGAAAGCACAAAAGGCACAACATAGATATTGTCATTGACAGGCTCATAATCAAGCCCGGCATTGAGAGGCATTTATCAACCGCCATCTCACATGCCGTCGAACTGAAGGATGTCGTGATCATTAATAACACGGACGATAACAATGACCTCTTCTTCAGCATGAAGCTTGCATGCCCGAAATGCGGCATAAACTATCCTGAGATCACGCCCCGCTTCTTTTCATTTAACAGCCCCTTCGGCGCATGCCCGGAGTGCAGGGGGCTCGGATATATGGATGCCGGGGAAGAGGACGATGATACCGGAAGGCTGAATATATGCCCTCAATGCAAAGGCATGAGGCTCAGGCAGGAGGCGCTTGGCGTCACACTTAACGGGCTGAATATCGGCGAACTCGTCTCCAAGCCGATCAGTGAGATAAGCCTCTTCATGGCAAAGCTTAAGCTTACCAATATGGAAGAGGCGATCATATCAAAGGTCATCAAAGAGATAAAAGAGAGGCTCGACTTTCTTGACAAGGTCGGGCTGGGATATATATCACTTAACAGGCCTGCGCTAACCTTGTCCGGCGGCGAGATACAGAGGATAAGGCTTGCGACTCAGATAGGCTCCTCGCTTTCGGGCGTACTCTATATCTTTGATGAGCCGAGCATCGGGCTTCACCCAAGAGACTGCGGCAGGTTGATCCAGAGCCTGCTGAAGTTAAGAGACCTCGGCAATACCGTAATAGTGGTCGAACATGATGAAGACACCATGCGGAGCGCGGATCATGTAATTGATATGGGGCCGGGCGCCGGTATTCATGGCGGATATGTCGTGGCAGAAGGTGATCTTAAGGATATTACCGCAAACGAGCAATCGCTGACCGGGCTTTATCTCAGGGGGAAGATGTCTATCCCTGTGCCAACTGAGAGAAGGAAGAGCAATAAATCCATCAAGGTCAAAGGCGCAAGCGAATTCAATCTGAAGAAGATAGATGTTGAATTTCCTCTCGGCATCTTCAACTGCGTGACCGGCGTGTCAGGTTCAGGCAAGAGCACGCTTGTGCTTGATATCCTGTATAACGCGCTTGCCAAACGGCTTTACTCTTCCAAAGAGAGGCCGGGAATGCACAAGAGCATAGAAGGGATAGACCTGATAGACAAGGTTATTAATATAGACCAGTCCCCGTTAGGCAGGAGCCCGCGGTCAAACCCTGCGACATACACAGGCATCTTCACCCTTATCAGGCACCTCTTTTCACAGGCGATTGACTCAAAGGTCAGAGGATACAAACCGAACAGGTTCAGCTTCAATGTCACGGGCGGCAGGTGCGAGGCATGCAAGGGCGACGGCCTTATGAAGGTGACGATGCACTTTCTTCCTGATGTATATGTTCTATGCGAAGCATGCAAGGGAGCGAGGTATAACAAAGAGACGCTTGATATAAAGTACAAGGGCAGGAATATTTCCGAGGTGCTGGATATGACGGTGTCTCAGGCGCTCGACTTCTTCGGAGCCATACCTCAATTAAAGAGCAAACTGGCAACGATAGAAAAGGTCGGGCTTGGATATATCGCGCTCGGGCAGTCCGCGACAACGCTCTCCGGCGGCGAGGCGCAGAGGATCAAGCTCTCAAAGGAACTCAGCAGGAGGGCAACAGGAAAGACGCTCTACATTCTCGATGAACCTACGACAGGGCTTCATTTTGTCGACATACATAAACTTCTTGAAGTCCTCAGAGACCTTGTGGATGCCGGCAATACGGTGATCGTGATTGAGCATAATCTTGAAGTGATAAAGAGCGCAGACCATATAATAGATCTCGGGCCTGAAGGCGGTAAAGAGGGCGGCAGGGTGGTTGCAAAAGGAACGCCTGAAGAGGTTGCAAATAATCCTAAATCACATACCGGCGTTTATTTGAAAGATAAACTTTTTGTTAATAAGGAGACATCATCGTGAACAAAGGCAAAGCATTCATGTTTGTTGTATTCTCTATCCTCCTTCTTACAGGCTGCACAAAAGAGGAGAGGGTATTCAAGAAGACCCGGACCGAGATGTTCACGACCGTCACGATAACGGTTGTGAGTGATTCTGATAAAAAGGCTGAAGAGGCGATCGATGCCGGCTTTGCCGAGATAAAGAGAATAGGCGAGCTTATAAACTATTATTCTCCAGACAGTGAGCTCACCGCGATAAACAGGGCAGCAGGAAAGAATCCTGTAAAGGTCAGCAAAGACACTCTCGACAACATTATGAAGGCGATACACATATCAGATGTAACAGCCGGAGCGTTCGATCCTGCCATCGGCCCTGTCATAAAGCTCTGGGGGTTTTCAAAGGACCCGTCCAAGCGTTTTGTCCCTGATAAAGATGCTGTCAGTAATGCGTTAAGGCTTATTGATTACAAAAAAGTGAAGATAAATGAGGCAACATCAGAAGTCTATCTCGAAGATGCGGGCATGGAGCTTGACCTCGGCGGCATCGCAAAGGGCTATGGTGCAGATAAGGCGATAGAGGTGATCAAAGCAAAAGGCATAACGGCTGCGCTTGTGGCGATAGCAGGCGATATTAAAGGTTATGGACGGAGGCCTGACGGCCAGTCATGGAGAGTAGGTGTGCAGAACCCTCGTCCTAAAACTGATAAAAAGTCCCCCACTTTAACAAAGGGGGGCGAGGGGGGATTTGATGACGATATCCTTACCGCTCTATATCTCACTGACCAGGCAGTATCAACCTCAGGCGACTACGAGAGGTTTTTTACACAGGACGGCAAGCGCTATCATCATATAATAGACCCGAAGACAGGCTTTCCTTCTGAATCACAGGCTATCAGTGTTTCTGTCATAGCGCCTCAAGGCTATATTTCTGACGGCATATCCACCGGCGTATTTGTCCTCGGCTCGCAAAAGGGAATAGCCCTTCTTGAATCAATGGGGCTTGAGGGAATAATCGTTGATGCCGATATGAAGGTCTTCATAACAAAAGGATTGAAAGGCAAGGTGGAGATTCCGGGGATGTAGGAAGGCATGGTTATTTTTCTTTTTCGATGATGGTTTTCATACTGTCAAGAAGAGCCGGGAGCTTGTCTTTAATGATCTCCCACATCATTTCATAGTCTATTCCAAAATACTCATGTGCAAGGACATTTCTGAAATCAGATATTTTGCGCCATTCTATAAACGGATATTTATCCTTTATATCTTGTGGTAGTTTGCTTGCCGCCTCACCAATAATCTCGAAGTTCCTGACGATCGCTTCAAGACGCATTGCATCTATTATGAGGCCTTCATATGGCATATCCCCTGCGTAATTCAGAATTTTGCTTGCGGAAGTGAAGATGTCTTCAAGATATAGCAGATAATTTCTACGCATAGGTTACTTCTTTAAGAATGCCCTCTTTAATCTGTGGCCTTAATGCCTTGACTGTCACCAAGTCCACTTTTCTATGAAACAGGTCTTCAAGAAAAAACTTCAGCTCCATGAAGTTATCAAAGGTCTTAGCACCTTCCTCAAAATCCACAAGAACATCAATATCGCTGTCTGGCCTCTGTTCTTCCCTTGCAAAAGACCCGAATATGCCAATTCGCTTAACGCTATATTTCTGTTTTATCAATCCTTCCTGGTTCTTTAATATGTCTATAGCATTCATTGTTAACCTCTCCTGTCTTTTGCAGTATTTTACCACATGAGGCGTTATTGTTGGATAGAATTACAGCTTCCGGTATTTCTTTATCTCCTTCACTGTGCTTATGATGTTGTCAATCACGTTTGGGGCTTTCAGGTCAAAGTAAGATACAAAGATATTCTGCGGCTCTCTCATATTATGGATATCATCTACAATGAGGCAGGGAGCTGTTGATTCTGATATGGATATCCTCCGCTAATCTTAGTGACGAGTACCACTGTACAATAACAACTTGCTGAAAACCAATTTGCATGTCTTAAGACAATACTTGCTAAAAAAGCGTCCTATGGCACTCGTTCATGTGTAGCGTGTGGTTAAGTGCGGCATTTTTTATCAATTTCAGCGCTACCCTTTAGATAACCTTCTAATAACCCCAACTTTGATAGGCGCTTCATAGGATTCCTGAACGCTGCGTCATATTTGTCGTCTTCAGAGGTTGAACACCAATGGCAATACTCCTCTTCTCCAATAATAGGTTCTCCACACTTCCCACAATAATTATCTACGGAATCAAGCTTTTCACCATCAAACTGAAAGGAGTCATTTTCCTTATTTAGAAAATAAGGAGTTATAGAGCTTCTTCCTATTTTCATTTCATAATAATCACACGATATACGCTCGGTTAGTTTCTTGCAATAGTCAACGTGCTCATCAATTGAGAAAGGTGCTGCAATTACAGATGACACACAGTCTATCGGCACATATAAAATCATATTTGAATCAGTAGTTGATACGTCTGATTGCTTCAAAATAACTCTTCTTTCACTTTCATAACTCCAACAGGAACTCTTAGTAAAATATGCATTTCCAAATGCTGCTCTCTGTAAAAGATATGTATGCCGAGGTTTTGTAGTTGTGTAAGCAAGGATCACAGCCTCAAGCTCTACTGCGTGAGGATTGTCCTTGTAGTCAACATCATCAATTGAAGTGTCGGGAAATCGCTTCGTCATGCGGCTCTCATCAATTTCAATTACAAAGCCTCTTGATTGGTGAGCGTAATGAGCCCACATTGGGATCACGTCTGGTCGTTTGGAAAAACAAGTAGTTGGAAGTTGAGGGACTTCGCCAAGAATTTCATGGTAGTAAGCAATGATTTCAGCCTCGGCTTCATACGAGTCCAGTGTCAAAAAAAGTTCGAATGGATCATTGTAATCTTTTGGATATGAGCACTTCAATCCAACATAACCCTCTTTGCTGAATGCGATTGAAAGTATCTCAGGACCAATGTATTTGTAGAGTTTCATTGTTAATCACCTAACAATTAATATACTGCCGTCCGTATTTGCTGGAATATGAATATCATAGTTGTATAAACATGAAAATACAAGCACAAAATATAGTGATTGTGTTAATCAGTTATCTTGAAAAATGTCCTTTTTGGTCTGTAATAACATGTTATTTAATATCCAAAGAATAAGACCTGCCATAAATCATCAATAATCAGATAGGTTCAGAGTTTCAGGACTTCTTGCTTCCAAGCACAAGAGGGGTTATTTACAAGTAAAGAGAAAGCTCCGCTTTGCCACAAAACCTGCTTCATTCACCTTGCCCAAAACCTTTTTTCTTAGGTATACTTCATGGTCAGGATTACAATCATGTAAAAGGCCCTATCCATATACAGGAGAATCATCGATGTCCCTTTTTGGCGAACTCTTTATCAGCGAGTTATTGAATAAACCGGTTCTTGACCCAAAAGGGGACGAACTCGGCAGGGTCTCTGACTTTGTCGTGATAAAGGGGGAGCATCTCCCCAAGGTATCAGCCCTCATACTCAACAAGAAGGACAAGCTCCGCCTCGAATGGGATGAGCTGAGCATATTCAACAAGAGCGTAATATCTTCAAAGATATATTCCCCCCATGTAAAATCTTATGTATCGTCAGAGGACGACCTGCTTATCGTGCGGGACATATTTGACAAGCAGATAGTTGACGCTGACGGGGCCAAGGTCGTGAGGGTCAATGACGTCAAGCTTGAAGGAAAGCATTATATGGCATGGCTTGCCGCTGTTGATGTGGGGATGAGCGGGATACTGAGGCGCCTCGGGATAGAGCGGAGGAGCGAGAGCATCTACAGGCTCTTCGGGAAGACGCTTTCGCAAAACCTCATAGGCTGGGGATATTTACAGCCGCTTGAGCCGAGGCTTACCAAGATATCTCTGACAGTGCCGCGCCAGATGCTTTCAGAACTTCATCCTGCTGATATCGCCGATATCATCAACAGCATTTCACAGAAGGACGGGGCGAGCTTTTTCAATGACCTTGACATAGAGACCGCTGCTGAGGCGCTCGCGGAGCTTCAGCCTGAGATGCAGGCGGATATCATCAACTCCATGGACACTGAGAAGGCCGCTGACATTATCGAAGAGATGCCGCCTGACGAAGCTGCCGACGTCCTGAGCGACCTGCCCAAGGAGAGGGCCGATGAGATACTCGAACATGTTGAGAAAGAAGAGGCTGAAGATATTCAGGAACTGCTCATGCATGAAGAGGACACCGCCGGCGGGCTCATGACAAACGACTTTATCTCCTATCCCCCGGATATAACGGTCCGGGAGGCGACCGAACGGTTCAGGACCGAGGCGCAGGAGGCTGAGAATGTATATTATCTCTACATCGTTGACAAAGAGGAAAAGCTGCAGGGCGTTGCATCTCTGAGGGAGGTGCTCATCGCTGACAATGACTCTTATCTTGCGGACATTATGGAGACCAATCTCAAGACCGTCGCGCCCGGCGAGGATGAGATGGCCGTCGCCGAGATCATCTCGAAATATAACCTGCTCGCCCTGCCCGTTGTGGATGAGAACGGATATATGCACGGCATTATCACGGTTGACGACATAGTTGACATCCTTCTGCCGCCGGCTTCGAAGAAGAAGAGGCGGAGAGTTTGAAGATCCGCAGGAACATCCTCTTTTTTCTGAGCGTCATGGGGCCGGGCATCATCACCGCTAACATTGACAATGACGCCAGCGGCATAACCACTTATTCGGTGGCAGGCGCGCGTTTCGGATACGCCCTGCTCTGGACGCTGCTGCCCACGACAGTCGCTCTCGTGGTGATACAGGAGACGATAGCGCGCATGGGCGTTGTGACAGGCAAAGGGCTTTCCGACCTGATCCGTGAGAACTTCGGGGTCAAGGCGGCTTTTTATATGATGTTAGGCCTTTTTGTCGCGAACTTCGGCAATACCGTCGCTAATCTTGCGGGCTGGGCAGCCAGCATGGAGATCCTCGGTTTCAGCAAATTCATCATGGTGCCTGTCGGGGCGCTCTCGATCTGGATACTCGTCACCAAGGGGAGCTACCGGCTGGTCGAGAAGATACTTCTTTTTGCCTGCCTTATTTATTTCGGATATGTTGTTTCCGGCTTTATGGCACAGCCTGAATGGGGGCCGGTGCTGAAGAGCGCCGTCATTCCCCAGATGCGGTGGGATTCGGAATACATCATGCTCAGCATCGCCATCATCGGAACCACTATCACGCCCTGGATGCAGTTCTATCTCCAGTCTTCGATAGCTGAGAAGGGCATCAAGAAAAGACAGTACAAGGCGATGCGGCTTGATGTCATCATCGGATGCTCCATAACGGATATCATCAGCTTCTTTATTATCGTTACATGCGGGGCATTGCTCTTTCCGCACGGCATACGGGTCACCGAGGCGTCAGAGGCCGCGCTCGCGCTGAAGCCGCTTGCCGGAGAGTACGCGTACCTGATCTTCGCCTTATGCCTTGCGAACGCCTCTCTGCTCGGCGCGATCATAGTGCCTCTTGCCACGGCTTACTATGTCTGCGAGGCGATGGGATGGGAGGCAGGCGTCAACAAGACGTTCAGCGAGGCGCCGCAGTTCATGTGGATATATACGATGACCATAGCCCTGGCATCGCTTGTTATCATGATCCCGGGTGCGCCGCTTGTCCTTCTCATGGTGCTCTCAGCTGTGCTTAACGGGCTACTGCTTCCGTTTGTGCTGGTCTTTGCCCTGCTGCTTGTGAACAACAAGAAGCTCATGGGCGAATACAGTAATTCCAGGGCCTGGAATTACATCTCATGGGCAACTGTCATAACGATAATAGGATTGACATCGTTTCTTGTTATAACAACAATAATGCCGCTCAATGTGTAGCAGGCCGGGAATCTGATATGTTCTTTGGTTTATAATTGAAACTATAGGAGATAACATGGTAAAAACGATAGAGATGGTTGACGGTGTAGTCATGATGCTTGACCAGAGCATACTGCCGCACGAGGTCAGTTATATAAGATGCACTGACTACATGATGGTGGCGGAAGGCATCAAGAAGCTCTGGATACGCGGAGCCCCGGCGATAGGGATAGCAGCTGCCATGGGGATAGCACAGGGCGCGCGTGAGATAAAGGCGGCCGGTTTTGATGATTTCATGAAAGAGCTGCAGACGGTCTTTGATACGCTCCTTGCCACAAGGCCGACGGCCGTCAATATTCACTGGTCTGTCGAGAGGGTGAAGAGGCTTTTGAATGAGAACAAGAAAAGGCCGGTTGATGAGCTTAAAGAGCTGCTGGTCGCAGAGGCGAACAAGGTGCTTGAAGAGGATATTGAGATAAACAAGACGATAGGCAGATACGGCAATCAATTCATAAAGGACGGCGATACGATAATCACGCATTGCAACGCAGGGTCGCTTGCGACCGGCGGTTACGGCACCGCTACCGGGCCGATACGCGTCGCGCATGAATCCGGAAAAAAGATACAGGTCATTGCAGATGAGACAAGGCCTGTGCTTCAGGGCGCCCGGCTTACTGCATGGGAGCTGATGCAGGATAATATCCCGGTGACGCTTATCAGCGACAACACAGCCGGAGCCATCATGCAGAGGGGCGAGATAGACCTTGCGATAGTCGGCACCGACCGCACCGCGGCAAACGGGGACGTTGCCAACAAGATAGGGACATACTCACTGGCGGTGTTATGCAAAGAGCACGGCATACCGTTCTATGTAGCAGCGCCTACAAGCAGCATTGATTTTTCCATGGCAACCGGAGCGGAGATACCTATCGAGGAACGCGGCTCTGAAGAGGTGACGAATATATTCGGATGCAGGATAGCCCCTGAAGGCGTAAGGGTCAGGAATATAGCATTTGATGTGACGCCTGCCAAATATATAACAGCCATAATCACGGAGAAGGGGGTCTTCAGGCCTGAGAACCTTCACATGATAAATGAACCCGGAACCGACCTGGATAAATTCAGGTTCAAACCCTAACCATATGAAGATCAAGGAAGTCTGCGCATACTATAAAAAAGACCTGGATTCTGCCGAAGATTCTATCAACGGGATGTTCATGGCTGTTGCGCCTGCCATATCAGAGATAGGGCAATATATGCTTACCGGAGGCGGAAAGCGCATCAGGCCCTTACTGGCGATACTCAGCTCAAGGATATTTAATTACCACGGGGAGAAGGCCTATGTCCTTGCGTGCAGCGTTGAGTCTATACATACCGCGTCACTGCTGCATGATGACATAGTTGATGACGCGAGCGTAAGAAGGGGGAGGCCGCCCGCACACTCTGTCTGGGGAGACAAGCTCACCATACTTGTGGGCGATTATCTTTATACCAACGCCATGAGGGTCGCAAGCTCGCTCGGCAACCAGAGGATAATGGACGCGCTCTCAGGCGCCACAGCCAAGATGTCAGAGGGCGAGGTGCTGCAGCTCGGCATCAAAGGTGATTTTGATATTTCAGAGTCGGAGTATATGGAGATAATAAAGGACAAGACCGCGATACTCATATCTTCCATATGCCTGAGCGGGGCCATCCTCGGCAAAGCATCAAAGAAGCAGGAGGATGCCATGGCAGGATACGGCCTGAAACTCGGGCTGGCGTTTCAGATCGCTGACGATGTCCTTGATTACATGGCGGAGGAGAAGGCGCTCGGGAAGAGCCTCGGCAAAGACCTTGAAGAGGGCAAGATAACGCTTCCGCTCATCTATCTGCTCAAAAGCTCGACCGATGAAGAGGCTGAAAAGGTGAAGTCCATCATAAGGGCTGAGAAGATGTTCAGGTCAGACCTTTCCTATATAACCGGGCTGCTTGAGAAGTATAAATGCATTGAGAAGTCATATGAAAAGGCAAACAGCATAATCAACGAGGCAAAGGCAGAGCTTGATATCTTTGATGACTCGATGGAGAAGACCTCGCTGATAACCATAGCTGAGTACGCGTTAAAGAGAGAAAAATAGTGCATCCGCTTGTGAAGCTCGCAAAAGAGACGATTGCGAAGTATGTCATAGACAGGGAGATTATCGCCCCTCCTGTAGAACCTCCCCTTGAGATGAAAGATAAGGCAGGCGTCTTTGTCTCCCTCAAGATGCACGGTGAACTGAGAGGCTGCATAGGCACATTCTCTCCCACAACTGAGAATGTCGCCAAAGAGATAATCCAGAATGCGATAAGCGCCGCAACGCAGGATCCGAGGTTTCCGCCGGTAGATCCCTCAGAACTCGATGAGATAGTTTATTCAGTTGACGTGCTCTCAGCGCCTGAGATTGTAAAAAACAGAAAAGACCTTGATGCTAAAAGATACGGAGTTATCGTAAAGCGCGGAAACCGTCGCGGGCTTCTGCTTCCTGATCTTGAGGGTGTTGATACGGTTGAGGAACAGTTAGATATAGCTTGCAGGAAGGCCGGTATATCCAAGGGTGAGGAGATCGAGATTTACAGGTTTGAAGTCAAGAGGTATAAATAGCAATTACTCTCTTTCCCACTTCCCGCTCTTGCCGCCGCTCTTTTTCATGAGCATGATGTCTGAGATCACCATTCCCTTATCAACCGCCTTGCACATATCATAAATTGTAAGAGCAGCGGTTGAGGCCGCAACAAGAGCTTCCATCTCAACGCCTGTCTCTCCCTTGCACTTTGCCTTTGCCTCGATATTTATACGGTTCTTCTTCTTGTCGATCTTAAAATCAACGCTGACAGTGCTGAGGTTTATCTGATGGCAGAGAGGGATGATATCGCATGTCTTTTTGGCAGCCATGATACCGGCAAGCCTCGCAGCCTCAAGCACATTACCCTTTGTTATCTTTCCGTCGGTGACCAGCTTAAGCGTCTCTTTCTTCATATTTACAGCGCCGGACGCAACCGCTTCTCTGAGAGTTATATTTTTTCCTGAAACATCGACCATCTTCATCCTGCCTTCTTCGTCTATATGAGTAAGTTTCTTCATCTATAAAATCTCCTCAAGAATTTCAACGGCATCCTGAACGCACTTAAGGCATTTTGTATGCACATCCTTGCGCTCACCGGATGAGAGCCTGCCTATGGTCTTTATATCAAGACCGATAATATCCCTGCAAATAGTAGAGCTGCTGAGCGACCGGAACTTTTCGACAAACTCATTTACAAGCCCGTGAACCTTCTCCTTCGTCTTTTTATCCGCAGGATCAGTTGCGCCGTGCTTCAGACCGATGACCATTAACGCGCCAGTGACAGCGCCGCAGGTATCCCCCATCTTGCCCATGCCTCCGGCAAACGGGCTCCCGAGCTTAAGCGATGTATCACGGTCAATCCCCGTAACATCATCGAATGCCGCTAAAACCGACTGGGAACAGTCATAACCTTTTTTGAAAAGCGATGTAGCGGTATCTGTTCTGTTCATGGGTTTATGATAAACGTTTGAAGTAAAAATTTCGAGTGGGAAAGGATGATTATATTAACGCCCCCGGCTTCGCCACCCCCTCTTAACCTAAGACCAACAGTAGGTGCCCTTAAGCAGGGGGCAGGGGGAGTTACTAAAATATCGATACCTTGCCATACTCACCATCAAATCCCGGCACGACCTTGATATCACCGCTCCTCACTCTCTTTATACCTTCTGCTATTTTTCCATCCGCGATAACGCCTATCTCATCTTCTCCAAGCTCAAGAAGGATATCGAATTCAGTATGTATAGAGACGAGCCTTTCATATTCGGCTTTAACCTTTTTTGTATTCACTCCCTGTCCAAACGCCCCGGCTATGATCTCGACAAGAGGTACAAGGTGTTTTGAAGGTATCGCATTATTAGGCACAAAACCCTCGTCCCTGTCGGCAAGTTCGTCAACCCTGTTGGTTACGCCTATGACAAGAGGCTTTTTGCAGACAGGGCAGATGCCTTTATGCTTCTTTGTCTCAGCCGGTGAGAATGATATTCCGCATATTCTGTGTCCGTCATAGTGGTACTTGCCCTCTTCAGGGAAGAACTCAACTGTATAGAGAAAACGATTCCGGTCTTTTTTCTTTATCGTATCAATGACATCGTAATAATCCATATTGCAGTCAAAGACGTTCGCCTCTCTTCCTAATTTGGCTGGTGAATGCGCATCTGAATTTGATAAGAGAGTAATATTATCAAGCGCAGATAGCCTCCAGTTCATCTCAGGGTCTGAGGAGAGCCCTGTCTCGATCGCATAGATGTATTTCGAGTATTCTTCAAAACACTCTTCTATCGAGTCAAAGCCTGACTTGCTGCCGAAGATGGAGAACCACGGCGTCCATGCGTGCGCAGGCACAAAGAGGCAGTCTTCAGATATGTCGAGGATCATCTTCAGCAGTTCTTTGGCTGATATGCCGAGTATCGGCCTTCCGTCTGACTTGATGTTGCCTCGTTTATCCAATACGCTGTTTATCTTTTCAACCACTTCGATGCCCGGTGCGAAGACAAGGTTGTGGATCTTCCTTACCTTTCCTCCCTGCTTGTAGATGCTGCTTATCTCTGCGGTGAGCATGAAGTTCACTGACGGCTCTTTTTCTGTCGCGTATAAACCGTTGCCGAGCGGCTTCAGGTCTTTCTTCAGTTCCTTGAGATATTCAGGATGTGTGAAATCACCTGTAGCAAGCAGGTTTATCCCTTTCTTCTTTGCCCAGAGAGCCATAAGGTTGGCGTTCATATCCCTGCTCGTGGCGCGGCTGTAGCCGGAATGAACATGAAGGTCGGCGATGATTTTCGGCATAGTGAGATATTATACTTGAATCGCAGTTCTAACAAATTCAGAGCTATAAACTGTGATCATATTGTTATTCATTTTCTTCATCCTGAATGTTCAATCCAGGCAGGCAGATTCTTGACTTTATGTATATTGAATGATAAATAACTTATATAATATCAGGCATATTGAGAGTGACAATTTATATGATGCCTGAAGGTCAATGGAGGCGGAATGAGCGGGGCGAAAACCAAGATCCTTGTTGTTGAAGACGAAAGCGTAGTTGCAATGCATATAGCAAACAGTCTTGAGAAATTGGGATATGAACCTGTCGCAGTTGTAGCGTCAGGCGAACAGGCTATAATAAAAGCCGAAGAAACGCGGCCGGACCTGATATTGATGGACATCGTGTTAAAAGGTGATATGGACGGGGTAGAGGCAGCAAAACAGATACGGGAAAAATTCAATATCCCTGTAATTTATCTGACCGCCTACGCTGATGACGCTATACTGGGCAGGGCGAAGCTGACCGAGCCTTTAGGTTATATAATCAAACCATTTACTGAGAGGGAATTGAGATCAGCCATCGAGATCGCACTTTACAAGAATGAGATGGAGACCAAATTAAGAAAGATGGAGCGCTGGCTCTCTGTCACGCTGCGGAGCATAGGCGACGGCGTCATAGCCACTGACCATGAAATGCGCGTCACATTCATTAACAAAGTTGCCGAGGACATGACAGGATGGAAGCAGGAAGATGTTATCGGGAAAAAACTGGCTGAAATATTCAGCGTACGTGGCAAGGAGATCAATGAGAAGGAAGCGGTTGAAAGGCTTTTGATGGAGAAGGTATTAAAAGAAGGCATCATTATGAACTTTATGGAAGACAACATACTTTTTACCAAAGACAGAAGAGAGATATCCGTCTCAGACAGCATTGCGCCCATCAGGGAAGAAGACCGTATCCCCGGCATCGTCATAGTCTTCCGTGACATGACCGGCAGCAGCAAGAAGTGTTGAATTGCCTGAAGTAAAAGGAGAAAGGATGTTTATTAGAGCCGGTTTTGTTTTATTGACAGCCTTGTTTATCTGTTCAACTTCCTTTGCCTTTGAAGTTGCGGCGCTCAAAACAGAAACTGCGGAAGAACTGCTGATGTTCTTTGAAGAAGAAGAGCTTGTTATCGCCACAAGGCATGAAACCCCGGTTCGAAAGGCGCCCGCGATAGCAACTGTCATCACAGCGAAAGAGATACGGGATATGGGCGCAAGGAATTTAATGGATGTATTAAAGACGGTCCCGGGTTTCGGGATATCAATAAGTGAGCAGGGTTCATATATGCTTGAGGTAAGGGGCATCAGGTCTTCATTATCCGAAAAAGTCCTTATGATGATAGACGGGCACTCTCTCAACAAAAACTTTGTCGGCTCTTCCTTCCGTCATCATTTTGAAGACCTTCCGGTTGAGAACATCAAACAGATCGAGATCGTCAGAGGCCCGAGTTCAGCGCTTTATGGAGCAAATGCCTTTGTGTCGGTCATAAACATCATCACAAAAGATGCAGAGAACATAGACGGCCTTCAGTTGACCGCCAAGAGCGGCAGTTTTGGCACGGAACAATACAATCTGCTCGGCGGAAAGTCATTAACAAAGGATCTCAAGGTCTCAGGAAGCCTCGATTATTACAGAACCGACGGAGCTGAACTGAGGATAGAAAAGGACAGCACCTTTGGAACACCATGGGCAGCATCTCCCGGAGACACAGAACTGGGGCTTGATAAAACAGACTTCTTCCTCAAAGCATCATATGGCGATCTCTTATACAGGGGACACTATATGGCCAAGAAAAAGGACTTCTATATCGGTTTTGCTTCCGCTCTCACAGATGACAACGATTTTGAAATTGAAAACTACTGGCATGAGTTAAGCTATGGCGCTCCGGTCACGGAAAATCTTTCCCTTAATATTAAAGTGTTTTTTGATCACTACGAACAGAAGGGAACGATTGAGCTGATGCCCGAGGGATTTCTTGTCGGTGTAATACCGGGAGGATTTCCTGACGGGCTGATCGGCGGCCCTAACCTGAAGAACGGCACATGGGGAGGCGAGGCCATGCTGGATTACGATATGTTCGATAATAATCACCTCATAGCCGGCGCGCTGTACGAAAGAATGAGGCAGTACGACGTCAAGCGGATCTCCAATTACGCGCCTGCGACCCTTATCGTTCCTGTGCCCACTCCCCTGCCGGGAGGGGTGCAGGACACGTCGTCTACAGCAGGGATAAACTGGAACAGGGATGCGAAGCGTGAAATATGGGCCTTTTATATTCAGGACGAATGGGAAATAACAGATGATCTGAACTTAACGACGGGTGTGCGTCATGATCATTACAGCGAGATAGGCGGCACTACAAACCCGAGGATCGGGATTGTGTGGGCCTTTTTAAATAATGCTGATTTGAAGCTGCTCTACGGCCGGGCATTCAGGGCCCCGGATTTCGGCGAACTTTATACTGAAAATAATATAGCTGCCACAGGCAGTACAGACCTGGACCCTGAAACGATACAGACCTATGAAGCAGGTTTGAGTTTCAGGCCCGCGCACACTCTCGATATTGACCTGAATTATTTTCATAACGAGATTAAAGATCTGATAGTTCTGGACAAGTCCAACATGCCCTATCTATTTACAAATGGAGGGGGCGCCGAGGTTGAAGGGGTTGAGCTTGTATTGAGAGGCCGGTATACTGCGGACAATTACTGGAACCTGTCTTACACCTATCAGAATCCGGCGGACTCCGGCACAGGCGACAGACTGCCCGATGTGCCCATGCATCGCGCATCGGGAAGCTTGAATTACGGGCTTACGGAATATCTGAATCTGCACACAGATGTATTGTGGACCGGCGAACGGTCAAGGCCTGAAGGCGACACGAGAGGCCCTGTAGCTACTTACACGACAGTTGACCTTGCGCTTACCTTAAAGAATTTCTACAGGACACTTGAGATACAGGGAACAGTTCATAATCTGTTTGACGAAGAATATGAAGACCCTGACACATCAGGTGCATCACAGCTTGTCCCCGGCGATTTTCCGAGGGAAGGGATTTCAGGAATGATAACCGCAAGCTATAAATATTGATGAGAGGATAACGTATTGATACAGGTTTTCCTGACAGTATTCATTCTAACGGCGTTCATATCAAACTCCTTTGCCTACGAGGTTGCGGCGCTCCGGACCGAGACAGCGGAGGAGCTTCTCATGTTCTTCGAAAAGGAGGAGCTTGTGATAGCCACAAGATATGCGACTCCCGTCAGAAAGGCGCCCGCGATAGCAACGGTCATCACAGCAAAAGAGATTAGGGACATGGGCGCAAGGGATCTTTCGGATGTTCTGAAGAGAGTCCCGGGTTTCGGGATGTCAATCAATGAGTTCGGCGCTGTCATGCTTGAGGTCAGGGGGATACGGACCACGTTGTCTGAAAAGGTCCTTGTCATGATTGACGGCCACCCTCTGAATATTCCTTTCACCGGAAGCGCTTTATATTTCATTGCCGACGACCTCCCTGTTGAAAATATAAAGCAGATCGAGATAGTAAGAGGCCCTGGTTCAGCACTGTACGGCGCAAATGCCTTTGTATCTGTCATCAATATTATTACAAGGGATGCGGACAAGATAGACGGCATCGATGCTAAAGGCTCATACGGAAGTTTCCATTCAGGGAAGATAAATCTTACCGGCGGCAGATCTTTCCAGAACAGCCTGAAGGTATCAGGCAGCATCGATTATTTCAGGACTAACGGCGAAAAGTTCATGATAGAACGAGATGCTCTGTCAGGAACTCCTTACACGGCCACTCCGGGCAATGGTTTTTTGCAAGTCGAGAAGGCCGATCTGTTTCTCAAGGCATCATATGGCGATCTGGCCTTCCGCGGCCACTATTTGACAAAGAAAAGAAAAGGCGACTATATCGGTTTCGCCTATGCCCTGACAGATGGCTCTGTTAATCCTATTGAATACTATTGGGGGGAGTTAAGTTACACCCGCGATATCACCGAACATCTTTTGACAACGATAAAGGCCTATTACAACTACTATGAACAGGATTCACATGTTGAAGTGATGCCCGAGGGATTTGCCGGGGCTTTCCCGGACGGCATGATTGGAGAACCGAAACTCAAGGACAGGAGCTTTGGCGGTGAACTTCAGTTTGACTATGCTGTTTCCGGCAGTAATCACATAACAGGCGGCGCTGTCTACGAAAAGATCCAGCAATTCGACGTTAAACAATTTGCGAATTTTGATCCCACGGTATTCCCGCCGGTTCCCGTTGACCTCGGCCCGGTACAGGAGGTGGCAAACTGGAACAAGGATGCAAAAAGAGAGATATGGGCGGTATATATCCAGGACGAATGGGAAATAACAGACAGCCTCAATCTTACAGCAGGGATACGGCATGACCATTACAGCGATTCGGGTGATACAACCAACCCCAGGGCCGGGCTTGTATGGGGCTTTTTAAAAAATGCTGATCTGAAGCTGCTATACGGCCAGGCATTCAG
This sequence comes from Nitrospirota bacterium, assembly GCA_016207885.1. Classification (NCBI taxonomy): domain Bacteria; kingdom Pseudomonadati; phylum Nitrospirota; species Nitrospirota bacterium. The sequence continues at coordinate 95,173 of JACQZE010000003.1, read as the reverse complement.
GGCGCCGAACTTTGTTGAGTTGTACAATCGCAATAATCCTGTGAATATAGGAAACCCCGATCTCGATCCTGAAAAGATCAAAACATATGAAGCGGGCCTTGGGATCAGGCTGGCCCCGTCATTTACTGTTGACCTGAATTATTTCTACAGCCAGATCGAAGACCTGATAGCCTGGGACACATCAACATCTCCCGCGCTCCATGTGAATGCGGGAGAAGCCCAAATTGACGGCGTCGAGCTTGTGCTGGCCGGCCGGTACTCACCCGACAATTACTGGAAACTGTCTTATACTTATCAGGATCCGAGAAACTCCATAACAAATGAAAGGCTGCCGTATGTTCCTTTACACCGCGCTTCCGGAAGCATAAATTACGGGCTGACGGAATATCTGAACGGGCATGCCGATGTATTATGGACAGGCGAAAGATCGAGAGCTTCAGGAGACACAAGAGGCCCTGCAGCTTCATATGCAACTGTTGATCTTTCATTGACCTTGAAGAACTTTTACAGAACTCTTGAGATACAGGGAACAGTTCATAATCTGTTTGACGAAGAATATGAAGACCCTGACACATCAGGTGCATCACAGTTTATTCCCGGAGATTTTCCGAGGGAAGGGATTTCAGGAATGATAACCGCAAGCTATAAATATTAATGAGAGGATAACGTATTGATACAGGTTTTATTGACGGCATTCATTCTAATGAAGATAAGATTAAAAAAACAGCTTTTCATACTGACTGTCGCAATAATATGCTTCTGTTTTGTGCCCGCTGCGTATTCCGCTGACGTGCTTATCATCGGCGATACCGGGCTGCAGCCGGTATCCGATGTAATAACCGCAATAGACGGGGTCATGGGCAATAACTCTGCTGTCAGATCAGTAAAAGATATCAATAATGACCTTAATAATATTGTCCGGAAAGAGAAAGCGAAGGTGGTGATAGCGCTCGGCAGGGACGCGATAGATATCGCCTTCACGCTTCCCGAGTCGGTTCCGGTGATCTACGGCCTGATAATCGCACCGCCGGAAACAAACAGGAGAAATATCACAGGAGTCTATATGGAAACCCCGGTGAGCGAATACGTATCATTTTTCAGCAAATACTTCCCCAATATAAAGAAGGTGGGCATTACATGCCTGCCTGAATGCGTGGAGTCTGTCAGGTCTTCCGTAGACACGTCGTGGCTGGAGATCCGCACCGCGAGAAACTCATATGAATTCATAGAAGGGATCGCCTCTTTTAAAGGGAAGGTGGATGCCATCCTCCTCCTTCCGGAAAAAGATCTCATCTCAAGCAAGGCAATTGAAGACATCTTTCTTTTCTCATTCATCAATAAAATACCCGTGATCGGGATCTCGGAAAAATACGTGAAGACAGGCTCGCTTTTTTCGCTTGTCTTTGACGAAGCCGCTATAGGCAGGCAGATAGGCCGCCTTGCCATGGATGTGCTCATGAAGGGAAGCGCGGCAGGGATGCCGCCGATGCCTCCGGACAGGTTCAAGCTTTATATAAATAAACATACGGCGGCGGCGATGAAAATAACGATCCCCGAGAAGCTGCTTGAAACAGTTGAGAGGGCCTATTAATGAGATCCTTATCGAATTTTATTCCCTGGAAAACATTTGCTGATCTGTTAAGGAACATGACCTTCAGAAATAAAATTATTCTCTCGGCCGTGCTGGGCCTTACGCTCGCGTCGTTTGTCTTCACCTTCGAGGCAGTAAGGACTGAAAACGCCATAATGAGAAGCGAAATAATAAAAAAGGCCGAGCTCGTGACAGAGCTTGCTTCTAAATTAGGCGAGCTTCCTCTTATTTCAGGCAATCCCGAGCTTATGAAAAAAGCCATGATATCTTTGAAGAATGTTTCCGAGATATCCTTTATCGCGTTCTATGACAATAATATGGCGCTGCTTGAGAAAGAAGGGGATGTTCCGCGTCACAGCCTTGAATGCGCCGGCAGCGGGAAGACGTCAATTGTTGAAGAAGATGACTATTTCGATCTTTGCGCCCCTGTCTTTACCGTCAAGGCCGTGGAGGATATCGATGTTTTTCATGAAGCCGCAGCCGGCAAAGAGATAAAAGAAAATGTGGGATGGGTAAGAATAGGCTTTTCCAAGGCCTCCATGAAGGAAGCGGCAAACAGGATCATTTTCAAGGGGCTGGCCACAGCTTTCGTCTTTACCGTAATTAACATTATCATAATAATTAAATTGTTCACCATCGCCACAAGGCCGCTTACTGCGCTTTCCAACGCTGTAAAGAGCATCAGCAAGGGCAAATATCCTGAGATACCTGTCAGCTCCGGTGATGAAATAGGCCTGCTCACATCTGAATTTAACAGGATGAGCCGGATCATAGGCGAAAGGGAGGAGATGCTTCTTGCCCGCGCGCGGCTCTCGGCGTTTGTTTCCGAGATCGGCTTTGTTCTCACAGAGAGCAACCTGCTGCAAACTACGCTTCAGCGCTGCGCTGACAACATAGTCTCTCAGCTTGACGCGTCACTTGCGCGTATATGGACTTTCAACGCAGGCAAAAATGCGCTTGAACTCCAGGCGAGCTCAGGGATATACGGCCTTGCCGACAGCCCGCATGCCTGCATGTCAGCAGGAGAGTTCGAAGCAGGCGTATTAGCCCATAATCTTCACCCGCATTGCAGCAACATGCTTGACGATCTGAATACCAAAGACAGGGAATGGGCCAGGCAAAAAGGGATCGAGTCCTTTGCCTGCTACCCGCTGATCGTTGAGGGAGGGCTGGTTGGAATAATGGAGATATTTGCGGGAAAGCACTTCTCCTACGATGTATTTAATACGCTGGATTCAGTATCTGACGAGATCGCCATCGGGATTCAGCGCAAGCAGGTTGAGGAAAAGATCGTTCAGCAGAATGAACTCATGAACAATATACTGAACTCGCTTTCTCATCCATTTTATGTCATCAACGCCGATAATTACACCATAACACTGTCTAATTCCGCTGCCGGCTTCGGCGCCGTGACCGGGGAAGCGACCTGTTACGCGCTGACGCACCGGAGCGACAGGCCGTGTGAAGATGTGGAACATCCGTGCGTGATCAAGCAGATCAGGAAGACGGGGAAGGACGTGACACTCGAGCATATTCATTATGACAATGAGGGGAACCCCAGGATCCATGAGGTTCACGGATATCCTATTTTCGACAGAAATGGCAATATCACACAGGTGATAGAGTATACCATCGACATAACCGACCGGAAGAGAGATGAAGAGAAGATCAAGGCGTCTCTTGCGGAGAAAGAGGTTCTTTTGAGGGAGATCCATCACAGGGTAAAGAACAACCTTCAGATCGTATCCAGCATGCTCCATCTTCAGTCCGGATACATCAGGGATGAACAATCGCTCGCGACCCTGCGTGAGAGCAAGAACCGCATAGACATGATGGCGCTGATCCACGAAAAACTGTATCAGTCGAAAAGCATGGCGAGAATTGATTTTCAGGAATATATTGATGAATTGGTGACAAGCCTGTGCATTACCTACGGAGTGAACACCGATACTATCAGGCCTGAGATACATGCCGAAGGCATCTCTTTTGATATTAATACAGCCATCCCCTGCGGCCTGATAATAAATGAACTGGTCTCGAACTGTTTTAAACATGCTTTCCCAAATGGAAGAACAGGAGGGATCACGGTAAGCATCTATCCTGCAGGAGAAGGCAAATTCACTCTGACGGTGAGCGATAACGGGATCGGGCTGCCGGAAGGGCTCGATTTCAAAAAAACCGATACCCTCGGCCTGAAATTGGTAAGCGCCCTGGCAGGCCAGCTGGACGGGAGTGTTGAAGTTGTCAGGGACGCGGGAACAACTTTTAAAATTACGTTCCCGGAGATTAAGTATAAGCCCAGATGATAAAATAGAAGCCTGAATTTTACATATGACAAGGAGCTGTTGCCATGACGAGCAAGAAAGTTCTCGTAGTTGAAGATGAAAGTGTTGTCGCGATGCATATCGAGGACAGCCTCAAGAAATTGGGGTATGCCGTTCCGGCGGTTGTCGCGTCAGGAGAAGAAGCTGTAAAGAAAGCTGAAGAATTCCAGCCTGACCTGATATTGATGGATATTGTATTAAAAGGCGAGATGGACGGAATAAAAGCATCTGAAATTATCCACAGCCGTTTTAATATCCCGGTCATATATTTAACCGCCTACGCGGACGACGCCATCCTGCAGCGTGCCAAGCTGACCGAACCTCTGGGTTATATACTCAAGCCTTTCAACGAGAGGGAATTACGCACGGCAATTGAGATCGCCCTGTACAAGCATGAGATGGAGACCAGGCTGAAAAAGATGGAACGCTGGCTTTCCATCACGCTGAAGAGCATCGGAGACGGGGTAATAGCGACAGATAAGGATATGCGCGTGACCTTTATGAATAAAGTGGCCGAAGAGATAACCGGGTGGAAGCATGAAGACGCGATGGGGAAAGAACTGGCTGAGATATTCAATATCAAAAACGGGAATAGCGAGGATTCACACGCCGTCGAAAGCCTTTTGTTGGAGAAGGTCTTAAAAGAAGGCATCATTCTCAACCTGATGGAAGACAGGGTGCTTATTACCAGAGACAGGAAAGAGGTGCCGATCTCCGACAGTATCGCGCCCATAAGGGAGGACGAAAACAATATCTCGGGTATCGTTGTAGCCTTTCGTGATATTACTGAACGCAAAAAACTGGAAAGCACCATTAAATACCAGGAATATCATGACATTCTTACCGGCCTGCCTAACAAGGCCCTGCTGATCGAACATCTTACCTCTGAACTGGCAGCGGCGCATGATAACAAGAAAGTGGCTTTGATGTTTTTTGATATCGACCGTTTCAAGACGATAAATGAAACGCTCGGGCATTCCATCGGCGACATGCTTCTTAAGGAAGTCGGGGTCAGGGTCAGGGAGTGTGTCCGCGGAACCGATACCATTGCGCGTATCGGCGGCGACGAATTCGGCATATTGCTGCCGGATATCAACGATGCCAGGGATGTGGCAGTCATTGCGGGGAAGATCGTGGCGGCATTCAAAAAACCATACATGATAAATGGGCGCGAACTGAATGTCTCCATCAGCCTGGGCATAAGCATTTATCCTGATGACTGCAAATATTATGAGGACCTGATGAAGAACGCCGATATCGCCATGTATCACGCGAAAGAGAGGGGCAGGAACAACTATCAATTCTACGACCCTTCAGTGAACATCCGGACACTGGAGCGGATAACGCTGGAGAACAGGATGCGCCAGGCCATCGAGCTTGGCGAACTGGTTGTGCACTATCAGCCGCTGGTGGACATCGCGATGAACCGGATAATCGGCGCGGAGGCGCTTGTACGCTGGCAGCACCCTGAATTGGGGCTGCTCCTTCCGCTGCAGTTCCTTCCGATAGCTGAAGAGACCGGGTTCATTAAACTTATTGATATCTGGGTGCTCAGCACGGTCTGCGCCCAGAGCAAGGAATGGGAGCGGTCAGGCCTGCCGCCCATATGCATCTCAGTGAACTTTTCCGCGATGCAGTTTCAGCATACAGACTTTGCAGAGATAATATCGCACGCGTTGGGCGAGAGCAGCCTTGATCCCGGAAATATCTGTGTTGAGATCACGGAAAATGTCGCGATGAGGGATATTGAACTTACAATACCGAATCTCTCCAGATTGAAAGGCCTGGGTATCAACTTCTTTATTGACGACTTCGGAACTGGATACTCATCTTTAAGCTGCCTCAAGAGATTCCCCATCCATAAACTGAAGATCGATAAATCATTTGTTCATGACATCGCACTGGATACCGACAGCAAGGCCATCATCAGCGCGATCATCGCCATGGCGCACAGCCTGAAATTGAAGGTGATAGCCGAAGGCGTGGAAACTCCGGATCAGGTTGAGTTTCTGCGTTCCATAGGCTGTGACGAAATGCAGGGGTATCTATTCAGTAAGGCTCTGCCTGCCGACGGGTTCAAACAACTCTTGATCAAACAGCAGAAAGAGGGTTAAGGGGCCAGTTTCTTTTTTATCAAGGCATTCACGATCCCCGGGTTTGCCTTGCCTTTGGTCGCCTTCATCACCTCGCCCACAAAGAATCCCATGAGCTTCATGTCTCCGGCCCTGAACCTCTCAACCTCTTTGGGGCTGTTGGCGATAATGCCGTCAACTATGGATTCTATCTCGCCTGTATCGCTTATCTGGACAAGTCCCTTATCTTTGACTATCGCCTCCGCGTCCTTCCCTGTCTTATACATCTCTTCAAATACGGCCTTGGCGATCTTTCCGCTTATCGTGCCTTTTTCAATAAGCTTGAGCATTGCGATAAGGTGTGGTGGTTTTAACGGTGATTCGTTTATCTCTCTGTTCTCTTCATTCAGCAGACGCATAAGCTCGCCCATCATCCAGTTCGATACCATTTTTGGATCTCCGCCGAGTTTAACAGCATCTTCAAACCACTCTGCTATTGATCTCTCTGATGTGAGAAGCGCGGCATCGTCCTCAGGCAGGTTGAAATCTTCAGTGAACCTTGCGCGCCTGAGTCCGGGGAGTTCTGTTATCCCTGCCTTTATCCCGCTTATCCATGATTCACTTACTTCTACCGGAACAAGGTCGGGTTCGGGGAAGTACCTGTAATCATGCGAGCCCTCTTTTGAGCGCATGGATTCGGTTATGCCCTTGTCTGAGTCCCAGAGCCTTGTCTCCTGCATGATCCTCTCACCATTCTTCGCCATCTTTATCTGGCGCTTTATCTCGTAATCTATCGCCTTCTCGATGAACCTGAATGAGTTCATGTTCTTTATCTCAGCCTTTGTTCCGAGCTCTTTCTGTCCGACAGGCCGAACAGATACATTTGCGTCGCACCTCAGAGAACCCTGATCCATATTGCCGTCGCACACCCCGATCCATCTGACAAGCTCCCTTAACTTCTTCACAAACTCTGCCGCCTCCTGCGGAGTGCGGATGTCAGGCTCGGAGACGATCTCCATCAATGGTGTGCCTGCCCTGTTGAGGTCAACGAGGCTGTGGCCTGAGGAGCCTTCATGTATATTCTTTCCGGCATCCTCCTCAAGATGTATTCTGGTCAGAGGTATCTTTCTTGATGCGCCGTTTACAGTTATCTCAACATGCCCGCCTTCACACAGCGGAAGCTCGAACTGGCTTATCTGATAGCCCTTAGGCAGGTCGGGATAAAAGTAGTTCTTTCTTGCAAACCTGCTGTAAGGGGATATGCTGCAATTTAAGGCGAGGCCTGTCTTTATCACATACTCGACAGCCTTCTTGTTCATCACAGGAAGAACGCCAGGCATGCCTGTGCAGACAGGGCATGTATTGGTATTCGGCTCATCTCCGAATGACGCAGGGCAGCCGCAGAATATCTTTGTGTTTGTTAAAAGCTGGGCATGTATCTCAAGCCCGATTACCGCTTCGTATTGCATTTGCTCCGTCACTTTCTATATCTTCCCTTCTAATGATTTCAGGACTACTGCTTTAACATTTTTTGCCAGAGCAATCGCTTCCTGTGCCCTTTCTTCAGGGATGTCATAATACAATTCACCCGGATATCTCGTCTCTACAGCATAGATTGATAAAATCTCAATATCCCCTATTTCTGATTCCAGAGATGGTGCAACTTTTTTGCACTGTAAAACCAGATCCTCTATCGAGTGCGTTTTTGGGAAGTCTATCTCATGAAATAACAGGAACCCCTTCAAGTATTTCTCAGCGCACTGTTGAGTATGGAAACATGCGGTATCATATGGCGGATCCTCCATCTTAATAATGTGTTCAGCCGTTCTGAGATCGTTCTCCGCCTTCTTGAACCAAGCTCTTACTACGTCTGATTTATTGTCTTGCATAGATAACTCTGCCTTTATGTGCAGCGGTATAAATCATGGTGCCTATAATATCTTTGAAGCTTTCAAACTCATTAGGTGTTCTCACGATTATATCTTTAGGCATTCCGAGGTCTCTTAGAGCCTTTCTTATCGGGACGGCTCTCTCATAAGGCTGCATATCGGTATCCATTACAACCATGAGGTCAATATCGCTGTCTTTAGTCGGCTTTCCATAGGCATAAGAGCCGAAGAGAATGATCTTGTCAGGATGGAAGTTGTCAATAATTCTTTTTACAGCTTCTTTTAAATAATATTCTATGTCCATGAGCGTTCTCCGTGGTTTGCCTATTTTACCTTATTTCTCCATTTGCATACATGAAAGATAATCCTTCAAAAAGGCTTTCTGAAAGAGCAGGCTTTTAAACGAATCCAGCCGTTCTCTCGAGTAATTTACCGGATGTGCAGCGGGATTGCGGTATTTGTCTTTTATATCAAAGAGCGCATTCTTTAAGTCAAATAACTTTTGCCTGCCGTTTGTATGATTGATGATAAAGCTGTGCAATTGCCATAATAAGTCTTCCTTGCCTTTGACCTTTTTTGTTTTATCAATCAGGGAACAGATACTCCCCATGGTGATGACTGTGTCCTGTGTAATTATAATGACTCTTTCAGGGCCTCGATATTTGATATGCGGTTCTTTTGAAAGGCAGCCGTCAATGATTTTCTTTTTGAATTCGTTCTCAATCGCCTTTGCGTATTCTATTGCCACAAAGCCGAATTCATCAGACGGTGAAAACTGGTTTGTCGTGTCAAGATGCCGTGCGAGCATGAGGAAGGTTCTTGTGGCTTCATCAAGGCTTTTCCATAAACGCACGCCAAGCACATCGTGGTAAAAATCCTGCGCGGTCTTGATGTTGATTTGAGATATGAATGTTTCATTTTTCTTATGGATGCTCTCGATTATCTTTTCGGTATTCTGGCTAATTAAATTCTCAATCGAGCCATGATTCTCCTTCATAACTTCAAAGAACGCCGCCTGCTTGTCATAAATCTCCCTGTGCATATACATCAGCATGTCGCACTTTGCGCTGATGCTTTTAATGCCTCGGATGATGTCTGATTTCTCTTGAATCTTTCTAAGCAGAATTTGCAGTTGTTCTCCGGTAAGGGTAAATGCACCCTTACCCTTTTTCACGATATGAGATTGAATTTCCGGAAAGTTTTCCTGAGCAACCAATTCATAAAACCCATCTATCTTATGATACGTCAGTGCATTGTGCCTATATTCAAGTGTTGTCTTCGTTGATTCAATCTCATTAAGAAACCCCTGATGAATTGATAAACCATGCTCTTGAAGCAACTTGAACTTTGAGAGAAAATTGATGCTGTCCTCGTATGAGTTCAGTTTATTTGCAACCTGAATAAATGTATCCATGTCAATGAAATCGAGCGGATTTTCAAATATAAATGCAGCATTAAAAAGAGAGTTCTTTAAGCAGTCCATGGATTCGTGGTAATAACTGATATCGTAATATTTTACCCCTGCGTGATAAAAACCTTCGGCAGCAGACAATGGATCACCATCGTTCATGTTATATAAAGAAGCAAGAACTAAATATTTCAGCGGGCAGCTTTTTAAATCACGCATGAAGAATAAAAACGCTTGAAGGGCCAGTTTATTATTAATCTTGTTGTTTTCATGCAACTTATTATAGAAGTCTTTAAGGAAAACAGAGTTGCTTTTACTTCCCAACGGCTTATACTTAATATCACCACACTCAGAAAAAAGTACATCATCAAACTCAACGCCTTTAGTTATTTCGTCTATATTAGTTTTAGGTATGGCATCAAGTATCGCATTACAGACATCTGAAAAAGGCCCGCCGAGATCGTATCTGAGATGTAGAAGTTTACACAAATCACCAAAGCTTAACTTTTTATCCTTTAATTTAGAAGACAATAGAACATATTCAACTTTTTCGAAGACATGATATATCTTAGTATTTTTTGATGCCATTGAAGAATATTTCCCTAACAATCTTCTTATATCTTTTTCTGAGAATTCTTTTTCCAAAGGGCAACTGCTAAAGACTATCAAGCTAATAATTGGAGATATGAATCCATATTTTTCAACAGTTGCTTTTAGACAGGTTATGAAATAATTCTTGAGAGGAGGGTGCGATTTCTTTGTCTTGCCAAGTAATGATTGCTCTTCTTCTTTTATATAAGAAATATCAGGAGCCAGCGTCTGCACACTGTCAAAAAACAAGTCACCAGTAAAATAAGTCTCATATATTTTGATTAGTTGTCTCTTTTGACGATATGGAAGGATCAAGTTAGAAATCAGTTTAGCCTTAGCCGGATTATGCCTCGATGGCTCATACCAACCAATATTCTCCACTATCGGAGTTATGGAGTATAGAAATTGATTTATCTGTTCAACATCCACTGTCTCAATGCAACGTAGAATAGCTTTTGCATAATCGTTGTTAGGATCAAACTTGCCTTGCTGGATTTTCAGTATAAGCAGCTTGCCCCATGTCTCAAGATCGTCAGGATTTGTTTGAAGCTTTTTGCGGAGAGCCTTCTCTTCAGAGGATTGGTTTTGTTTGAAAGGAATTATTTTGGCCATAGAAATTTAATGGTTTTCATAATATAGCAAAAAGGATAGATAGGGATTTTTTAATTGTAAAATCTCCCCTTGCCCCTCTTTATTTAAGATGGGAGTATTTATTTATATCTTTGGCCTTCTCTTATGCCACTCTGTTGACTGCTCATACGCGTATGCTATCTTCAGTACTGATTCTTCATCAAAGTGTTTGCCCATTAACTGAAGCCCGATCGGCAGGTTGTTTGAATCAAAGCCGCATGGGATGGAGATGCCGGGGCCGCCTGCGAGGTTGGCTGATATTGTGAAGATATCCGAGAGATACATCTGCAGCGGGTCTTCCATCTTCTCACCCGCCCTGAAAGCGGTAGTCGGCGTAGTCGGCGTCACTATCACATCAACTGATTCATATGCTCTGTCAAAATCTCCCTTTATCAGCGTCCTTACCTGCTGAGCCTTTTTATAGTATGCATCGTAATATCCCGATGAGAGGGCGTATGTGCCGAGGATTATCCTCCTCTTCACCTCTGAGCCGAAGCCCTCTGACCGTGTCTTTATGTATGTATCTATGAGGTCTTCGCCTTCAGCCCTGAGGCCGTACCTGACGCCGTCATACCTTGCGAGGTTGGAAGATGCTTCTGAAGTCGCGAGTATATAATATGTAGCAACAGCATAACCTGTGTGCGGAAGCGAGATCTCGACCGGCACAGCTCCAAGCGACTCAAGCTGTTTAATGGCATTTTTGATAGCGATATCCACATCTTTATCAAGTCCCGCGACTGAGAACTCTTTCGGTATCCCGATCTTCATGCCTTTGATATCCCTGCCGAGTGCTGAGGTGAAGTCAGGCACGTTAATGTTGGCAGATGTTGAATCCCTGCGGTCATGCCCGCTTATGATATTCAGCAGTATGGCGGAATCCTTCACCGTCTTTGTGATCGGCCCTATCTGGTCAAGCGATGACGCAAATGCAATAAGTCCGTAACGCGAGACCCTTCCATATGTCGGCTTCAGCCCGACAACACCGCAGAGCGATGCGGGCTGCCTTATGGAACCGCCGGTATCTGAGCCGAGGGATGCAAGGCATTCGCCTGCCGCAACCGCTGCCGCAGAGCCGCCGCTGGAACCGCCGGGTATCCTTGCCGTATCCCACGGATTTCTTGTATGGCCGAAGGCTGAGTTTTCAGTTGACGAGCCCATGGCAAACTCATCAAGGTTTGTCTTGCCGAGTAGCACGTAACCTTCATCCTTGAGTTTCTGCGTGGCTGTGCTTTCATACGGCGGGATGAAGTTGTGAAGTATCTTTGACGAGCATGTGGTTCTGACGCCCTCGGTGCACATGTTGTCCTTGATGGACAAAGGTATGCCTGTCAAGGCGTGTTTATCGCCTTTTTTGATAAGCTCCAAAGCCTGTGCTGCCTGTTCTATTGCGGCATCTTTTGTGACAGTGACATACGCCCTTGTCTCTCCGTCAACCTCATCTATGCGCTTCAGCAGCGCCTCTGCGAGCTCGACCGGGCTCAGGCCGCCTTTGTGAATGGCATCGCGCGCTTCTTCTATTGTAAGGCTGTGAAGTTCCAAGTTGTCCCCATAGTTAAAAGTTAAAAACTGCCTGTTATTTTACTACTTCCCCGCTTTATAAAGAAAGTTTTCTATTGCCAAAAAAGTCAATAATCACTATCATGTATAAATATCCACCAAGCATCCAGGGAGCTGTCCCGTATGAAAGACGACAACGGTACAAAAAAAGAGCCGGCAAAAGAGGGCCATGAGCTATACAGAAACCTCTTTCACTGTGCAAACGACGGCATCTTCATACATGACCTTGAGGGCAATGTTTTAGATGTTAACCTGAAGGCGGCTGGCCAGCTCGGATACTCAAGGCAGGATATCCTGTCCCTTAACATTTCAAGCCTTCATCCCGCGGAGTCGCTTCATCTTTTAAAGTCCGCGTTAAAGACGATCTATCGTGACGGTTCCGCAACACTTGTCATAGACTTTATAAAGAAAGACGGCGGATTATTTCCGGCAGAGGTCTCTTCAGGCCTGTTAAATGTTGACGGCAATATCCTGATCCACGGCGTTATCCGTGACATATCAGCGAGAAGAGAGGTTGAAGACAGGCTGAGGAACAGCGAGATGATGTTCAGGGCATTTTTTGACAGGTCTACCACAGGCATAATCATTTATCCGATCGTGAAGGACCCTCTTAATGAACAACTGAGGTTCGCGGACTTCAACACCGCATTCCACGACTTCTTCGGCTATACAAGGGCTGAGATAGAAGGGAAGTCTGTTGAAGATATCTCCCACCCTGATGACATGATCGATAATGCCGGGCTTATGAATGACCTGCTTTGCGGCAGGCGCAGCAGCTATCAGATGGAGAAGCGGTACTTTAAGAAGGGCGGGGAGATCATATGGGGACTTGTCAACGTAACAACTTTGAGGGATCCTTACGGCAATAACTCACATGTGATGACCACCCTTATGGACATCACCCAGCGCAAGAAGGTCAAAGATGCGCTGATAGCGGAGCGCAACTTTTCAAAATCAATAATAAACAGCCTGCCGGATATATTCTACTGCTTTGACGCCGCGGGAAAATTCCTCCTGTGGAATGAGAACTATGAGAAGGTCTCAGGTTATTCATCCGATGAGATATCAAAGATGAATGCCTTTGACTTCTTCACCGGCAAGGAGAAGAAGCTGATATACGAAAAGGTCAGAGAGGTCTTTGAGAAGGGCAGGTCAACTGTTGAGGCAAACCTCGTTTTAAAGAATGAGAAGAGGATTCCGTATTATTTCACAGGCCTGCGAACCGAGATAGAGGGGAAGACATATCTTCTCGGCACAGGCATGGATATATCGAACCGTAAGAGGATGGAGGAGGAGCTTAGAGGGCTGTCGTTGTCGGATGAGCTTACAGGCCTGTACAACAGGCGCGGGTTCATGACACTTGCGGAACAGGAGCTCAGGATCGCCCACCGCATGAAGAGGGGCGTGATACTTCTATACGCCGACCTCGATGACCTCAAGGTGATAAATGACGGATTCGGCCATATTGAGGGCGATAATATGCTGAAGGACACGGCACGCTTCCTTCAGGAGCTATTCCGCGAGTCTGACATAATCGCCCGCATAGGCGGAGATGAGTTTGTCATCTTCTCCATTCAGACGACCGATACCAGCGTAGATACAATACGAAGCCGTTTTGAGGAGTGCCTCAAGGATTTCAATGAAAAGAGAAACCAGCCGTATATGCTTTCAATAAGCATCGGGATCGTACATTACAAAGAAGACTGCCCGGATACGATAGAGGCTCTGCTTACCCAGGCTGATAAGCTGATGTACGAGCATAAACGTGACAAGCACAAGAGAAAAGGCGGGCAATAATTCCCCTTACTTCACTTCCTGCAGCTTCAACAGCTTCACCGCTGTTATCAAACCGATATCTTTTTTCAATCTCTCATTGACATCAAGTTTAAGCAGCGCCTCAACCGTCTTGTCATCCTGATCAACTACAAAGTCGGGAAGCAGCCCCTTGCCCTGCCAGGGCTGGCCTTTGGGCGTGTACATGACGCCGGTAATGAACTTGACCCTGTAGTCATTCTTTATGGTGAAGGTCTTTTCGAACACGCCTTTGCCGTAAGTTTTTGTGCCGATTATCATCGCCTTCTGATGGTCCCTGAGCGAGCCGGCAAGTATCTCAGATGACGACGCCGTATTCCCGTTCACCAGAACCGCCATATCAAAATTTAAAGGCTCTTTGTTAGTAGACACATAGTTCTGGTTCTTCTTATCCCTGGTGAACGTCCTCAGCAGAATACCTTTTTCAGGCAGAAATATCTCCACTATCTTAAGCGGCTCCATGAATACGCCGCCCGGATCATTCCTCAGGTCTATCACCAGCCTCTTGAACTTTTCATTATCCAGTCTGACGAGTTCATCTTTGAGCTTCTCATACATGCCTTCTGTGAACCTCTTGATCTCTATAAGCGCTATCCCGTCTGAAAGTTTTGTAACTATCAGATTCTCTGTCTCAAACTTTCTCCGCTTGATGGTGACATCGAATATCTCAGTCCCCCTGTTCACCTTCAGCGTGACCTCAGTGCCCTCGTCGCCGTCAAGGAGTTTGCTTATCTCGCTCACAGGCTTGCCCTTGATAAGCTCGGAGCCGACCTTGAGTATCCTGTCATACTGCATCAGGATATTCTCTGCCGGCGAACCCGGCAGTATCTCATTGACGGTCAGGCTGCCGTCGCCTGCATTGAATGAGGTCTTTATTCCTATAGAGACCTGCTCGCCCTTGAGGCCGTCAAGGATCTTTGCATACTCTTCAGGCGTCCATATCTTTGCGAGCTCCTTGTTCTCAGGCGGAGAGATGCGGCGCAGCATTCCCTCAATCGCCGCCCAGTAGAGAGCGTCCTCGCTTATCTCGTCGCTGTAATAGTTTTCAAGGATAAGCTTCTTCACCTCTTCGAAAGTATCTTTTGAATCAGGAAATTTGTGCTCAAGCGCGACAGGGAACAATGGTTCCAGCTTCGTATTGTCCTCGGCATAAGCCGATGAAGCAGCGAATATAAGAATGAATGTTAGAAGTGTATTAATTATTTTTTTCATAATAAGGTTCCTTCCTTTATATATGTGTGACATGAGAGGATGTGGATATTATACACAAAGGCATCCTCCGGCAGCATATATTTTTTTCTTGTAATATTTTTACCGAACGAATACAATTGTTTAAATCCATAAGGAGGTTATGAGTATGCTGAGATACTATTACATGTTTTTAGGTTTATTTGTAATGATGCTTATAGGATGTGCTTCAACAGCTCCGTTGCCGGCCACTCTGAATATTGTTCCGCCATCGCCGGATGTTCCGAAAGAGATCGCAGCTTTCTCGGGAGTGTGGGAAGGTTCATTGCGAAATGGTATTGACACCATCTTAGTTGTAGAAAAAATTGATAACAAAAAAGCTGAAATTATTATCAGCTATGGAGCCTTCGGCGGTTACGCACCTAGTTATTACTATTATACTGCCGATGTTACATCCATTCCTTCGATAGAATTTACTGAACCTGATGGTGATAAATATATCTTCACATTAGATAAAAGCCTGACTAAAATGAATAGGATTTTTTTTGAGGAAGAGACAAAAGCGCCTCATCGAGCATATTTATCCCGCAAAACAAAATAATATTAAACACAGGGAGGATTTATGTTTAATGATATTAAAAAAAACATATTTCTTATTCTTATATCATTTGTCATGTTCTCTTTAATTGGATGCGTAACTACTCCTCCTCCACTTCCGGAGGATTTAAAATTAATTCCTCCGTCTTCTGATGTCCTCCCTGAGATAGCAGCATTTGCCGGAGTCTGGGAAGGCAAATGGAGTATGAATCAAGACACTGTTATTGTTATTGAAAAGATTGATAATCAAAAAGCTTATATCATTTGGAGTAAAGGGGAAAATGGTAGAGATGTAGGTTTTAAGCAGGAAAATGCTTATGCACGTTTCATAGCATCAGTTTTACCCGGTCCGATACTTGAGTGGCGTGATGATGAAAAACAACCCAAGGATCCGGAAGCATCTTATCAGTGTCCTTGCAAGTTAACTATCTCCATGTCAAAAGATAAAGATATGCTGACAGCATTTTTTGAATATACAGATACCAATATGAAACTTAGAGCTGATTTAATGAGAAGAAAGTAGGAACAGATAGCAAGGTGTTGACACTATACTTAAAAATGTAGATTACTTCTAATGAATCGCATGAAAAATATATTAGAAAAATTATTGTTGGGATTTCTTCTTCTCTCCCTGTTTGGCTGTGGTGCCACTATGCATGGTTGGACTCAAAGTGATGCTATAGGCAGGCATATGATAGTAAATAAAGACAGCAATAGTTTGGGATATAGAAGAGTGCAATACAATTCTTCTTATTATAACCCTCTGAACAATTTCATAAACGACAAAGGATTACCCGATCTAATTTATGAAGATTACGAAGGCAACGATCACATTATCTACATTTACTATATTGAATCAAATACGGTTTATGAATTTAAGGCGGATGGTAAATGGCCAGATTCATTGTATCAAAGAAAGAACAGGCCGATATCGGACTATGAATTACAGACTTATAAAATCTTATCTGATTCTGAAAAACTACCAGAAGGAGCCAGTAAAGAAGTTTTAGAAGTTAATAAAGTTGGGCTTTCTCACTTTGATGCAAAAAACTATGAGGCAGCTATTAAGACATTTAAGCAGGCCATTGAGATAAGGCCTGACTTCATGCCAGCCTACTACAATCTTGGCCTTTCATATTCAAATTTAGAGAAATATGAAGAAGCTATTAATACTTATAACCGTGCCATTGCAATCGACTCTTCTTATTATAAAACCTATTTTCTTCTTGGCGACGCATATTATTCATTGGGTAATTTTGAAGAAGCGATCAAGTCTTATAACAAAGCTATAACTCGAAACCCTGATGATGTAATGTCTTATTGTTCACTTGGGCTTGCTTATCAAAAAGCAGGTAACTATATTGCAGCAATAGAATCTTTTGAGCATGCATTAAAAATAAATTCCACATCTGATGAGAAACGTTTGTTAAATGCACAAATATATTATCAACTTGGTATTACGAATAGTTATTTAGGTAATTATCAAATAGCTGTCGACTTCCTCGAAAAAGCCACTCGAATTAACCCTGACTTTATACAAGCATTTATTGATCTTGGCATTGGTTATATGTTTCTTGAATTAAGAGAAGATGCTATTAGAATATTTAAGCATGTGATAGATATCCAACCCAATAATGCATCTGCTCATTATTACCTTGGTTCCATTTACGCATCATTACAAAATAAGAATGCTGCAATAGATGAATATAATAAATTAAAAAATCTTGATGCAGAATTGGCAAATAAGCTTCGCAATTTGATTTATTCAAATTTACTCTAAAAGGGCTTGCTTTTTAATGCCAACTTCCTAAAAATCAAAATACCGCATTCACATAAAGATCATATGTTGAAACCAATCGCATATTCATCAATATTGATCTGCTTATTATTTACAGGCTGTGCGAATCAGAATAAAGAGATCAATGAACGTGCGCAGGCTATCTATCTGCAGGCGGATCTGCAAGCGCCTTTGCCTCCTCATGAATTCAAGTCCGATGGCTGCTCCTATCCAGTTTTTTAACTATTGCAAACTGTATAAATAAGGTATAATAAGTATACCATGGATTTTGAGTTTGACTTTAGGAAGAGTGTCATCAATAAATCAAAGCATGGTATTGATTTCAATGAGGCACAAGTTCTCTGGGATGATCCTGATTTAATCGAGGTGCCTTTGAAAACAAGCGATGAACCAAGATTTCTGGTAATAGGAAAGATATCAGGAAAACATTGGTCCGGAATCAAAACTTTCAGGAACGGCAAGACACGAATTATTTCAGTGCGCCGGTCGAGAAAAGAGGAGGTTGAGATATATGAAAGCTATCAAGGCTAAAGAGATTGAAAAGAAATTTGATAAAGGCGAGGATATTACCAAACATCTCGATTTGTCAAAAGTGAGAAGGCCTGAGCATGAACAAAAAAGGGTGAACGTAGATTTCCCTTTATGGATGATTCAGTTATTGGATAAAGAAGCAAGGCGCTTGGGTGTGCCACGTCAATCCATTATCAAGGTCTGGGTAGCAGAACGTCTTGAGAAGGTAATCTGACGATAGATGATCTTGGCAGAAAGCAAAATCTATTAAGCAAGATATTGGGATGACTCTATGAAAAAAGAACTCATCATTGATCTGTTTGAGAAATTTGAAGGAGCCTGTTATCTTTTCAACAATCTGGAATGCTGGAGCGCTCGTGAATTGCAGGTGATGTTGGGATATACCGAATGGCGGAATTTTCTTAAAGTAATAGAAAAGGCAAAGACCGCGTGTAAAAATGCCGGTGTTAAGGTGGCGGATCATTTTGTTGATGTCAACAAGATGATCGAAATTGGCAAAGGCGGCCAGCGCGAAGTAGATGATATAGCCTTGACCCGCTACGCTTGTTATCTGATTGCTCAAAACGGCGACCCTGTAAAAAGTGAAATTTCTTTTGCTCAGACCTACTTTGCGGTTCAGACCAGGAAACAGGAAATCATAGAGCAGCGGCTTTTAGATGTCGACCGTGTGATCGCCCGTGATAAACTGACAAAATCCGAGAAGAAGCTATCCGGGATAATTTACGAGCGCGGTGTTGATGATAAGGGTTTTGCCCTTATTCGTTCAAAAGGGGATCAAGCGTTATTCGGCGGTTTTTCTACAAACGACATGAAGCGCAAGCTTATGATTCCTGCTGGCAGGCCATTAGCAGATTTTTTGCCGACGCTCACGATAAAAGCTAAAGATTTTGCTACTGAACTTACCAGTCATAATGTAATAGAAAAGGATTTATCCGGTGCAAACCAGATATCCAATGAGCATATAGAAAATAATGTTGCAGTTCATAAAATGTTGATTAAGCGTGGAGTAAAACCTGAAGCGCTGCCGCCTGCGGAAGATGTAAAAAAGGTTCAGCGTAAATTGGACGGCGATGAAAGAAAATTACTCAAAGATATAAAGAAGAAAAAAGTTAGGGAAAAGGAATCAGGCTGACTCTTGCTTTCTAATGCCGCATTCACATAATCAACATGTTTAAAACAATTGCATACTCATCAATATTGATCTGCTTAATATTTATCGGCTGTGCGAATCAGAACAAAGAGATCAATGCACTCGCGCAAACTATCTATCTGCAGGCGAATCTGCAAGCGCCTTTGCCTCCTCATGAATTCAAGTCCGATGGCTGCTCCTATTGGCCTGATGGTGATTGGGGCGAATGCTGCATAAGGCATGACCTGGTTTATTGGCAGGGCGGTTCTCACTCTGAGAGGCAGACCGCTGATGCGAATTTAAAAGCATGTGTATCTGAAACCGGCCATCCTGTTGTCGCTAATCTCATGTACATGGGCACACGAATGGGAGGGGTATGGTGGCTTCCGACTTCTTTCAGATGGGGCTTTGGATGGGATTATCCGCAGTACGGTTCTGTTAATGTTGAATATTAGGTTTTTGAAATCTGATTTTGCATTTCATTAATTCTGGGGATCTAATACTTCATGGAGCTTCTTCTTCAGGGATGGAATGTCTCTTTCGATTACATTCCATACGATTGAGTAGTCCACCCCGATATAGTCATGTATGAGCTTGTCTCTCATCCCGCAAATATCTTCCCATCGAATATCTTTATGCTGATCTCTAAACTTTTTTGAAAGATGTTTGCTTGCCTCGCCGATTATCTCAATGCTCCTTACCACGGCGTATTTAATAGCTTTGTTGCTGAGAAAGCTTTTCTTATCCATATCTTTGACAAATTCATCAATATCATTTACAGCATCCAGGATATGCTTGAGATAGACGGAATCCTCTTTCTTCATATCAGTTCAACGAGGTTCGGCTGAATATAGGGCTTGAGATGCGGGCTGATGGAATTCATGGTAATAACATCAAAATCCTTCTTTATCTTTTTCTTCAGAAGATTTTCAACATGCACGAGGTCAAGCAAAGAGAAATCCTCGGGGGGCTCTATTGCTATATCAATATCGTGATATATTCTCTCTTTCCTTGCAAAACTCCCGAATAGATATGCCTTTTGTATCCCCTGCTTCAGAAGGGTCTCTTTTATTTTTTCTATGATGATCTCGCGCTTCATAATACTGTTTCCTTGGTTGATTCAGATTATATCATATTCTTATGAGTGTGCTACTCAAACAGCTTCTTATATTCCCCGTAACCTTCTTTCTCCAGATCCTCTTTCGGGATAAACCTGAGGGATGCTGAGTTCAGGCAATAGCGGAGGCCTGTCGGTTCAGGCCCGTCGTTAAAGACATGCCCGAGGTGGGAGCCGCCGTGCCTGCTTCTGACCTCTGTTCTGTTCGCGGCAAGGCTCGTGTCTTTGTACTCTTTGATATTGGCAGGCTCAAGCGGTTTTGCAAAGCTCGGCCAGCCGGTGCCTGACTCATACTTGTCAGCGGAACTGAAGAGCGGTTCGCCGCTTACGATATCCACATAAATGCCAGCGCGGTGATTGTTCCAGTACTCATTATCGAACGCCCTCTCTGTGGCCTCTTCCTGCGTGACTTTGTACTGAAGCGGGGTGAGCCTTTTCTTTAGTTCATCGTCCGAGGGTTTAATGTATTTTTGCTTTTCATCTTTCATCTTGTCTGATTCTCCCCATGTTTTCTCAAGAAAGTCCTCTCTGCCTGAGCCTGTCTTATACATTTTATAATGCTCCGGCTCTTTCTCATAGAACTTCTGGTGGTAATCCTCCGCGGCATAGAATTCCGAAGCAGGGACTATCTCGGTCACGATAGGCTTTGAGAACTTGCCCGATCTTTCGAGCGCATCCTTTGAGGCGAGGGCGAACCTCTTCTGCTCCTCGTTGTGATAGAAGATAACTGTCCTGTACTGAGTGCCGTTGTCAGCGAACTGTTTATTCGTGGTCGTCGGGTCGATGCTGTGCCAGAAGACATCAAGCAGTTCATCGTAACCGGTCAGGGCCGGATCGAACATTATCTCAACCGCTTCGGCGTGCCCGGTTGTGCCGGTGCTGACCTCCTCATATGTCGGGTTTATTTTATGGCCGCCGGTGTAGCCTGCCCTTGTAGAGATGACACCTTTGAGCTTGTCGTAAGGCGGCTGCATGCACCAGAAACAGCCTCCGGCAAAGGTGGCCTTCTCAAGTTTCGCAGAAGACGCCTGGGCATTTTCTTTATCACTGCCTTTGATCATAGTCATGGCTGTCACTCCTGATAATATTGTAAGGGATAAAATTATGAGCGCTTTCTTCATGTATTTAAGATACCTCTTCTGAGTGAAAGGATTGTGAAGAGGGGATTAGTCAACAATATCCGTACGGATAATAAATGAAAAACATTCTGAAATCCCGGCAATTAACAACTATTGACAAAAAAAGAATTATTTGTTAAAACATTAGCATATTGTATCTTTACGATTATAACCAATCACTAATTAAGAAGCGGAATAAGGAGTGCCATGAAGATTGCTTTTAGATTGAATAAGAGACTGGTAACTGCTGCCTGCATAATTCTTTTTATCGCTATTATCATCGCATCTGCTCTGTTGTCTCCATCTCATGCCCTCACCGGCCAAGCGGTTATTAATATAGAAAAAAGGATAAAGAGCATGGAAGCCGCAGGGAACAAAGCGGTGGCTGTCATGGAGAAGTCCATTATATCCATTGACCCTGATTCAGCAACATTCAGGGTTCTCGCTGAATTTAATAAAGAGGTCAAAGCGGTCTCTATTGATGACACAGGATCCAGGCTTCTTGTCTCGCTGGAGAATGAGAAAGATATATTAATTCTCAACCTTGAAACAGGGATAGTCCTCAAGAAAATTAAGGCTGAAGAGAAGCCGGAGGCGTTCTGTATTGACGCCGTGAGAAATATTGCGGCTGTTAAATTGCAGGGAAAAGGGATCATCGAAATAATAAACCTTTCAAATATGACAGTGGCAAAGAAGATAAAGCTGAAAGAAAATATCTCCGGCTTATGGTGCTATTCTGAAAAGGGATTGCTGCTTGCAGCGGCAGGTGCTGTGAATAAAGAAGATGACAACGAAGACGATGATGAAGAAAGTGAAAAAGATCATAACAGTGATAAGGGCAGGCTAAACATATTTACTGAAAACGGTGAAAAAATAGCCGGCCATGCTTTTGATAAGGGAATCAGGGATGTTTCTATAGATAGTAATAATGCTGAGGCAGCCATACTAACAGATGACGGCCATGTATACATACTCGATATTGAAACACAGGTATTGACTCCCTTAACTGCTTTGCAATATTTGCCGGGGGACATTGAACTTAAAGGAGAGAGCTTATTAGTTACTGACAAGGAAAGCGGTAATTTGATAACCATTGATCCGGCAACAGGTGAAATATTAAAAGAGGATTATATCGGCAAGAAAGCAAAACATATTGCTTATACGGACAGTTACTGTCTTGTGAGCTTTAAGGACGGGATAAGGGTATTGGAGGGAGAAGACCCTCTCGAAGTTTCAATTCAGACACCTTTAGATGGTGAAATGACAATCGCTCCTTCAGCTGATGTTCAAGGCATGGTAATCTCGCCATATCCGGTTGTCTCAGTCAACGTGAACGGAGTTGAAGCAGCAATATCAGGCAATGCGTTTACCGCTGTCATTCCGCTGGCAATCGGTATTAACACGATAACAGTAACGGCAACTGATGAGGCCGGCAGGGTTGCATCCCGCAGCATTAACCTGACAAGGGCTGTTAAAGGAAGCATATCTGGAAGAGTAACTGATGTATTAACGGGTTTACCTCTTTTGTCGGCGAATATTTCTATTACAGATTCTGTAAATAATATTTATACTGTATCAACGGCTGCTGACGGCATATACAATATAAGTAGTATCGAATCCGGTGATTTTACAGGCAGCATTACAAAAGATGGATATACGGTTTATGACATTTCAGGCAATGTATCCTGGAACCAGGCTTTAACCATTAATGCTGCATTAAGCCCGATCTTGCCTAAAATATCTAATGAGGCGGTAACTGACATTACATCAAGTTCAGCAATGGTCTCATGGTCAACAGACTTGCCTGCCGACAGTGTCGTAGAGTATGGTGAAACCGTATCATATGGTAATTCTCTCTCTGATACTGAGATGGCTTTGGTTCACAATATGACATTAGCCGGGCTGAAACCGGCCACAACATATCACATCAAAATAACATCTACAAACAATTATGGTTTCTCTTCATCATCAGATGCCGGTTCCTTTACAACTCTGGATCCTCCTCCTGCCATAAATATAAACATAACCTATCCGGCTGACGGCGCGGCATTATCAAGGGCTGATACAATGGCCAGCGGGACGATAGTGAATGCCACGGGAAATGAGACCGGTGTGACTGTAAATGGTGTAGTTGCGGTTGTTTATAATGGACAGTTCTTTGTGAATCATCTGCCATTGGTTGAAGGTGAAAACATAATTACGGTTAATGCAGTTGATACATCAGGCAATAGCTCTGTAACCTCAATAACTGTTTTTGCAGATACCACAAAACCGTATGTGAAACTGAACTCAAATATCGAATCAGGTATTGCAACGTTTGATGCGTATTTTTCAGTTGATACATCGTTGCCGGATTCTGTATCAACCTATCAGATGGACGGGAATTATGAGGGCAGCTTTGATCTTGACTACACAGGCGCTGTTTTTGATGATGTATCATTTACTTATGCATACGAAGGCATCTACTATCCAATGATACTGGCCACTGACTCAGCAGGCAATGGATATACAGATACCATTGCGGTAGTTGTTCAGGATAGAGTTGAACTGGATGCGCTGTTACAGGGGAAGTGGGAGGGGATGAAGGCGGCGCTGGGGAATCATAATATAACTACTGCGGTAAATGCTTTCACAGATGACAAGCAAGCACACTATACACAACTCTTTAATGATATTGATGCCTTCTTGCCCCAGTTTGTGCAAGATATGCAGGATATTGAGCTTATTTATGCCAAAAACAATATTGCCAAATATCGAATCAGAAAAAATGAAGTATATGCCGGACAGTCATACGAAATAGCATATTTTATCTATTTTGTTCTTGATGAGAATGGCATCTGGAAAATAGATATCTTTTAAGAGAGGAGACAGTATGAGATCAATAAAACTTTTATTCTTATTTAGTCTGTTATTTGTAATGTCGACAGGTTGCGCCACAAGCTTGGCAAACTATGAAGGATCATTTAAAGGGAAAGTTATAGATGCGGATACTGGAAAGCCGATTGAGAAGGCGGTAGTTTTAGGCACCTGGTACAAGGAGTATGCAACGGTAGCAGGAGCAATTCATAAATTCTATGACGCAAGCGAGACATTGACTGACCAGGATGGAGAGTTTTCACTTTCGGGGCAGGGAATCAGCATGCTCAGCAATGTTAATCCTATGGATATTCTGATATTCAAAGCAGGGTATAGCTATGAAAGTGGTTCTTGGAATAGTCTCAAGAAGTATGCAACTTATATCAAATGGGAAGGTAATAAAGCGATTATTCCTTTAAAAAAGTTGACAATGGAGGAAAGAAAAAGAGATATGCCACCGCTTCCACCGGGTGAAGCTCCGTATGAAAAAGTAAAGCTAATGTTGGATGAATCTAACAAGAATAGTAAAGATCTGGGAATTGGCATTATAGACATTTGGAGGGATAAGAGATGAGAAGGTGTTATGCTGTAAAGTTTATCCTATTATTTCTCTTTATCTTTACCGTGAATGAAAATGGGTTAGCCTGGGATGATAAAGTTACGCATAAGCTTCTTTCGAAATATGCAGCAGATTCTTCCGTGTTACGTCTCTGTAACAATGTGCAAGATATAACTTGCGATTATTTAAAGAAACTTGGATTTGATCAGGGGTTATTAGACATCCTTGTATGGGATGGAAGTTCAACGATTAAGCAAGGGAAAATTGAAAACTGGATTCAAGAAGGAGCAGAGCTTGAAGATGATGGCTCAAAGTGGGAAGCAGTCACAGGTAAGGCGCGATTTAATAATCATTTTCACAATCCATTAAAAACGTGGACGGAAGCAGGGTTAGATGACACGGTTCTGTTTATCCCTTACTCTGGTGACTCTTCTCTTCTTTGGGCACAGAATAGCATTAAGCAAGAGAACTCTCTTGGCGGAGACTGGTCATGGCAAAAAACAAGAGAAGATTTTTATGTTGCGTTGACAGGAAAGAACTTTGCAGGTGTGAAAGTTGCAACAACAAAAGCAGAAAGGGATATGTATTTTGCGAAAACATTCAGAGGATTAGGACAGCAGATGCATCTCATACAGGACGCTGCTCAGCCTGACCATGTTAGAAATGACGCACATCCTTTTAATATAAATAAAGATGGTCGTTTAAATATTGAAGTGTGGGCAGCAGAGAAGTATTTTAAATTAGAGGCACTTAAAGTCTTTATACCTGAAACGAACATTAAATTTCCGGCATTACCTGCGCCTTCGACATTAACATTAGACCAAGCGTATTACGACAGTAACCTTACGCCTTCAGCCCTCTTTATTGATACTGACCAATACAATGCCGATGATCCATCTCAGTTTTTTAGAAACAGTTTAGCAACGAGTCAATCAATAGGGCTTGCAGAATACACAAATTCGAATTTTGCAAGTCCCGATACTATTTTCAAAGAAGACCTTGCACAAACTGATCCCCACTATTTCCCATATCCAAATAAATTAAGCACAAACCTGCAGGAGTTGATTAGTAAGAACATACTTCCTGAGACAGTAACTACAGAAGACGGAGTTCAACAGCCCACCCTTTATATCAAAAAGGAAAAAGACGGTGAAATTATTGACCACTTTGTTAAGCCGAAATACACAACAACTTCAAGACTGGATTATATTGGTGGGGAGGTTCATGAACTGGATTTTTATCAAGATGAAGCTGTTTATGAAGAGTATGCAAAACTATTGCTCCCCCGCGCAGTCGGCTACTCCGCAGGGCTGCTGAATTACTTCTTCAGGGGAGATATAACTTTAGAATTTGATTCTGACGCAGGTTATGGATATGTGATCGTAAACAACACTAATGAAGAGATGAAAGGGATGTTTGAGATTTATTATGATGATGCGAGTAATCAGAGACATCGCTTGTGGTACGGTGATCTTTTTGTACGTGGGAATAACAAAAGCTCAACTATAAACTTCGACTCTCCGGCTTCTCCGAAGGAACAGGATAAATACGTCCTTGTCTTCAATGGAAGGATTGGCAGTGAATATGACGCGGTGGCCGGAAAAGTTGTTGCCATGCCTGGTATGAATCTGATAAGAGCGCATTTTATAGTCTTTAGGGATCGCGACAGCAAGATAAGAGACAATCTAACAGGCCAATATAAATACCCTGCGTCTATAGATTGGCCATTCGCAGGATCAACATATGAGGAATCAGGTGACGACAGGAGCGGGTACTATGATACTCAAAGTATTTTAATGTTGACAGCTGCGACAAGGACTGTGCCGGAAGATTGGGGTTATGATAATAACATTCAGTATTATTGGAAAGTTGAACAGGTTCCCGGGCAGGCAAAGCTTGTTCAGCAGGGAACAGAACCCGGGGACAGGCGTTTATACCATAAGGCGGTGATAAATGTGGATGGCCATCCCTTCACTGTCAACAGGATGGAGAGAACTACTTGGGCTGATTTAGTCACTCATCCATATGATTCTTCTTATAGCAAGCCCCCATATGTTTATCATACAGATGACCCATTGCATGACACATATTGGAATGATGGTTTTGATGCCACGGCAGGATTGTGTGATAGTTCAATTATATTTATGCAGGCCTTCTGGTATCTGACGGGCAGCAGTGGGAACGCAATACATATATTCGGCTATCCGGGAGAGGCTTATGGAGGTGCAGCACGCAATCCTGAATTTACAGGCGATAGTACTTATAACGCATTTCCGGGAGAAATTTATTTAGGCAATATGTCTAATCCCTGGTTCTCAAGATATATCACCTTTGATGGCAACGATGTCTGGAGAGCACTGTCAACTGAGGAGAATAACGCCGACTGGGTTGAACTGTATTCAGCTCATGCTCCGATGTACCCGCCTGAGCCGTTTTGAAGGTGATAAGGTTGGGTGAGGTACAAAAACTCCTTTGGAGGCAATAGTAAAAACCGGACATTTCTATTTTGGTAAAAATAGGACATTTCTAAATTGGCTTGACACTACTGCATTTTTTGCTTGCATATTTATTATCCGTAGCACTATAATTACCTCAATTTACGAAATCAGCCATACCGTATTGATTTTCAGGGATAAAAAATTGACATCACGGGAGGAGAAGAAATGAGAATAACAATGATCATATCCGCTTTGTTGTTGAGCTTTGCCCTTGTCGGCTGCGCATCTCTTGAAGTCAGAGATTATTCGAGCGAATCAGAAAATATATCTGCAACTGCCGACGTAAATAAACTATTCCATGACATCTATGAGCAGGATAAACCCTGTAGTTCTCATAGCCAGACGAAAGGCGATAGCTGCTGACAATAATTACTCAGCGATACATCCGGTAACACAGTTTCATTCTTTGCGGTAACTCCTTAACCACATCACTATATTTTTCTCTTGTAACATTTACAGCTAACCAATATAATTATTTAAATCCGAAAAAATAAGACATACGCATATTTATTCCTGGAATAAGAGACTGATTGACAGGTTTTTTAAAATGAAGAAAAGATATATATATGCTTTGTTATTCGGGGTGCCCGGGTTTTTTGTTTCTCTGATCGTTTCAACTATTGTCTTCGGAGGAGCGGCCGGCATTTTCTGGATCTTTATTTTTGGTGACGATCCCTGGCCGGCATATGCTGAAAAGCTGCTCTCTATTCTGTTAATCCTTGGTTTCCTGGCGCTGTGGACAGCTTCGATAGTCATCGGGTACAAGACCGGGGAAGATCGTGAAGATGAACCTGATCTGGATTCGAAACATATTGTGATATCTGCCGCCGCAATCTTCGGACTGGTCATTGTGATAGTTCTTCATCAGTATCTTATCGGCAATATAGGGCCGAAAGACGATGGCAGGCTATGCTCTGAATTCTGCAGTGAAAAAGGATATTCAGCGAGCGGCATGCCTCCGAGAGATTCAGGTGAATCAAGCTGCAGCTGCTATGATAATGACGGCAAAGAAGGAATGAAGGTCATGATGGACAGTATCAAGCCGGACAAAAAAGAAGGTTCATAGATCTACTAAAATCAATTACACAAGAGAGGCAAGGATATGGCAGATGAAGATCTCATAGGATTACGAAGGCTCTATGCAGGATTTATGGCTTCAAGGGTTGTGCTGACGGCGAATAACCTCGGGGTATTTGACCATCTGAAAAAAGCCACAACAGCGGCAGCGGTCTCAAAAAAGTTAAAGGCCGATGCGCGCGCCATGGAGATACTGCTTGACGCGCTTACAGGCATAGGGCTGGTGATAAAGGCAAGGGACGGGAAATATCGCAATGCGCCGGTTAGCACACGCTATCTTGTCAAGGGCGCTCGCCTCTATCAGGGTGATATCGTAAGGCACGCATCAGGCATGTGGGAAGGCTTCTCTCATCTTGATGAAGTGGTAAAGACCGGCAGAGCGGCAGAGCGCAGGCGCGACCATGAGTCGTTTATCATGGGCATGCATAACCTCACGATCCTCCGCACAGACAGCCTTATCAAAGCGATAGGTCTTAAAGATGTAAAGACGATGCTCGACCTCGGAGGCGGGCCGGGCACCAACGCGATGGCGATGGCAAAGAAGGGAGTTAAGGCAACGATCTTCGACCTGCCTGCGACGATCGCGATCGCCAAAAAAGTTGCGCACCGCAATGGCATCAAGGGCATTACTTTCATTTCCGGAGACTTCCATGTGGACAGTATAGGCTCAGGCTATGACCTCATCCTCTTAAGCCAGATACTTCATGCTTTTTCAATTGAGGAGAATATCGCGCTTTTGAGAAAGTGCATGTCAGCCCTCAATTCCGGAGGCAGAGTGGTCGTGCAGGAATTCCCAATCAACGAAGCCCGCACAGCCCCGCCGCACAGCGCTCTATTCTCAGTGAACATGCTCATGGGTACGCCAAACGGTCGTTGCTACACTACCAAAGAGATCAAACATTGGCTTTCTGAAACAGGGTATAAAAAGATAGCTGTGAAGAATACACCTGAGACGGTTTGTATTGAGGGGAGAAAAGACTGATGATTAAACTTCTATATTTTATGGTTCTATCTGTTGTGTTTATATCGAGCCCTTTATCGGTAATGGCACAACAAGCAACAGAATATGTTTCGCCTGATGGTCATCTTAAAGCCACCGTTATTTCATTTGCCGAGAAGAATAATGGAATTCACGTTGAAATTAAGAAAATCAATGGAGAGATTATATCAAAAAATGACTTTAGATCTTATTCTGGGGGAGAGTTAAGAACTGAGGAAGTCGCTTGGACAGCCAATTCTCAATACTTAATTATTAGCAACTCAGATTTAGATAATCCCAAAATCTTCCCTATATATTATTATGATAGTATCTTAAACGAATTCTGGCAGCTGCCAGAATATGCTTCTG
Organism: Nitrospirota bacterium; assembly: GCA_016207885.1. Taxonomy (NCBI): domain Bacteria; kingdom Pseudomonadati; phylum Nitrospirota; species Nitrospirota bacterium. The sequence goes on along the minus strand of JACQZE010000003.1, from coordinate 65,483 downwards.
CCCCTCACTTTGAACTTATTGATCCCGACATCATTAAAATAAATAGGCTGACAATAAAGGTATCTGAAACTCAAGAATATAAATTCGAAACCGAAGTAGCTGAAATACAGCTTGGCAATCTTCCAAAGCCGATCTTACGTTTGCGCGGGAAGCTATCGTACAACAATTATACATTTAAGATATTCATTGATGACGAAGACGAGAAAGGTTATTTGGAAATAATTCAGAATGAAAAAACAGTCTTTAAGCAAGATGGGTATAAGTTTAGATTTGATCATGTATATACGGATGATGTAATGAAGAAATTTGGGGTTATAGTCATAGGAAAGGATATTACAGGCAGGGGAGAGCCTAATCTGGTTATTAATGAATGGTCTGGTGGCGCACATTGCTGTTATACCTTTCATGTTTTTGAGATTGGCCAGAAATTCAAAAAAATTGCAACGTTGGATGCTGGTCATAATGGTCTATCACATTTTGAAGATTTAAGAGGGGACAAAAAACTGGTCTTTGTTACAAATGATTGGACATTTGCTTATTGGAACACAAGTTTCGCGGGGTCGCCTGCACCCGATATCATTCTTGAGTTTAAGAACGGTAAATATATATTAGCTACCGATCTAATGCTCAAGCAACCTCCGACACAAGAAACGTTGGCTGATAAGGTAAAAATGATACGGGAGAATTATTCATGGAAAAATGGGAATCCGCCTGTAGAGCTTTGGAGTTATATGCTCGAACTTATATATTCAGGCAATGCTAACGTCGCCTGGCAATTCTTTGATAAAGCCTGGTTGCCTGACATTGCAGGTAAAAAAGAGTTTATGCAGGAATTTCAAACGCAGCTTGAAACAAGTGCTTATTGGACACAAATTAAAGAAATGAACAAATAGAACTCAATAGACTGAGACAAAATGCTATATATATGACACAGATAAAAATATGTCCAGATTGCAAAACTGAGTATAACCCGCACATCGAGAAGTGCGCTGATTGCGGGGCGGTGCTTGTGCATCCTGAGGAACTTGAGAGGGTGTATCAGGATCGTGAGAGGTGCGCGGTGGAGATGATCGCGGATCCGATTGTGGTAAAGGATGGCGAGCTGAGGTGGATGAACGAGCTTTCTGATGTTCTTGTCCGCTCAGGGATACCGTGCCTTGTTAACTCAGAGGCAGGGTGTAAAAAAGGATGCTGCGGAGAAAAGTTTCAGCTTATGGTCTCATCTGAAGATGCTGAGAGGGCAGGGGAGCGGATAGCTGATTACTATGCAGAGATCGATCCGGAGTTCCTGCATTCAAAAGAGATGCTAAGTCAGGGCAGATGCCCGGCATGTTCTACCCCTGTGGAAAGCGACACTGCCGAGTGCCCGGAATGCGGGCTGATACTTCTTGTGACTGAGTAGCATTATTCTCTATCCTGTTTGATTATTCCACTTTTAATGATTTGACACAAACATAAATCATTGTTATTCTATAACACGAATACAATAGGCACACACTTATGAAATATTTTGACTGGAATGATGAGAAAAATGAGATGCTTAAAAAAACACGAGATGTGTCTTTTGAGCAGGTTGAATTGGCGATAGCATTGGGTGATCTGATAGACAGGGTAAGACATCCTAATTCGGAAAAATATCCAAATCAGGAAGTCTTTCTTGTAAAGATCGAAGATTATATATATTCTGTGCCATACGTTGAGGATAATGAAAAAATATTCCTGAAAACAATAATACCAAACAGCAAAGCAACAAAAAAGTATTTTGGAGGCAAAAGATGAATAAGGCAGCATACTTAGATAAAGACGAAAAGGAATTGGCAATATCACTTGAAAAAGAGGAGTGGCTTTCCGACCTAACCAAGAAGGAAAAGAAACAATACGAGGAACATGCACGCTATAGCCTCAATAAACAAAAACGGATCAATATTAGAATGAGTGAGAGGGATTTAAAGAAGATCAGGGCAAAGGCGATCGAAGAGGGCATTCCATATCAATCTTTAATTACTATGCTGATTCATAAATATAATGAGGGCAAAGTATTAATTAACCGATAACGGATCAATAAACAGTTGATTACGGTTCATGAATTCATTAAAATCAATCACGCGAGAGTGGTGAAATTGCCTGTCCCGATTTATCGGGAGCAGACCTGCCTGTCGGCAGGCAAATAAAAGAGTTAACAGCGAGAGTGGTGAAATTGGCAGACACGCCAGACTTAGGATCTGGTGCCGCAAGGTTTGGGGGTTCGAGTCCCCCCTCTCGCACCATTTAAGACAACAAATAATTCAGTTCGGAGGAACCCATGAATTATAACCTTGTAAGCTTTGCCGGCATATTTATACTGATGGCCTTTGCGTGGAGCCTGTCAACTGACAGGAAGCTGATAAACTGGAGGGTCATCATCTGGGGCATCGCGCTTCAGCTTATATTTTCGCTCTTTATCTTCATCATCCCTGCAGGCGCGCAGGTCTTTCTCTTTTTGAACGATTCGGTTGTAAGCGTGCTTTCTGTCGCGAACGAAGGGGCAAAGTTTCTCTTTGGCGTTCTCGCCTACCCGCCGGGCACGACAGGGCCGAACGGCGAGCAGTCCCTGGGCTTTATCTTCGTCTTTCAGGCTCTCCCTACGATAATATTTTTCGCGAGCCTTATGAACATACTCTATTACATAGGCATCATGCCGTGGTTCATAAAGATATTCTCCAGGACATTCACAAAGCTGATGAAGATAAGCGGTGCCGAGGCGCTCTGCACATCAAGCAATATCTTCGTGGGCATTGAGGCTATGACAACCATACGCCCCTATCTCCAGAAGATGACACGCTCGGAACTCTGCACCATACTTACGGCCGGAATGGCTACGATTGCATCAACGGTATTCGCTCTTTATGTCCTCATACTTCATAACAAGTTCCCTACGATAGCGGGGCATCTCATATCCGCATCAATACTTTCAGCGCCGGCGGCTGTGATAATGTCGAAGCTCCTTATGCCTGAGACCGAAAAGCCCGTGACACTCGGAGTTGATGTCGCGCCTTATTATGAAAAAGAGTCTTCCATAATTGAGGCTACGATAAACGGCGCTAATGCAGGGCTGAAGCTTGCCGCCGGGGTAGGCGCGCTTCTTATATCTTTTCTCGGGCTTGCCGCCCTTACTGACCTTATGCTGGGTTCGGCAGGCGGTAACATAAACAGCTTTGCAGGCATTAGCATTGACTGGTCGCTTACAGGCCTTCTTGGATATATTTTCTATCCGTTCACACTGATAATAGGCGTCCCTGCGTCTGACGCATTTGAGATAGCAAAGCTTATCGGCGAAAGGGCTGTGCTTACTGAGACGAAATCATACATAGACCTTTCCGCGCTTTTATCAAAAGACGCTCTTCATGACCCGCGTTCGGCATTTCTTGCCACGTACGCGTTGTGTGGTTTTGCCCATATAGCTTCTCTCGCTATTTTTGTCGGCGGCACCGCTGCGCTTGCTCCTGAAAGGATAAAGGACCTTTCAGCGGTAGGGCCGAGGGCATTGCTTGCCGCAACCCTTGCCTGTCTCATGACGGCAGCGGTCGCAGGGACTTTTTATAGCGGAGGCTCCATATTACTGGGGCGGTAATATGTCTGAGCCGATAAAGTACGATGTAATAATCGCAGGCGGCGGGCCGGCCGGTTCCACTGCCGGTTATATTCTTGCCAAAGCAGGCCTGAGTGTCCTGATAATCGACAAGAGCAGTTTCCCCAGAAAGAAGCTCTGCGCAGGGCTCATCACTCACAAGACAGTCAGGCTTTTAAAACGAGTATTCAATGAGACGACAGGCTCTCTGAAAGAGATCGGTGCGATCAATTTTGAATCTGACAGATATGAGATCCTTCACAGAAATGAGAGCCTTGCGAAGAACAGGTTTGCCGTTCCTTATTATTTTGTAGAACGATATGTTTATGACGACTTTTTATTGAACAAGGCAAAAGGCGCAGGCGTGGTGACAGCCGAAGGGGAGAGTGTCACTAATTGCGATCTCTCTTTAAATGCAGTCATGACAGATTCAGGCAGGGTGCTTAAGGCTAAGTTCATCATCGGCGCTGACGGTGTGCACAGTTCAGTTAGAAAGGGATTTCCGTCTGAAAGGTTTAACAGAGATTCATGGCAATATGACCTTGGTACAGCGATAGAGATAACCGCTGCCCGGGCAGATGTAAACTTTGAGGTGGATCATCCCATGGTCTTTTTCGGTTTTGCGGATTACGGGTACGCATGGATATTTCCCAACAGCGAGAGGCTGGTGATCGGCATATGCGGCCTTAACAGGAAGAATAAGAAGAAGGGTTTTGTGGATTCTTTCCATGATTTCCTGTCTGAAATTAGGTTGGATGAACTAAAAAAAGAAAGTGTGAGAGGGTATCCTCTTCCTTTCGGCAATTTTCTGATGAAGCCGTTCTTCGGCAGCACTCTTCTCGCAGGCGATGCTGCAGGATTTGCAGACCCTATATTCGGCGAGGGGATATTTTATGCCCATAGAAGCGGCGAGCTTGCTGCCGGGGCTATTATAAAATCAGTAAATGAAAATATAGACGCCGGGAACGCTTATCATGCGTTGCTGCAAAAACATATCCTGCCTGAAATGATATCGGCAAAGAGGCACCGCTGGTTCTTTTATAACAGGCAGCAGAAGCGGTTCCTGAAGATCGTCTTCAGCAAGTTTGGGAAGAGCGCCTCTGAGACGGTGCACGGGATCAGAAGCCACAGGGGCCTCAGGAAACTGACAGAAGGTGAGACGATATGATGCTCTTTCTTAAACTATCTGATATCCTGCCTTTCTGACCGCATCCTCAATCTTTTCTCTGTCTGTCTTCGTCCCGTCGTATGCGACCTTTGCAGAGCCGATCGCTACTTCTGATGAAGTCACGCCGGCGAGATTATCAAGAGCCTTCTTTACCGCCATTACACAGTGCCCGCAGCTCATGCCCTCTATTTTTAAATTTATTTCAGCCATAACCGCCTCCTCTAAAATTTAATAACGCATGAATAATCTTAACATGAAATATGCAAAAGCAAAATACAGGGGTTGCAGCCTGAAGGAAAATAAAAAAAAGGGGCTGTTAGTTACAGCCCCCTATGGTTTTCATTGGTGGAGCTGATCCCGACTCGTCGGGACGACCTGTCGAATCGACCGCTCTCATAAACTGAAAACATCATTGCGTTCTCAGAGTAATCCTCTGGACTTTAATTCAAGCCTGCCAATTTGAGATTTAAAGTATTGTTCCCGTTTAACTGCTTCAGAACGTGTCTGAACTTCTTCACTATAAACCAGTTCCCATGGACGGCTGTAACGTGTTGATTTGCTTTTACCGCTATTATGCTCGGCAAGTCTGATATCTAGATTCTGAGTATGGCCAACATATGAAGCGCCCTTGCTTTTACTTTTTAGCAGGTATACATAATAGGCCATAAATAAAAAAAGGGGCTGTCAGTTACAGCCCCCTATGGTTTGCATGGTGGAGCTGAACGGGATCGAACCGTCGACCTCTTGACTGCCAGTCAAGCGCTCTCCCAGCTGAGCTACAGCCCCATATGATTGATTATCTAATGTAATAATTTTGCACTTCTTATAAACCGTCGGCCTGTCGAATCGACCGCTCTCTTCTATGGGTCTGAGCTACAGCCCCATGGTGATTATATTAACATAAATATCCTGTGAAAAAATAAAGGAGCAGATCATTTCCCAAGCATCTTTTTTATCTCTCCAGTGTACTCATTGCCTCCATTATGTATGTAAAGAGGAGGGAGAACTTTAAGCCATTTGCCTGAGCCTTTGACAGCCTCTATCAGCACCATCTTTGCCTCTTCACCCTGCCGGGAATGGACGAACTTCATCCTCTTAGGCTCAATGTTGGATCTCTGCATCTGGCTTATGAGCTCGATCAGCCTGAAGGGATGATAGATCATGTACAGCCTTCCCCTGTCCTTAAGAAGGTATGAGGCGGTCTCTATAAGGCCGGAGAGCGTCATCTTTATCTCATGCCTTGCAGCTGCTCTTTCCTCATCATTGCTGATCAGCCCGGTCTCTGTCTTTCTGAACGGCGGGTTTGAAAATACAAGGTCAGCTTTATTTGCAGGGAATATATTTTTCAATTTGTTAATGTCTGATCTAAGTATGGTTACCCTGTCTTCAAGGCTGTTCAGCTTCACATTTTTCTCAGCACGTACGGCAAGCGTCTTCTGTATCTCGACACCCGTCAATTTAATGCTGCTGAACCTTTTGGCAAGCAATATGGAGATCACACCGGAACCGGCTCCGAGTTCAATGCCATGGTCATGCTTTTTTGCTGATATGAAGTCTTCGAGTATGACTGCGTCTATGCTGAAGCGGTAGCCTTTTTCAGACTGGAGTATCTTGACGTCCTTGATGCTGTCTAAAGTCTCGCCGGATTTTGGTTTCATATCGTTTATATCTTCTGCAGAATAGGCAGGATATCCGCGAAATTATCAATAATAAAGTCAGCGTCTTTCAGCATCTCAACAGGGCGGAAACCATAGGTGACTGCAATAGTCCGTATCCCGGCAGCCTTGCCTGCGCTTATATCAAAATTGCTGTCGCCGATGATGATGGTTTCATCTTTTGATACGCCGTAATGCTCAATGATATTCAATATCGGGACAGGCGAGGGCTTCTTCTCAGCCACGCTGTCGCTTCCAAGCACAGTATCAAAGAGATCGAGCAGGCCGATCCCTTTGAGTATCTCTTTAGAAAAACCTTCTCTCTTGTTTGTCAGCACAACCTTCTTGTATGACTTGAGTTTCGAGAGCGTCTCTTTTACATTCGGATACGCTGTCGTATCATCAAGGAGATGCGCTGAGTAGTAACTGAGGAACCTCGTACTGACCTCTTCGAACGGATCAGCCTTTGGGTCGTATTTGGAAAGGGCTTTCTCAGGTATTAATGAGTGCAGGAGTTTTGTTATGCCTGAGCCGACCATCATCTTGGTCTCTTCAACGGAATACGGCCCGGTTCCGAAAGGCTCAACAGCATAATTAATAGCGGAAGTTAAATCGAGACTGGTGTCTGCAAGTGTGCCGTCGAGGTCGAAGATCAGGAGTTTCAACATGATTTATAACCGGAAAATGAGATAAAAAAAAGAAGTGAGGAATATCCAAATCTCCTCACCTCTTTTCGAATAATTATTTTGTATGACGTTTTTCTGCTACCTGTATTCTTGCTAATGCGCGTTCAATTGCCGCATCCGCGTGAGCATCCTCAACTCTCTGGTCATGTTTAAGCTTTTCTTCAGCGAGCTGTTTGGATCTTTTGGCTCTTTCGATATCAATATCTTCAGCCTTTTCAGCGCTGTCTGCAAGTATGGTGACCTTGTCCAGCCCCACCTCGGCATATCCCCAGTTAACAAAGAAGTATCCTGTTTCAGAGCCGTTCTTATATGTCAGCATGCCGATCTTAAGAGTTGTGAGGAAAGGTATATGGTCAGGCAGGATGCCGAACTCGCCTTCGCTTCCTGCTGCTATGACCTCATCCACTTCGCCGGTAAAGACATGGCCGTAAGGCGTGACAATATCCAATGTAAGTTTTTTATCTGCCATTTAAATCCTTATCCGTTCCAGCCGAGGCCCCTTGCCTTTGCCTCAGCCTCTTCAATGGCTCCCACCATGTAGAAGGCCTGCTCAGGGGCGGTGTCATATTTTCCTTCTGCTATCGCTTTGAACCCTTTGATGCTGTCAGCAAGCTTTACGTATTTGCCCGGGGTGCCTGTAAATGTTTCAGCAACGTGGAACGGCTGGCTCAGGAACCTCTGAAGCTTTCTTGCCCTGCTGACCGTCAGCTTATCGTCTTCTGAAAGCTCTTCCATTCCAAGGATTGCGATGATGTCCTGAAGTTCCTTGTACCTCTGCAGAATGATCTGCACCTTTCTTGCAACAGCGTAGTGCTCTTCACCAAGGATGAGCGGGTCAAGGATACGTGATGTTGAATCAAGCGGGTCAACGGCAGGGTAGATGCCGAGCTCTGATATCTGCCTTGAGAGAACGACCGTTCCGTCAAGATGAGTAAATGCCGTAGCAACGGCAGGGTCTGTAAGGTCGTCAGCAGGAACATATATCGCCTGCATCGATGTGATGGCGCCTTTGTTTGTTGATGTTATCCTTTCCTGAAGCACACCCATATCTGTTCCAAGTGTGGGCTGGTATCCGACGGCTGAAGGCATTCTTCCAAGAAGCGCTGAGAGTTCCGCGCCCGCAAGTGTATATCTGAAGATGTTATCAAGGAAGATAAGAACGTCCTGCCCCTCGTCTCTGAAGTACTCAGCGCAGGTAAGCGCTGAAAGCGCAACCCTTGCCCTTGCTCCGGGCGGCTCATTCATCTGGCCGTAGACCAGGGCGGTCTTGCTGAGAACCCCGGACTCTTTCATTTCAAGATAAAGGTCATTACCCTCTCTTGTTCTCTCTCCGACGCCTGCAAAGACTGAAACGCCGCCGTGAACCATTGCTATGTTATGGATCATCTCCATGATAACAACGGTCTTGCCTACGCCTGCGCCGCCGAACATGCCCATCTTGCCGCCTTTGACGAACGGGACGAGCAGGTCAAAGACCTTAACGCCGGTCTCAAAGACCTGTGTTGAGGTGTCCTGATGTGTGAATTCAGGGGCTTCTCTGTGTATAGGAAGCCTGGTCTTCGAATCAATAGGGCCTTTCTGGTCGACAGGCTCGCCTATGACGTTCATTATCCTTCCGAGGGTCTTCTCGCCGACCGGGACAGTTATCGGCATCCCTGTGTCAACAGCCTTCATGCCCCTGACAAGGCCGTCAGTAGTTGTCATGGCGATGGTTCTTACCATGTTGTCGCCGAGATGGCTCGCCACCTCAAGCGTCAGGTTTATATCCGGAATCCCTTTTGCAGAGTCTCCGGCCTGCTCCACTTTCAGAGCGCTCAATATCGCAGGCATTTTATCTTCAAATTCGACATCAACAACAGCGCCGATGACCTGTGCAACTTTACCTTCATTCATGATCTATGTCCTCCATAAATTAAAAAAATCAAATATCAATCTGTCATTCCTGAACAAGCAGGAATCCGGAAAATATGGAACTGGATTCCCGTTTTCACGGGAATGACATATAAATTAATCTTTCAGCGCCTCAACGCCGCCGACGATATCCATAAGCTCCTTGGTGATGGTAGCCTGCCTCGCCTTGTTGTACTGAAGAGTCAGGCTGCCTATCATTTCGTCCGCGTTCTGTGTGGCGTTCTCCATGGCGGTCATTCTTGCCGCCTCTTCTGAAGCCTGTGATTCAAGTAGCGCCCTGTATATCTGCACCTCAATATTTTTCGGCAGTAACTGGTTGAGTATCTCTTTCTGCGAAGGCTCATAAATGAATACAGTAGACGGTTCTTCTGCCCCGGCCTCACTTTCCGCTGACACAGGCATAAGTTTCTTTACCGTGACCTCCTGATTCATTACAGTTACGAATTTATTGTAAATGATATAAACCTCATCAATAGTTTCATTGACGTAATTTTCAACGATATCGCTTCCTATCTTCTGGGCATCGGTGTAAGTGAGTTTTCCTGATAATCCTACCCATGAATTTCTGATCGTAATATCGCGCCTTTTATAATAATCAGCCGCCTTCTTTCCGACAATGCTTATGCTTACATTGAATTTTTCATCGTGCCGCGTTGCTATTAACTTTTCGGCAGCCTTGATGATATTGGTATTATAAGCGCCGCACAGGCCCCGGTCGCTCGAAAGCACCAGTATCTCCACGGTCTTTCTCGGCCTCTTTACAAGCAGGGGGTGGGCAGCTTCGCCTCCGGTCATGCTTGCGATGACGGAATTCATCTTGTCAGCATACGGCCGCATGTCGATCATCCTGTTCTGTGCCCGCCTCAGCTTGGCGGCGGCGACCATCTTCATGGCCTTTGTGATCTGCTTTGTGCTCTTGACCGCTGTTATTCTTCTTTTTATATCTCTTAATGTCGCCATGGTTAGCTGTCAGTTGCTATGCTGAAAATCCTTTCTTGAATTCTGCGATCGCGGCTTTCAGTTTCTCTTTGAGCGTGTCGTCAATCGCTTTTTTATCAGCGAGCTCGGCCCTGAGTTCATCTTTGGTTCCGCGTATGTAAGCAAGGAACTCTTTCTCGAACTTTTTTATCGCTTCTACGGGTACATCATCAAGAAAGCCCTGTGTGCCTGCGAAGAGAACGATAACCTGGTCTCCCATTGACATAGGCACATACTGATCCTGTTTAAGCAGCTCGACCATTCTCTTGCCTCGCTCGATCTGTGCGAGTGTCGCCGCGTCAAGGTCAGAGCCGAACTGAGCGAATGCCGCCATCTCCCTGAACTGCGCAAGGTCAAGCCTCAGTGTGCCTGCGACCTGTTTCATTGCCTTTGTCTGTGCGGCGCCTCCAACACGGCTGACCGAGAGCCCGACGTTAACTGCCGGCCTTACGCCTGCATAGAAGAGCTCAGGCTCAAGGTATATCTGGCCGTCTGTGATCGATATGACGTTTGTCGGGATGTAACCTGAAACGTCACCAGCCTGCGTCTCGATTATAGGAAGCGCGGTAAGAGAGCCGCCGCCGAGAGCGTCAGAGAGCTTTGCAGACCTCTCAAGCAGTCTTGAATGGAGATAGAATACGTCTCCGGGGAATGCCTCACGTCCGGGCGGGCGCCTCAGGAGCAGTGAGAGCTGCCTGTAAGCGGTTGCCTGTTTACTGAGGTCATCATATACGATTAAGGCGTGTTTGCCGTTATCTCTGAAATACTCGCCCATGGCGCAGCCTGTGTATGGGGCGATGTATTGAAGCGGTGAAGCCTCGCTTGCTGTAGCAGAAACAATGATCGTATGCTCCAACGCGCCTTCTTCCTCAAGCTTCTTGGCCACACGGACGACGTTTGAACGTTTCTGTCCGACTGCGACATATATACAAAGCACGCCGGTGCCTTTCTGGTTGATGATAGCGTCTATTCCGACCGCTGTTTTTCCGGTCTGGCGGTCGCCGATGATGAGCTCTCTCTGTCCCCTTCCAACCGGGATCATCGCGTCAACTGCCTTCAGTCCGGTCTGCATAGGTTCACGCACAGGCTGCCTGTCGATGATGCCGGGAGCGACAACGTCAACTATCCTGCTCAGGGTTGTGTTGATCGGGCCTTTGCCGTCTATCGGCTGCCCGATAGCATTGACCGCCCTTCCAAGCAGGGCTTCTCCGACAGGAACTGACATGATCTTTCCTGTACGCTTGACCAGGTCGCCTTCCTTGATAAGGGTATCTTCACCAAAGAGAACCGCGCCGACAGAGTCTGTCTCAAGGTTGAGCGCCATTCCGAAGATGTTGTTCGGGAACTCAAGAAGCTCTGAGGACATGCAATTGTCAAGCCCGTAGATCTTTGCGATACCGTCGCCGACCTTTACGACCGTGCCGACTTCGCTCACGTCAACACGCTTCTCAAAATCGGTTATCTGTTTTTTTATCAGTTCACTTATCTCACCAGCTTTGAGTTCTGTGATATCCATTGAAACCCCCTATATTAACTTCTAATTTGTTTTATCTTATTAACTCAGCCTTTAAAAGTTTAAGCTGCCCCTTGATGCTGCTGTCATATATGGTGCTGCCGACCTTAACTATGAATCCGCCTATAAGTGAAGGGTCAATGCTGCTTTCTATATCAACTTCTTTATTGGTAAGAGACCCGAGAGCGGATTTAAGCCTTTTTATGCTGGCTTCATCAAGCGCCACAGGGGCAGATACCTCTGCGGTGACCTTCCTGACCTTTTCATGGTACATGCTGTCAGATGTTGCGATGATCTCTTTTATGACCGAGATTGCCCCTTCAGCCAAAAGCAGGTTAAGGAATTTTTCCGTTTGTGACGAAAATTTCAAATGGGATGTAATATTTTTCAGGACTGACTTTTTTTCTTCAGGAGTGAATATCTGGCTGACGATGAACAGCCTTATCTTCCTGTCGGAATCCATAAGAGTTGAGAACAGATTCAGCTCTTTCAATAAATCAGGAATGATAGAAATATCAACGGCATTTATAAGCGCCTTACTGAATTTTTTTGCGATATGTGATTTATTCAACCTGCTACCTCGATCTTCTTTATATATTCATCAATGAGTTTTTCCTGCTCATTACTGCCAAGCCGTTTTTTGATCTCGTTTTCAGCTGCTTCAAGCGCCAGAAGCGCAGTCTCTGATTTGATCGCCTGCCTTGCCTTTGCAAGTTCGAATTCAATGCTTGCCTTTGCCTGTTCAACTATCTTCTGCTTGATATGTTCGCCTTCAGCGATAAGAGATGCCTTCTCTTTCTCTCCGGTCCTTTTTGCCGCCTCGATTATAAGGTCTGTCTCCTGCCTGGTATCGCTTAGCCTCGCGCGGACTTCTGTTAGCGTCTTTTCGGCAAGCTCTTTTGCCTCGGTAGCTGTTTTAATGGAACTCTCTATCTTTTCCGTCCTGCTCCTGAAGAATTCCTTAAAAGGCTTGCGTGTAAAGAATACGAGAATTCCCACGAGGAATGTGAAATTTATGATCGGCCATATCAGTTCGGCCCATGCGATGCCGTGATGTTCGGCTCCGGCATGTTCCGCTGCTTCGCTGCTTGCTAAAGCAAGGCCAGGAGAGATCAGAAAGAAGATAGAAGATATGATAAACATTAAAAAGATCAGCTTCTTCAGGATAGTTGTTTTTGATTCAGTCATTAATTATACCCCCAGCATCTTCGCGACTATCTTGCCGGAAAATGCTTCGATCTCATTTTTGAGGCCGTCCTTTGCTTTCTGCACTGATGCAGCAAGCTCTGCTTTTGCCTTTTTACTCATCTCTTCGGCATCCTTCTGAGCAGCTTCCATGGCTTGCTTATGAACATCTGAACCTTCTTTTCTGAATGCTTCACTTATTGCTTTAGCCTCTTCTTTTGCCTTGGCGAGTTTTGCGTCGACCTGGGCCAGAAGATCATCTTTTTCTTTAGCAAGCTCTTTGGCGCTCTCAAGTGAACCGTCTATCAGTTTGGACCTTTCATCGAATATGCGGAAGAGGGGCTTGAAGAGGATGATATTCAAGAGCCATATCAGGATTAAAAAATTAGCAAGATGCCAAAAGAAAAATCTGTTAATATCTAACATTAAAAACCCGCCTTATAACTAAGGAATTTGATATGTTACCGAGAAAAAAATATGAAAAATTTAACATAGCACCAGTATTTTGTCAACAACTCTGTCTTTATAAATTTATTTGCGAAACTTATGTTTTAAACAAACTGCCGTATTTTTCAAATTATGGCTGGTTTATTGATTTACATTATTATAGTCAAGCCGGGATGCTTTGACTTTTAAAGGCCATTCTTTTACACTCTATATACTATGAATGGAGATACAGTACTTAACCTTATATTACAGGCAGGCCCGGTAGTAAAACTCGTCCTTCTTATACTCCTCTTCTTCTCGGTCTATTCCTGGGCTATCATTATTTACAAGCACAGGTTTTTTGCTAAAGTGGAAAAGGAGTCAGGCGTATTCTACCGCAACTTCACCCAGAGCAAAGACTGGGATTCTCTTAATCAAAACACAAGAAGCCTTTCACTGAGCCCGGCGGCAAACCTTTTCAAGGCCGCCCATTCCGCCGGGGACAGGAAGAAAGAGGATATAAAGAGGATACTCAAGAGGGTTGAGGCTACGGAAGCTGCCAGGCTTGAGAAGTATCTGACCTTTCTCGCCACAACCGGCTCCACAACACCTTTCATAGGGCTGTTCGGAACCGTTTGGGGGATAATGAACTCTTTCAGAGGCATAGGCAAACTTGGTTCAGCATCGCTTGCGGTCGTTGCGCCAGGAATAGCAGAGGCCCTCATCGCCACGGCGGCAGGACTTGTGGCTGCCATACCCGCTGTTATCGCATACAATTACTACCTTAGCAGGGCACAAAGAAATATAATAATGATGGAAGACTTTTCCCAGGAACTGATAGACCACTTTTCGAGGAATGATGGCCAGGCGCAGACAGGCTCTGTCAGAGATTAATATAACCCCGTTCGTGGATGTAATGCTCGTCCTTCTGGTGATATTTATGGTCACCGCCCCTCTGCTTCAGCAGGGGATAGATGTCAACCTCCCACAGGCAAAAGGACAGGAGCTTACCCCTGCTGAAAGGATAGTCATTACAGTAAAGAATGACGGCAAGATATATCTGGACAAATCTTCTGTGACCATTAACACCATTAGATCAAAGTTCGAGGGCAAGGCTGATAAAGATGTCTTTCTCAAGGCTGACAAGGATGTGCCGTACGGCGTCATAGTAAATGTCATGGGTGAGCTTAGAGAAGCAGGCATAGAGAGGCTGGGCATGATCACGGAATCTGAAGTAACGATTCGATGAGGCGGCCTTTTAACCCGGGGAAAGAACCAAGTTTTCAAAAGATAGTTATCTCTTCAGTTGTGCTTCATCTTATATTTATAGCTGTAACAGTTATTCCGCTTGTTCACAAAAAGAAGGAGATAAAGAATTACTATGTCAGCCTTGTGAATCCGGCAGTGATCCGCAAAGTTGAGGTTCCTGATGCAACCCGAAAAGTTACTGTTGCGGAAAAGAAAGTTGTTGAGAAAGAGAAAAAGATAATCCCGGAGAAGAAGTTAAAGGAAGAAATAAAAAAAGTAGAGATGACAACGGATCCCACTCCTACATTACGTGAGCGTATTGATAAGAAGACCAAGGAGAAACAAGAGGAAGAAGATAAAAAACGGAAGCTTAGAGATTTAGCAGCAGATATAAAAGGCCGTGTTAAGAAAACGGCTGAAGTTGCTTCAGGGTCATCAAATCCTTACGCAGGTTTGGGAGATGTGGATGCCCGGCTGTTATATGAAAGTAATGTAAAAGACTATATTCAAAGTTTTTGGAAGATACCAAAAAGTATTGATGTCGAAGGTCTTGAGGCGGTTTTTGATATAAGAGTAGATAATGCTGGGAAGATAATTGCATTCAAGATTACTAAGACTTCCAATAACTGGGTATATGACCGTTCTACACAAAAGGCTATGTTGGATGCAAGTGAAGAAACGAAAAAAAATCCTTTCCCTGAACCGCCGTCAGATATGAGGGAAGAGGTGATTGAGGAAGGCATAGTATTTACTTTTAAGGTGGAAGAATAGGATGAAAAAAAATAAAAAATACATATATTGTATTTGTTCTGTAATTTTATCGGTATTTACCTTTTTCTCTTTATCAGAGGCAAAGGTCTATATTGATATAACTTCCCCCACTTGGAGTGAGATACCAATCACAATAACCTCAACCGGAAGTGCGGATGCCAAAACCGTTGAAGAAGTTGTAAAGAACGACCTCTATCTGACAGGAATATTCTCTGATGTCGCTCCGGAGCTGGGCGGCGCGGAGATGGCGATAGATATAACCATGGAAGAAGACGGGAATATCAAAGCCGTGGCCGTTGTCAGGGATCTCCTGGCAGGCGGCACGCTGATGGATAAAAAGTATGAGGCATCAAAGAACAGCGTGAGGGCGCTGGGCCACTCGATAGCAAATGATGTCTTCATGATCATCACAGGCCAGACGGGCAGCTTCAGAACGAAATTCACCTATATTGTTGACGCAGGAGGTGAGAAAGAACTTCATCTCATGGACTGGGACGGATATAATTCAAGCGTTATTGAATCAAAGGGACTCCCGCTTGTACACAGCTGGTCTGAGGATGGCAATTACATTTATTATTCTGCCGAAAGAAGCAGGCAGTGGAGGATCTTAAGGCTTAACATTAAACAGGGAGTGAGGGATCAGATATTTTCATCAGGCGGGATCAATCTCGTGGGCAGCGCGCATGGCGGCCTTGTCGCATTCTCATCTTCAAAAGACGGAAGCCCGGAAATATATACAATGAGAGCCGGCGGGGGGGATGTCAAAAAGATCACGACTTCCATCGGCATCGACATATCTCCCGCTTTTTCTCCGGATGGTTCAAAAATAGCCTTTGTCTCTGACAGGGGCAGAACCCCGCAGATATACATCATGGATCCTGACGGGAAAAACCTGAAGAGGCTTACATTCGAAGGGAGCTACAACCAGTCGCCTGCGTGGTCGCCTGACGGAAAATGGATAGCTTTTGTGAGCAGAACTGATGGTAAAAATCAGATATTCGTGATAAAATCTGATGGAACCGGCTCAAGGCAGCTTACTTATGAAGGGAACAATGAGAACCCCACATTTTCACCGAACGGCCTTTTCATAGCTTTTGACTCTGACAGGAAGAAGGGCCGTGGTATTTACGTAATGCGTATAAACGGAGAAGGCCAGAGGAAGATAACGTCTGACAAGGTGAGGGCGCTTATTCCACGATGGTCGCCTTATCTTAACTGATAAATGACAGCTTAACGCAAACTTGACAATAAATATGGAGGATAAAAAGAGATGAAAAAAATTCTGATTCTTTTACTGATGGTTCTGGTTGCCGGGTGTGCACAGCAGGTTCGGAAGGATGGGCCCTTTAATGATGCCGCAAGGTGCACGCAGGATCTTTTCGGCGGAGACGGGACATGTGAAGAGGCCGCTGTCACTGTTACTGAAACTAAGGACAAAAAGGGGGCTGAAACAGGTGAAAATGTTATCACTGAATCGGTCATCAGCGAAGATAATATCAAGGAGATCGACCTCAATGACGCCGCTGTCAGAAAAGAGATAGACCTTGTGTTCAAGGATGTGTTATTTGATTACGACCAATATAATTTGAGGGATGACGGCCGCGCCCAGCTTGATGTGATCGCCTCATGGCTTGTGAAACACAGCAAGACAAATCTGATAATCGAGGGCCACTGCGATGAAAGGGGCACCAATGAATACAATCTTGCGTTGGGCGAGAAGAGGGCGAGGGCAGCAGGCGAGTACCTTGCGCTTGTAGGCGTCTCTTCCTCACGCATTACAGCCATCACATACGGCGAGGAAAAACCTGCCTGTACTGTACAGGATGAAAACTGCTGGCAGCTTAACAGGAGAGATCACTTTGTTGTCACCGAATAAAAAAGCTTCTGATTTCTTGCTCAATGCCTTTGTCATTATCATTATCTTTACGCTCTCTGCGTGCGCTTCGACCCAGGATATCGGCAAGATGCAGTACAGTGTCGGCGAGCTGGAGAAAAAGGTTGAGGAGCTGGGCAGAAGGTCACAAATCATTGAGAGCGAGATGCCCAAGAGCGAGAAACAGTTCAGTGAAAAGATCGAGGGGACAAAAGATTCACAGGAAGCTACCGCAAGGGCTGTCTCAAATCTATTCATGAAGATGCAGTCTTTGTCCGGCGATGTTCAGCAGATAACAGGCCGGCTTGATGAATCACAGCATCTCTATGAAAAAGACCTCAGGGATGAGGCGGAAAAAAGGGAGCTGCTTGCTGCTGAGATAAGCGGCCAGGCAGTCCTGCTGGAAGACCTGAAATCCAAACTGGATGAGATAAAGGCCGGGATGGATGAAATAAGATCAGAGATGGATAAAACAAGAACTGATGGATCAAAAATAGATGAGATACGGTTAGAAATAGAAAAAATAAGAACAAATGAAATTAAAATTGATGAAATGATAACAGAAATTGAAAAGTTAAGGTCAGAGCAGGACTATTTAAACGAGAAGGTTGCCGCAACTGAGTCAAGGCGTATCCCTTCAAAAAAGAATGTTACACAAAAGACAGACACCAAAAAACCGGACGTAAAAAAAACAGATACAAAAAAGCCGGAAACAGATAAAACAGAAAAAATAAAGACGGATGCAAAAAAGACTGACATTACCAAAGAGGCGGGGCCGGCTGATGTAAAGGATGTTTACAATTCCGCTTCGGAACTTTTCAAGGCAGGAAAATATAAAGATGCAAGAGCCAAGTTCATGTCCGTCATAAAGGACTTCAAAGAAAATGAATATTCGGACAACGCAAAGTTCTGGATAGGAGAGTGCTTTTTCAAGGAAAAGATGTATGAAGATTCCATCCTCGCCTATGAAGAGCTTTTGAAGAAGTACCCTGATAGCGACAAGATACCTTCTGCAAGATTAAAACAGGGCCTTGCCTTTTATGAGCTTAATGACAGTGAGACAGGAGATCTTATATTAAAGAGCCTCATTGACTTGTTCCCCGATTCTAAAGAGGCAGCCGTCGCAAGGAAGAAGCTGGGCGCCGCGCCAGAGCGACTGTAAGCGCAAGTGAATGATCCCCACGGAAGAACCATTGATTATCTCCGCATCTCGATAACTGACAGGTGCAACCTCAGGTGTATATACTGCATGCCTTCAGAGGGGGTAGAGCATGTCAGCCATAGTGATATTCTCAGCTACGACGAGATTGTAAGAATAGTTACGCTGGCTGTTCCAATCGGCATCAGAAAGGTCAGGATAACAGGAGGGGAACCTCTTGCCAGAAAGGGTGTTGCCGGCCTTATCTCTTCACTCAGGCAGATCAAAGGCATAGAGAATCTAAGCCTGACCACAAACGGGGTGCTGCTCGAAAAATTTGCCGCTGAGCTTGCGGAGGCCGGGCTTGACAGAGTAAACGTAAGCATGGACTCTATGATCCCTGAAAAATACAGGGAGATAACAAGAGGGGGCTCTCTTGACCCTGTCATGAGAGGCATCCGGAAGGCCGAGAGTGTGGGCCTGAGGCCCGTCAAGATCAACATGGTGCCGATCAGGGGGTTTAATGATGACGAGATAGAGGACTTTGCAAGGCTTACACTCAGCAATGCTTACCAGGTAAGGTTCATCGAATTCATGCCGATCGGGGCAAGAGAGAACTGGAGCCCTGAGAAATATATCCCTGTCGATGAGATAAAGTCGATAGTTGAAAAAGTCGGGCGTCTTACGCCTGTGCGTTTGCGGAGGTCAGGGCCTGCAAGGTACTTCCGCTTTGATGAAGCCCCCGGTGTAGTAGGCTTTATAAACGCTGTCACACATGAATTCTGCAAGGACTGCAACCGATTAAGGCTTACAGCAGACGGGAAGCTCAGGCCATGCCTCTTTTCCGATACAGAGGTGGACATGAAGGGAGCGCTCAGAAGCGGGGCGTCAGATACTGAGATTGAAAAGCTGATAAGGCATTCAATCGAGGTAAAACCTGAGAAACATAATATATCCTGCAGGGACGGATCAGTGCTGCTTAAGCCGATGTCAAGGATCGGGGGCTGACTCTCTGGAATAATCTTTTTTACAAGTTGTCTTCAATAACCATAAGATACTTTCCTGCTTTTTCGCTGTTTATGCTGCTCATGCTTGAAGATCGTGATGATTCCCATTTGTCAAAATCGTTCTTATTTGCAAAAAGATAACATTTGTGCCCTGCTTTTTTAGCCTCTTCATCATATGATTTTATCCTGACGCTCTGAAGTGTCGAGAGTTTTATCCGTTCTTGTGTAAGAAAAGATATCTTGTAGGCTGCCGAGTAATCGGCAAATCCGGATTCACATTTATTTATATCCAGCGCTTCAATAACTTCATAGATGCTTTTATCCGGTTTAAGGGCATAATCATAGTAAGCGCCGGCTGTTGAGAAAAGTCCGGAGATCAGCACCATCGCCGCAAGCGCGTAACGAATCCCTGAGCCGGCCTTCTTCAGCGCAAAAGGGGCGCCGATAAGGTTTGCTATAGAGATAGAGATGAAAAATTGACATGGAAAGAGGTATCGGGTGATCGTTCCGTAGTCATTATCGCTGATGATATCCGCTGACATAATGAAATAAAATACCAGCCCGAAGTAAAGCGGGATCCCGGCGCTGTCGTCACGTGTCATTACGGACCTTAACAAATAGTAACTTGATGCCATGATTGAAAAACATATGAGGGCGTAGGCAAGATATTGGATGGATAACGGATGGATGACATCATTGAAAAAATATTGCGGAAGGGACCTTAAAACCAGCACCAAAAACTTAGCAAAGGACAGTTCAAGCCCTGCCGGATGAAACGCCCCTGCCCGTACCGAGACATACCATGCCTCAGGGTTGATAAGGTAATATAATTTCGGCAAGGCCCCTGCGATAAAAGATAGAACAAAAGCTGAAATCTCCGCAGGCTTAAATTTGAGAACCGGCCGTTTCAGGAACATTGGAGGCAAAAGAGCGAGAAGAAAGACAACCACTACATCTGAAACCCAGAAGCCCATTCCAAGGACAAGTCCTTTGGCGATGGGGCGTGAGAAGATTTCATCGTGTGATAAATAAAGGTATGCAAGGGCCGCGCAGAAAAAAACGTTATTGAGGTGGGTTTCATAAACACCGGAAAAGAAGACAGTGAAATAACTTGATGAAAACATGAACGCGGCCAGCGCCAAAAACCTCTTCGCATTTTCTTTGTATATATGTTTAAGCAGGCTGTAGAAAATCACTTCTGTGGCTAAAAGCAGAATAACGCTTGAAAGGCGAAGGAGCGCAATTGACGGCGGGAAGAGTTTGAATAAAATAATAACAAGCAGGTACTGAGGCCCGCCGCCGTAAGCCTGGCCATAGAAGAAGAGGGGGAAGCTGCCTTGTGAAGCGTGAAGGCCCATCAGGCCCATGACTGCCTCATCTGAGTTGGTGGTTGCCGGATCGAAAAATATTACAGGTATTAACTTTATGATAAGGCTAAGGGTGAAAAGCAGAACAAGCACAGGATTTTGATGTAAAAGCTGAATGATGCCTGGTTTTTTTGTATTTAGACTGATCACGCAGATCTATGGCGTTGGATTAAGATTTTATTATCTCAAGCACAGCCTTCTGACAGTTCTCAGCTGCGAGTTTTATATTCCATTTTCTCTTGTCGCGTATCCCCGCAATATTGCTTATCCCTCTCAGTTCAAGCATTGATATTCCGTATACCGTACAGACGTGCGCTACAGCAGCTCCTTCCATGTTCTCACAGAGAGCATGGAATTTCTTTTCAAGCTGAAGGGCCAATTCATGTGTGGCTGTTGCTGCTGATACGGTCACAAAATTACCTGTCTTTATTTGCGTGATGCGCAATGCCATGCCGGCGGCCGTATTGAAGAGATTTTTATTAAGAGGGAATTCATTGAAATATTGCCTCTTCCCGATCTCGACAAGGGGTATGCCGATCTTTTTCAAGCCTTCGTTCCCTCTTGATGTCATCACTCCTTCATCGCCGTATATCTCTTTTGCGGCAATGGCGATATCTCCTGCCTTAAGTCCGGAGTTGGGGTACGCGCCTCCTATCCCTGTATTGACAATGAGCTTTATCGTAAAATTCTCAAGGAGCGCAGCGGCAGAAAGCGCTGCATTGACCTTGCCGATCCCGGTATTCATCAGCAGGATATCTTTGTTGAAGAGTTTCCCCTGATAAACATCTCTGCCGGCAACGCTTGTCTTTAGGACAGATCTGAGTTCTGCCAGCAAGAGTTCAGACTCAAAAGGGACAGATGAAAGCAGGGCTGTATAGGTCATAAGTATGTTGTATTAAATCAATGAGACAGGCTCTTTATCTGTTCCATCAGTTTTTCTGAGAGTTTGGGGTCGATCTCTTTCAGTTTGTTATATTGCAGAAGAGATGACTCTTTATTGTTGACGTTCAGATAGGCAAGGCCGAGATTGTAAATGGCCTCTGCATATTCAGGCATGAGCTTTACCGCCTCTTCAAAGGCTTTTATTGATTCATCATAAATGCCCAGATCGCTGTACGCCAGGCCGAGATTATAATGGGCCATCGCGTGTTCGGGGTTCAGTTTGACAGCTTTTTTATAAGAGGTTATCTCCTCTTTACGCATCTTTGTTTTTCCATATGAAAGCCCGAGTTTATACCAGTGCTCCGCCTCTTCCGCAGGAGCTTTTTTATTTATATCGTCTGATGTTGTGATCCTCATGGAGGAGTTTTCGTAAGAGGCAGGTGTGTATTCGGTCTTTTTCGCTGCTGTCTCATCCGGTTTCAGGATATTGATATCCAAGGACCTTTTTGTGCCTGCGCTGTAACTGACAAGGTCTATCGGCATGGCAAAGTTGAGGTTCTGCGCCTTCATAAGCAGAAAGGTCACAACCCCGACGACCCGGCCTTCCTCGTTAAATACAGGGCCCCCGCTGCTGCCCTGGGAGATAGGGGCGGTGATCTGAAGCACCTTTTTGCCCGGTGCCATCTCCCTTATCCCGCTCAGTATGCCGTCTGAGATAGTGTTCTCAAGGCCCTGAGGGCTGCCGATCACATATACATTCTCACCAATCGCTATATTATCAATGCTTCCGAGTGTCACTACGGGATAATTGCCGGCCCTTACCTTAAGAACAGCAAGGTCATTCTCTTTATCGTCACTGATTATCTCTTCGACCTTTACCGCCTTGTTATCTATCTTTACGTAGATGCTGCCAGCGCCTTCTATTACATGGTGGTTTGTTACGATCGCCCCGTTCTTGCTTATGATAAATCCGCTTCCCTGGCCCAGCGGATTGTTTTTTTTGTCATAGGTTTTGATAACTACCACGGCATCATTGTTATCTTTGAATATCTTTCCGGCATCGGCAAGAGAGGTGTGTGGAAAGAGCAACAGGGAGATGATAAGAATTAAGATATTTCTTATCGTCAGGTCATGTCTTAACATTAAGGGCACCATTATAAATTCAGCAAAAATATTTTATCGCTTATTTGATAATAGGATATCATATGCGATGTATAGATATCATGAATTATATATAAATGATCTTATGTAAAAATCGTCCATGCATGTCTTGTTGAGCCATTATAATCCAGGATGTTATGTGATATAATCTTTTAATCTTTAAGAGGAAAGCCGTGAAGAAAAGAGATATTTTCCACATTCTGCTTTTATTCATATTCATAACTTCCGCATCTCTCAATGCAGGCGGGGAGGAGGGCGATAAGATGACAGATAACATACGTTGGCTTGGGCATGACACGTTTAAGATAGTCGGGGAAAAGGTGATATACACAGACCCGTTCCAGATAAAAAAGAAGGATACGGCTGATATCATTCTGATTACCCATGAGCATCGTGACCACTGTTCTGCCGCGGATGTTGAGAAGGTCTCAGGCAGGAAGACTGTAATAATAGCAACACCTGACTGCGCGGCGAAGCTTTCCGGAGATGTAAGGTTCATTAAGCCCGGTGACAAGATTACGGTTGAAGGGATCAGCATTGAAGCTGTGCCCGCGTATAACACGAATAAGAAGTTCCATCCGAAAGGAAACAGCTGGGTGGGGTATATCTTCACACTGAACGGCAAGAGTATATATATAGCAGGCGATACGGACTATATTTCTGAGATGAAAGGGTTTAAAGCTGATATAGCGCTGCTGCCGGTATCGGGAACATATGTGATGACTGCTGAAGAGGCTGTTAAAGCAGCTATAGATATTAATCCAAAAGTAGCCATTCCCATGCACTATGGTTCAGTCGTCGGCAGCATTGATGATGCAGAGAGATTTGCCCGGGGGCTGAAGGGCAGAATAGAAGTCAGGATATTACCGGCGGAATAGAACGTGGCTGACGCGAAGAAGATAGCAAGGCTTTTAATAAAAAAATATCCTGACCCCAAGACGTCGCTTGATTTTAAAACTCCGCTGGAACTCCTCATCGGAACAATACTCTCAGCCCAGTGCACTGACAAAAGGGTGAATGAAGTTACGAAGGCCCTCTTCAGAAAATACAGGTCTGCTTCGGATTATGCTTCTGCAGACCTGAAGAGATTTGAGCAGGATATCAGGCCGACCGGCTTTTACAGGAACAAGGCGAAGAGTATCATAGAATGCTGTAAAAAGATTATGGGAGAATTTGACGGCAGGGTGCCTGAGACGATGGAGCAGCTGATCACCCTGCCGGGTGTCGGAAGAAAAACCGCCAATGTGGTTTTGGGAAGCGCATTCGGCAAACAAGCCATCGCCGTTGACACTCATGTTTTGAGGGTATCGAACAGGCTGGGGATCGCGCACTCCAATGATCCTGAGAAGGTTGAATATGAGCTTGCAGAGCAGTTCCCGAAGAATAAATTGACAGCGCTTAATCTTGCGCTGATCCTTCACGGCAGGGAGACCTGCAAGGCAAGAAGGCCTGTCTGCGCCCAATGTATTCTGTTTGATGAATGTGAATGGAAGGAAAAGGTTTTATAAACATGACATATGCGAATTCGTTTGAAGAGGATATCAAGGCTGCATTTAAGGGAGATATACTGGGAAGGGATGTGATATTTGTCAGTTCAACCGCCTCAACGAATGACCTTGTGATGAAGATAGATGAAGAAAACGAAAGACCTGAAGGGATCATTGTTGTTGCTGATTCTCAAACAGCAGGCAGGGGAAGGATGGGTCGTAACTGGATATCTCCTCCCGGCGTAAACCTTTATTTCACAGCGCTTCTGAAGCCCGGCTTCCCTGCCATTGAAGCGCCGTTATTAACATTGACAGCTGCGGTCGCATGTGTATCCGCGATCAGAAACTTCACCAGCCTGAATGCGGAGATAAAGTGGCCTAACGACCTTCTTGTTGACGGCAGAAAGACAGGGGGCATACTTCTTGATATGAAGACATATGATGATAAAATAAAATTTGTTGCGGTAGGCATCGGCATAAATGTAAACATGGATCCGTCGATCTTCCCCGAAGATATTAAGCCTTTTTCAACATCACTGTCCGAAGAGTGCGGAAGAACGATAGACAGAGTGGAACTTTTCGGCAAGATACTCGCTGAACTCGAAAAATGGTATAAGGCCGTCCTTGCAGGCGGTAAGGATTCCATGCTTCAAAAATGGCGCGAGTTCAGCTCAACCCTCGGGCAAAATGTTTCTGTCAAAATGTATGATAAGGTCATATCCGGGATCGCAGAGGATATTGATGATACAGGTGCGCTTATCATAAAACTTCCTTCAGGCGGTTATGAAATAGTGAATGCCGGAGATGTGACAGTGCTGAAAAAAATTAAGGAATAAAGTCTTTCATTATAATTATGCTCTTACTTATAGACGCAGGGAATACAAGTATTAAGGCCTGTTTTTACGATGAAGGCGTCATGGATATTTTAAGGTTAAGCACTGTCAGTTTGCGACAGGGCACGGCTGATGAATTATGCGGGATGCTGAAGGACTTTTTTGCCCGGCAAAAAGCCGGCAACCCTGAAGGGGCTGTGATATCTTCAGTTGTTACAGATGTCACTCCATTGCTGGCCGATGCCGTCAGAAAGGTATTCAACCTTGAACCGGTGATTGTCGATCATGTGAAAATGACAGGGTTGAAACTGCATATAAAAAATCCTGAGGGAGTAGGTTCTGACAGGCTTGCCAATGCGGCGGCGGCCAACAGGCTTTATAAAGGGAACAAGATAGTCGTTGACTTCGGGACAGCAACGACATTCAGCGTCGTCACTGAAGAGGGCGGATTTACGGGCGGGGTTATAATGCCCGGCATTGATATATCGGCAAAGGCGCTTGCCGGCAATACATCAAAACTGCCTGAGATAAATATCAAGGCCCCTGAAAAAATTTTGGGGGATAGCACAACTGATGCTATACTTTCAGGTATAATCATCGGACATGCCGGGGCTGTTGACAGGATAATCGCAGATATAGAAAAAGAGACCGGCTTGGATTATACTGTAATAGTGACCGGAGGGCGCGCTGATATGATAGCGCCGTATATCAGGTCAAAAAACAGGATTGACCCCGGCCTTACATTTAAAGGGCTCAAGGCAATATACGACCTTAATTCATAATCCGGATACTGTTGTTTATATATTTTTATCATTAATTATTAATTTATTTCAGGAGGTGTAAAGTATGAAGATCGAACGTATTCTTTTCCCCACGGATTTTTCTGAAGGCTCTGACAACGCGCTGCATTACGCAGCGGATCTTGCAAAGCAGTATAATGCCAAGCTTTATATCCTTCATGTCATCTATGATGTCATGAAAGCAACGGATGCGCATGTCCCGCATATCTCTGCGGATGAGCTTTACAGGGAACTGGACAAGTGGGCAATGGATGAGATCGAGAATTGCTGCATAGAGGAGGTCAGGGCGCTGCCCAATGTGGAAAAGAGGGTCGTCAAGGGCATCCCTCATGAGGAGACGCTCAAAATTGCGGCTGAAGAAAAGATCGATCTGATCGTTATGGGCACATACGGCAGGACAGGCCTCGACAGGCTGCTCTTTGGAAGCACGGCGGAAAGGGTCGTAAGAAAGGCCCCATGTCCGGTGCTTACCGTAAGGGTTCCCGAGCACAGAGAACTATAACCAGAGTGAAGGCCTGTGAGATCCTCTTTTTGCCGATGATGGGTTCACAGGCCTTTCTTTTTCTTCTGTGCCGAGATTGCCGGAGAAAAAGGAGTGCTCAAACCGGGCGTTAGAATTGAAACCTTATCGTTATTTAGCAATATCTGTAGCCATATCTGTTTTAGCGCATCTCATCCTTCTTGCCTTATTATCTGAAACATACCTTACACAGAAGGGGATAACGCAGGTATTCAATGTAGATATTGTATCCCCGCCTAAGGCTGACAGGGACCTTCCTGAAACCATAATTCCACAGAGTGTAATACAGAAGACAAGGAAAGAGACTCCGCTGAAATTACAAAAACCTTCCGAGTACATTCCTACGGTCAAGCCTGAGACGATGTTTGGTGATGGTGATTCAAAAAAGGTCTCAGAGGATGTTGCTGAATCAGCTGCCGTTGACAAGGCTGATTCAGGGGCTGAAAGCAAAACAACTGCTGCTGACGCTTCTTCAAAAACTGAGAAAAAAGGCCCCTATCTTGCGGGTGAATCCTCGCTCTATGACAGAGCAAAGATAGAGAAGCGCGGAGAGGGGGTATCTTCAGAGAGAAAGGTTATCTCTTTTGACACTTCAGACCTCAAGTTCAGGGGCTATATGAGGTCTTTGAAAGAGAAGATAGAGGGTATATGGCAGTATCCCGAGGAAGCTAAAAAGCGCGGGAGGGCAGGTGACCTTAATATGAGATTTGTTATAAAAAGAGACG
The DNA here is from genome assembly GCA_016207885.1 of Nitrospirota bacterium. Classification (NCBI taxonomy): domain Bacteria; kingdom Pseudomonadati; phylum Nitrospirota; species Nitrospirota bacterium. The sequence goes on along the minus strand of JACQZE010000003.1, from coordinate 38,542 downwards.
GCACGCTTGGTGAAATGGAGATAGTAAGGCCGTCAGGTTATGTCGAGCTTGATAATGCCGCAATGAAGGCTGTGAAGGATGCATCCCCTTTTTGGCCATTGCCCCCGGACTGGGAAGGAGATGACTATACGATCGACGGCCATTTCATTTATGACATGCGCGGCCCTTATGTATGGTAGCGGCAGGTTTAGCGACTGATATTTTCCTTAATTCAAAATAAAAACCTGCTATAATATTCACTAATTATGGAAATACTGAAACTCGTAAAATGGCAGGACATCCTTGATATTATTATTGTAGCGGCGATACTCTACCGTCTCCTTCTGATAATCAAGGGGACCAGGGCAGCGCATATGCTTATAGGGCTGTCGGTCATCTTTGCCGTATTCCTCTTCTCCGGCCGGCTCAAGCTCTATACGATGGATTGGATAATCCAGACGCTCTGGGCGCAGATCGTCCTTGCGGTCATCATACTCTTCCAGCCTGAGATCAGGAAGGCGCTGGCGCATATGGGCAAGGCGAAGTTCCTGCCTTCATTCTCAAGCGCGGAAGGGCTCAGGTCGCGTGAAGAGATAGTGAAGGCGGCAATATCTCTTGCGAACCGGGAGATGGGCGCGCTCATGGTAATTGAAAGAGAGAACAGCCTTGACGAGATAATGGAGATAGGCACGCAGCTTGACGCAAAGGTCTCGCAGGAGATCCTATTAAGCATCTTTCATACATCTTCGCCCATTCACGACGGCGCGGTGGTCATACGGGGCAACCGCATTATATCCGCCGGGTGCTTCCTGCCGCTGACATTAAGCTCGAAACTCTCAAAGTCTTTCGGCACAAGGCACAGGGCCGGCATAGGGCTTACGGAAGAGACCGATGCTGTTGTGGTAATAGTGTCCGAGGAGACAGGGACGATCTCTGTTGCCATAGGAGGCAAGATAATGAAGAATATGGATTCAGGCAAGCTCAGGGATTTTCTTACAGAGAGCTTCAGCACGACCAAGGTTAAAAAGAGATGATAAAGGAATTCTTCTTTACAAATATATGGCTGAAACTGGTATCGCTCGTCTTTGCTGTCGGCCTCTGGTTCTTTGTTATCACGAGCAGCCAGATCGAGACGGTCGTTCAGGTGCCGATTCAGTTTGTTAACATGCCGCCGGGGCTTGAGTTAACTGTTTCGCCTGATAAGGTAAGTGTAGGCATAGAAGGATATGAAAGGATCATTGACGGGCTTGGAAAGAATGACATCACCCTTGAGTTGAATATGAGTAAATCTAAAAATGGCATGAATGTTTTTACGTTTTCAGAAGAGAATGTTAAACTGCCGGGACATCTTGAAGTAAACAGCATCTCTCCTCAGACAGTCAGCCTGATGCTTCAGGAACGGAATTAGGAGGCCGCATGGAATCTGAAGGAAGAAAAAGGATGAAGCTTTTCGGAACTGACGGCATAAGGGGCAAGGCAAATCATCCTCCTATCACCGGCGAGATAGCGTTTGAGGTCGGCCGCGCCGCTGCGTATGTCCTTAAGAAGAAGCACGGCCGCGACATGATACTCATAGGCAAGGACACCAGGCTTTCAGGCTATATGATCGAGAGCGCGCTTACATCAGGCATATGTTCGATGGGAGTGGATGTTATCCTGGTCGGCCCGATGCCCACGCCCGGCATAGCCTTTGTAGCAAGAAGCCTCAGGGTGGACGCGGGTATAGTCATATCAGCTTCACACAATCCCTATGATGATAACGGGATAAAGTTCTTCTCATCAGACGGCTTCAAGCTCCCTGACAGCGTTGAAAGAGAGATAGAGGAGATGGTCTTCTCAGACGAGCTTAAGAAGATCAGGCCTGAGGGAGACGGGATAGGCAAGGCGCACAGGGTGGATGACGCGTCAGGAAGGTATATTGAATATGTGAAGGCATCTTTTCCCAAGGGCAGGACGCTCGAGGGCATGAAGGTAGTCGTCGACTGCGCCAATGGAGCAACCTACAAGATAACCCCGCATGTGCTGAGCGAACTCGGAGCGCATGTAATAGCGATCCATGACAGGCCGGACGGCCTTAATATAAATGCGGACTGCGGCTCTACATATCCTGACGTGATACAGAAGGCGGTCATTGAGCACAAAGCTGATATAGGCATCTCACACGACGGCGACGGCGACAGGGTCATTCTCTGCGATGAAAAGGGAGAGATAGTTGACGGCGACAAGATATTGGCGATCTGCGCCCTTGATATGAAGAAAGAAGGGACGCTTAAGAAGAACCTCGTTGTTGCCACGGTCATGAGCAATTTAGGTTTTGAGCTTTACCTGAAAAGATCAGGCATCGACCTGATAAGGACGCAGGTAGGCGACAGGTATGTTGTTGAAGAGATGATAAAGGGCGGTTATAACCTCGGCGGAGAACAGTCCGGGCACATAATATTTCTCGACTACAACACGACCGGTGACGGCGCTATATGCGCCCTTCAGGTGCTTGCCGTTATGATAAAGACCGGCAAGTCTCTTTCAGAACTTGCGTCACAAGTGCCGATTTATCCTCAGGTGCTTATAAATGTCACTGTGCCGAAGGCAAAGAAGATAGAGAAGTTCCCTAATGTGCTTAAGGCTGTTGAAGCGGCTGAGAAGAAGCTCAAGGGCGGCAGAATTCTGGTAAGGCCTTCTGGAACCGGCCCCAAGATCAGGGTGATGGTTGAGGGCGATGATATGAAGAAGATCCGTACAATAGCAGAGGAGGTTGCAGAGGTCATAAAGACTGAGATGGGTTGATATCTTCAGCAACAGCCTTTATCTTAGGCATTGCCTATTTTCATTTCCTCCCGTTCTTCCCTTTCACAATTAATTCTTTAATTATAATAACTGGCTGTTGTCTCTATCTCAGATGTAATAATAAGAAGGCCATATTACTCGCCGCTTTATTTTTTCTTTCCGGTATCTTCTATTCATTACTGCGTTATGACCCGATACCTGAGATAAAGTTCTCTCAGGATAATGTATCTGTCAGCGGCACGATAGTTGATCTTCCCGAAGTATCTGATAATAATCTCCGCATCACCTTAGATGATGTCTCGATCAACGGAAAAACCATAATGGGAAAAGTCAGGCTTTATATTATTAAGGCAATCATAAATAAAGCCCCCTCACCCTTGCCCTCTCCCTCCAGGGGCGAGGGTGCTTTATATCTCTTCACCGGCGATGTGGTAAAGGCTTTTACGAAACCCAAAGAACCCCCTGTATTCCACAACCCCGGTGTATATTCATATAACTCAAGGAAAGACGGTATATTAGGCACGGGCTATACCAAAGAAATTAAACTTGTCAGGAGAGGCAAAGGCTTTCTCTCATGGATAGGCAGAATGAGGCAGAGGCTCGGGGGCATTATCAATGCCAGCCTTTCGCATGATAACGCGTCATTTAACAATGCGATAATCACAGGGCTTAAGCGCGGGATGGGGCAGGATGTGCTCGACCACTTCAGCTCCACAGGGCTTACGCATCTCCTGAGCATATCAGGCACACACTTCGGCCTTCTCGCCTTTCTCATATTTCAGTTTGTGAAGAGGTCAGCGGGATTTTTGCCTGATAAAGCCTTTAAGGCGATGACCATATATATTACGCCGACTCAGGCGGCTGTTATAGTGACGATGCCTCTGCTCGTATTCTATATGCTGCTGGCAGGCGCAGGCGCTCCTGCTGTCCGTTCCTTTATCATGGCATTCATATATATGCTCGCGCTTTTGATCGGCAGGCGCGGGCAGTGGCTAAACTCGCTCTCTATCGCCGCGTTCATTATACTTCTTTGGCAACCTGATGAACTCTTTGGCCTTTCATTCCAGCTCTCATTCATCGCTGTGCTTTCGTTAGGGCTCATCATGGAAAACAATGAAGAGACAGAGCAGGCAACAGATAGTCAGAAAACAGAGAAGAAAGAGAGAGTATTTCTCTACGTTGATAAATTTGCGAAGAGCCTGAAGTCGTCAATCTTAATAACCATCGCCGCTGTCATGGGGACAGCGCCTCTCATCGCGTTATATTTTAAACAGTTCCCTCTGGTATCACCATTGACAAACCTGATCATTACGCCTATCGTCTGCTTCATAATACTGCCGCTTGGATTTCTAACGGGTTTTGCATCTCTCCTGTTTGATCTTCAAACATTGCCGCTGAGTTGGCTATTAAATACTGCAACCGGCTTTACTCTCTATCTGACGGAGATCTTTTCAAATATTCCTTATGCGAATATTCACGTTCCGAATCCGTCGTTCCTGATGATAATGTTTTATTATCTTTCATGTGTATTTCTACTTAAAAGCAGTGTGAGGTGGAGATATTTCCCTCTCGTTATTGTTGTAACCTTTTACCTCTTAAATCCTCTTTTGTCTGAAGCCAGATTCAGGATAACATTCCTGGATGTAGGGCAGGGCGACTCTTCTCTTATCGAACTGCCGGATGGAAAAGTTATGCTTATTGACGGCGGGCCGACTGCTCCTGATTCCGGCCGAATGGTCGTTGCGCCTTATTTGTGGTCTAAAGGAATAAGGAAGATAGACTACCTTGTAATAAGCCACACTCATCCTGACCATTACGGCGGCATTTCTTGTTTGCTCAACAACTTTGATGCAGGCGAAGTCTGGACAAGCGGCAGGGGATCAGATGTGATAACGGGCCTGATAGATAATGCCAAAGATAAAAAGATAATTGTTAAGACATTGAAGAGAGGCCAGCTTCTCGAAGGAAAGGGGTATAAAATTTATGTGCTTCATCCGTATGCCGGTTTTTATACAGGCTCTCCAAGAGGGCAATTCTCAGATGAGAACAGCGGGTCGTTGGTGCTGAAGATAGAGTCTGACAGCGGGGCGGTACTATTTACAGGTGATATAGAGGAGGAAGCAGAAAATAATATCGCACATCTTGGCGCATGGCTCAAAAGTGATATCATCAAGGTCCCGCATCACGGAGGAAGGACATCAAGCTCAATCGGGCTTCTCAATGCTGTTAAGCCTGAGCTTGCAGTTGCAAGCGTCGGCAGAAACAACTCTTTCCATCATCCTCATGAAGAGACGGTCAGAAGATACATTGAATCAGGGACAAGGTTATTAAGGACTGACAGAGACGGTGCGGTAATTGTTACATTCAACGAAGAAGGATATGAGGCAACGACATATTCGGATAGTGAATTCAAAGAGGCTGGCAGTTGGGAAGATGAGGTGAGGAACCTGATGCTTCTGCTCTAATGTCTTCAGGGTCCTTATATATTTTCTTCTTGCCGTTTATAATCAGTTTGATTAAAATTAGGCATCCATATGAAAAAGAAGATTGAGAAACAAAAAGACGCTACATTACAGAAGCGGCCTGATAAAGCTCTGAAACAACGGGTAATGACCGGGTATGCGGAACTGTTGAGCGCTTTGAAAGAACGGATACGTTCTGCTCAGTTTAAAGCGGCGCTGTCGGTAAACCGGGAACTGGTGTTGCTTTACTGGCAGATCGGACAAGAAATTCTTACAAGGCAGGCAAAGGAAAACTGGGGTGCAAAGGTTATTGATCGCCTTGCTGCCGACCTCAAACGTGAATTTTTCGATATGTCTGGCTTTTCTCCGCGCAATCTAAAGTATATGCGTGCTTTTGCAGCTTTATACAAGGATAAGGCATTTGTGCAAGAGGTGCTTGCACAAATTACCTGGTACCACAATATTACCCTGCTGGACAAGGTTAAAAACTCTTCTGAAAGAGAATGGTATATTCGGAAAACCATAGAGAACGGTTGGTCACGGAATGTTCTTGTCCTGCAAATAGAAAACGATCTTTATCACCGGCAGATCAACTTCTATCTGTCGGCTCTCGATGATATTGTGAAAGCCCCTGAAGACAATCCTTCAATCGGGATTATTCTATGCGCTACAAAAGACAGGGTTCTTGCCGAATATGCTTTGCGTGATATTAAAAAACCTATTGGCGTAGCTGAGTGGAAGACAAAATTAACCCGTTCTTTACCGAAGAAGCTGAAAGGCAATTTGCCTACGATTGAGGAAATTGAGGCAGAGTTGGAGAATTAAGAATTTAAAAATCCGTCAAAGTGAGGTTAATGACTATGGATAATGACAAACTCTTTCATGACTGGGCTGTATCATATCTCAGGCAGAAGCTCTCAAGGAGCTACACAGATGTAAAGATAAATCTTGAGGGCGGTGAGAAGAACGAGTTCAAGGGTATGTATCCTGATCTGATACTCGGCAATCACGGGATGGTGCTTGCGATCATGCAGGTTGAGACAGAAAAGACAGTGACTCCCGAGAAGGCGGAAGAGTGGAAGAAGCTTTCAGGCCTCGGTGCAAAGCTGATCGTGATGGTTCCCAAGGCTTCAAAGGCAAAAGTTATTGAGCTTTTATGGAAGGTTGGTATCGCGGACAAGGCGGCGGTCGGGAGTTATGAGTTTAATGTCAGTATGCCGTGAGGGGTTACGTATGAGTTCAATGACAGGATCAGAATTATTTCTTTTCTGATTTAATTATCTTCAATACATCCTTCAGCACAGGCAGCACGAGTTTATCTTTGGAACGGCCGGCTGCCTGTTTGCTTTTAATGATCAACTCAAGCGGCAGTACCTGTACTTTAAAATCAGTCAAAGCTATTTTTATAGCCTTTTTCTTGATCTCGGCATATCCGCCTAACCCATCCACATGAGTTACAATGTCAAAAAGCCCGGCATCGTCTCCGGCGAACATCGGTGGGTTGTTTCCGATAGGAGGGATATAAATGGATTTTACTTTTTTTAATGCTTTAGTCAGGCGCGGGTCGGTTAAATCTGCAAACCAAAGATCAATATTCTGAGTAACGACCGGAGCACTTTGTAAAGCCGCCGCTGACAGTCCGATAATCATGAAGTCAACCTTGCAGCGGACTAATTCGCGCAGAAAACGAATTTCACTTTTGGTGAATATGAGGTCTTCGGCCACGTGTCAAGGCCCTCCTTAAACATTCAATAGGCGGTTCACGCATTAATAATAACGTATGCCTGATATTGTCCCTATCAATATTCTTGTATTTCCCGGCTATCTCATCCACTTTATTCAGTAAAAGCTTCATCTTTTCCATCTCCGGGGTATCTTCAGTAAGAAATTCTGAAGGAGATACATTCAGGCTCTTCGCAACAGCCCGGATAGATTTAGGCAGAACAAACTCCTCACGCGCCAATGAATAAAACGCATTGCGGCTTACTCCTGCCCGTTTAAGCAGTTCAGAGAGCGTAATATTCTGCTGACGGCACTTATCTTTAATTACTTCGAGAGATATTCTCATAATAAATATAGTGTACCGTAATATGGTACATATAGCAATGCTGCTGTTTTGCATAATCTCTTTTTGCAATCAAGCGCTAAAAAGAAGTGACACCTGAGAGGGCGGAAGAGTGGAAAAGGGGCTTTCAGGCCTCAGGGTAAAGCTGATCGAGCTATTGTGGAAGGTTGGTATTGCGGACAAGGCGGCAGTCGGGAGTTATGAGTTTAATGTGAGTATGCCGCGAGAGGATGCGGCGAGATTATTTCTTGGGGAAATACTTCACATTGCTTATCTTTTTAAAATCTGAGTCCTGAGTCCAGAGGATGGCTTTGAATGCCTGCGCTGTTGCGAGAATAATGCTGTCTGCCATTGGAAGATTATGCTCCAAACTCAGCTTTGAAGCGGCGATTGCCAATGGCGCATTCAGATCCACAACCGTTCCTTTTTGCATAGCAACCACCGCCTGCAGTGCTTCATTCTCGCCGGACTCACGAAGAATGACCTTGAATACCTCGTATATCGTTACCGTTGGCACAACAAGCAAAGCCGAATTACTCAGCGGGGCAAGGAAATGCTTGGCATTAGGCTCGTCCGCGAAATACGCAAGCCAGCCGGAAGAATCTACGATATTCATACTCTGTCCTTCTCCCGTTTGAATTCCGTATTGATGCCCTTAAGGAATCCACGGAGTTCTTTGATATCGCGTTCCGGTATAAGTTCAATGCGCCCGGCATATTCGACAATCTGCATTTTTTGGCCCGGACGAAGATTCAATGCTTCCCGTACTGTTTTTGGGATAACGACCTGATATTTTGGTGATACGGTTACTGATTGCATGCCAATACCTCCATCGATATGTTTAGTATTACGATATCATCATCGATATGATCTTGTCAAAATGCAGAAGGCGGCGGTCGGAAGTTATGAGTTCAATTCAGGTATGCCGTGAGGGGAACGTAAAGCTCAGTGAATCGAGCCACTGAATCTCATCAAACTGCAAAAAACTGATTTGCTGACTTCAAACCTAACGCACGCACCAAAAGTGTCCTGTGGTTCGATTTCACTGCAGCGCCTTGTTATCCGTTCAGCTTCTGTCTTTATTGTCTTTATTATTGCCTGTGTCTTAACTTGGGGAGTTTGTGCTTTTTGATGGTCTGCTGTGAGCCCTGCTTGATTATCCCCGTGCTTTTGTCAAATAGTCTATTGCATCTGCTCCGCTCTTGTCCAGAACTTTTTTAAGCCTTGTAAGTTACAACGGCTCGCTGCCCGTAAAGACTTCCGCTCTTTAATCTATCATCGTTCAATTACTGAATGACTAAATAAATTGGCTATCAATAACCTTGCTCTTTACAACTGCTCGATTACTAAAATGCCCCTTGCCTTAACCTGAAACTCTCAACAACTGATGGACCCAATAATTTACAACGGCTTACTGCTCCGTAAAGACTTCTACCTCAAAACCATCAACTGTCATCAATCAAAAGACCAGTAATAATTACTTAACAGCTATACTCCAGCAAAAAGCCTCTCAAAAGCGCGGTCTCCATCTAACTCCAACTCTATAATTACTCAGCAAAGCCGCTTGAATAAAATCCTAACCCTTCCGTCTACCTTCTTAAATCGATAGCTCAACCAGCTCTTAAATCTCGGAACTCCGCCGCTCGCTCCAACGATAACTTTATAGACGGATAACGTAAAGCTCAGTGACGAGTACCACCGTAAGATAACAACATGCGTCCAAACCGATTTGCAGTCCTCATAACAATGCTACCCCAAAAAGTGTCCTGTGGTACTCGTTCATCTGCAGCGCATGGTTAGGCATTTTATAAATTTCCGCCAACTGTGCCTTTAGGGAACAGTGCTCGCGCATATAGTCTCTCTCCTATTTTGTCGAATCCAAGTTTACCCATGAACATTGAAAGATACGATAAAATACTCGAAGTAATTCTTTTGAAGGGTTTTGTTTTGTTGTAATCTAGACTCCTAGTCAAATGGTGTCCAAACTCAGTTAACTTATTTTGACGCTGGAGTAGTTCTCTCAAATCAGGAGCCAGCTCCGAAAGCAAATCTAACCATTTGTCCCGCACGTTGCTCCAGCGCTCTGACTCTGCTTTGGCCGTAGTATTTGGTGAATTAGCAAAAGAGAAGAGCCACTGAGACTTCCAAATACCTACCTGATTTGAACCTAAATTAATCAGTGCATGCAATACTGGCATTGATATGTTCTCTGGTAAACTTTTAAGAAATGGGGCAATCTCTTCAATTGTAATACCTCTGTTAGAATTCGACAGAGACTGCAATTGTGTCAAAGTATCCCTTTCAGAATTTGATCCAGTCTGCTCACTCATTTTATTTGCCTTGTACTCCCATAATTGGCTATATGTTATTGCCTATATGTTGATGCCTAACAATTAGTAGACTGCCGTCCGTATTTGCTGGAATATGAATATCATAGTTGTATGAATAAGAAAACACAAGCACAAAATATAGTGGTGTAGTTAATGATTTATCTTGAAGAATGGCGGTGTTTACCCCATAATAGCCAGCATATACAGCCGTCCGTATAACATGGATATTAAAACACCCATGATATACGGCAAATCAAATTATGCTTAATAAAAAGGTAGTTCCGAAGTTTCAGGTTAAAAGGCTGCTTGAAGATCTTCAAAGAGCTGAGGAGCAGATCGATAAAGGCAAAGGCATTGAGCATGAGAAGGCAAAGGCTCATATCCTTAATAGAATCAGTAAATGAAAGTAATGTGGCCTCCTCTTGATGTGTGAGGCCATAATGTGGCGGCGGTCGGGAGTTATGAGTTTGAATATCGTTTCTGAAACAATAACCATGGCGGCACCGGGCATCCAAGGGCATCAGCAACTGCACGGAAGAGTTCAGACTCTTCAACCTTTATGGTTTTATCAAAGGTCATGCATTCAATGCAGGCGACCAGCAGCTTCTTCTTTATCAGGGGACTGGTAGTGTCCAGTTTGTTGAGCGCATTATCAAGGCCGGTGAATGTACACTCTTCAACTGGCAGAAAGTTCAGTTGAACGTCCGGCTGTATAAGCGTCTGAATGCCTTTTTTAAAGGCGGCTTCTGCTTTTTGGTTGTCATCATGTCCTGAACGTGCCAAGACGGAAAGAACGATTGAGCATTCAGCTGAAACGCCCCGGACCGAATAAATCTGTGCTGCCATTGTCTTAGTCCTTATAAAGTAGGCAGCAAGGTGACGGAAAATAAGATGCTTTAGCATAAACTCAAAAATACTGATGTTCTGGTCAGCGGTAGTGAGGAGGCTGACATTATCTTTAAACACAAGATATTGTTCAGGTGAAAGATTCCTTAAAGCTGGAAGCGCGAGCTCAACAAGCGGCAGGCGGGTTCCGGGTGTGATTGATGAGGAATATTCAGACAGCCTTGTTACCTCATTCAGAAGGCCTTCTGACTCTGAGGCTTGCAATGCCTGCAGCTGTTTTTCACTCATCCCTTTTTGCCCATCTGAAAGAAGAAGGTAGATGAGGGCACACGCACTGAGAGGGTCACGCGCCGCATCCTTTACAGGTTCAGGCAGGCCGGAGAGCATATCTTTTACTTTATCAGCATGCTCCTTCATAGGGGCGCCCATAGTTGAGATTATCGCAATGGCGGCAGCTCCGGTAACCTCTTTTACCGCATCTTTCCGAACCGCTATTAAAGGCTCGGCTTTTTTGACAGGTTCAGGCCTGGGGATTTGAACAGGTTTGATATCAGGCAGCACTCCGTTGAAATACGGGTCTATCCGCTGGATGCGTTCTTCAATGGGAGGATGAGTGGCCATAAGAGCTAAAAAACTCTGGTCAAGGCCGTCACTGAAGTACATATGGCTTGCAAGTGATGCCTGGCGGCTATATATCCTTGAGCCTTGGCGGAGCCCGGCTATCTTTTTGAGCGCGCCGCCTAGGCCTTCCGGGTTTCGGGTGAACTGAACGGCAGAGGCGTCTGCCAGATACTCGCGCTCTCTGGAGACAGCGCTCTTTATAATCTTGCTTACAAAAAATCCTATGTATCCTATTATAAATAGCGCTATGCCGAGCGCGTAGAAGGCCAGGCCTCCCTGAGAGCCTCTATAAGAATGATACCCGCTGCCTTTGCCGATTCTGGAAAGCATATATTCGCCGAGTGAGCTGATGGAAAGTATGCCGTGCAGTAAACCGATCAAACGGATATTGATCAGCGTGTCGCCATTGAAGATATGGCTGAACTCGTGGGCTATTACTCCCTGAAGCTCGTCGCGGCTCAGAAGGGTGATGCTGCCTTTTGTTACACAGATCACAGCGTCTTGAGTATTGAAGCCTGATGCAAAGGCGTTAATGCCTCCCTCGTCATCCATAATATATATATCAGGCACTGGGATGCCGGATGCTATTGCCATCTCCTCAACGACATTTATAAGCTTCTTTTCCATAAGGTCTGTTGACCCGTGTACTATACGCCTGCCGCCAAGCATCTCGGCAACCTTCCGGCCTCCGCTCTTCAGGTCCTTTATCTTATAGATAGCCCCGCCGATAATTATGCCTGTAGTGATTATAGAGACCGTGATAAACCTGATGGTGCTCCAGAATACCGGGGCATCACTCATGTTCTTATAATGTTTAAGATAGTATGTGAACTGATGGACTGCTGTTATGGCGATATAAACGAAGAAGACGGTAAAGAGGATAGATGCCGCAAAGAGAATGATCAGCTTGGCAGTCTTCTTTCTTGCCTCATCCTGTCTGTAGAAAAAATCCTTCATGTCATCAGGAGTGTTAGCTGAAGGAGACCTTTGGCGCCTGGCGTTCCTCAGTTTTCTCTATCTCAAGAAGTGTTGCGGGCATGAAGTTGAAAGCACTTGCAATCATCACGGCAGGGAAGACCTCTATGGCGGTATTGAACCGCATCACTGCATCATTAAAGGCCTGACGCGCAAATGAGATCTTGTTCTCGGTAGATGTGAGTTCTTCGCTCAACTGCATCATGTTCTGGTTTGCCTTTAGGTCAGGATACGATTCAACCAGCGCAAAGAGCTTGTTCAGGGTGCTGGTCAGCATATTTTCAGCTCCCATCAGTCCGGCTATGGCATTCGGGTCAGCAGGATCAGCAGAGGCTTTTTGTGACGCAGAGGCTGCCTGGTTTCTTGCGGCTATGACAGCTTCGAGGGTCTCTCTTTCATGTTTCAGATATCCTTTGGCAGTCTCTACAAGATTCGGTATCAGGTCATAGCGCCTTTTAAGCTGAACATCGATCTGCGCAAAGGCGTTCTTAAAGATGTTTCTTAACTTGATCAGATTGTTATAAAGGCCGATACAATAAATTACAAGAAGTACGACGACTGACACAATGATAAGCAAAATAATAGATGCTGTTCCCATAACACCTCCATGCATTTAAATGTTTATATAGGCCGGCTTTCTGATATCAGGCGGCGTAGATCATTATAAACCAATTCATTAACCATTATGCCTTCTTTACAAATTCTGATTTCAGCTTCATCGCTCCAATGCCGTCGATCTTGCAGTCGATATCATGGTCGCCTTCGACGAGGCGGATGCTTTTTACTTTGGTGCCGACCTTGACCACCGATGAAGACCCCTTTACTTTCAGATCTTTGATCACTGTAACGGCGTCACCGTCTTGAAGTACATTTCCATAGGCATCATGAACAACAAGTTTATCATCAGCGCTCTCTGCGATAGGATCTTGCGGCCATTCATGTGCGCATTCCGGACAGACATACAAAGTTCCGTCTTCGTAAGTGTATTCTGAACTGCATTTAGGACATTTCGGTAAACTGCTCATACTGTACCCCCTGTTTTTGATTGGCCGGTATTCTTAACGTTAATCATCTTTGCTCACGAATGTGGGAATTGTTTTCTCGGATTTCTCACAGTCCTCAAGAGAACCCTCGAAATATTGACTTGCGATAAACAGTTCACAGAGCTTTCTTCGCAGTAAGGTCTTCTGATCGCATTCACTCATGCCGGCGTCATAACCCGGAAGTGAGAAGTGCGACATACACTGCTGGACAGATTCCAACTCAAGGTCGTCTGTCTCTGAAAGGAACATACAGTAGCTTGCTTCCCAACGGATCACGTGCCCTGGGACAGCGCAGGCGGGAGGAGTTTCTGCTCCCGCTAATGATACCAATGCAAGACAGATACTGATCATTGCCGACAAGCGAAAAATGAGCCAATGTTTCATGTTTGATTTCTTAGCCCAATAATTATTAGACAGCTGTTAGTATTTTTGTAACAAGAAAAGTATAGTTGTGTGAATGGGAAAATACAAGCACAACTCTGCCTCTTTAACTCACATCGTCAGGCAAGTTAATTTTTGTTTATCCACAGTTGAACTGCCTGAGCCAGGCCGATAAGAACAGCAATCCATATCATATATGCGAGGGCAATGCCCATCGGCTTCGGCCATGCGAACCATCCTGGGGCATTCATTAACCCGAACTTCCAAAGAACAGAGGTGAAGGGGCTGCTGAGGATCAAGGCAGGAACCGCCATGACCCAGAAAAAAACTTCTCCTATCAGTTCGAATAAGCCGGGGAAAAGAGACTTAATTGCAGTAGAGATCCAAAGGAGCATCCCATGCAGGGCAACTGCCGCTGCGCAGAATCTGAGGCTGCGTACTAAACCTTGAACCGAGGGACCAAATACTGCCGCAAGAAATTCTTTCATGGTGATATTCTTCGCCTGATAATTAAAAGACTGTCGCCCGTATTTTCTGGAATAAGAAAATTATAGTTGTATGAGTAAGCAAATACAACTATGAATATGCCTTCAAGCTGCACTCCACAGCCTTTATCGCATCAGCGGCTGAACTCGTTATGCCGCCTGCGTAGCCTGCGCCTTCGCCGATAGGGTAGAGGTTCTTTATATTTACTGACTCATATTTTTCATTGCGCATAATTCTTACAGGAGAGGAAGTTCTTGTTTCAGCGCCCAACAATATTGCATGTTCTGAGACAAATAACGGATAATCTTCTCTCCAGTGATTGAACGCGATCAAGAGCGCCTCGTTGATGAAGCCCGGGAGAATCGTATTCATGGGAACAGGTTCAGCGCCCATCTTGTAGGAATTTTTATTCAGGTTGGAAGATATCTTCCCGTTCAGAAAATCTATCAGGTTCTGTGCAGGGACTTTCCAATCTCGACCTCCTGCATCAAACGCCTTCCGCTCGATAGCTTTCTGGAACTCAATGCCTGCCAAAGGATGGGTTGATCCGTAATCATTCGTATGGCACGTTGCGACGATAGCTGAATTTGAGAATTGCGATGACCTGCTTGCGTAGCTCATGCCGTTCACGACCAGCATGCCGTCTTCAGATGAAGCATTCACCACCTCGCCTCCGGGGCACATGCAGAATGTGTAGACACCTCGTCCTGTTTTTTTGTCGGTGTAGTTAAGGGAATAAAGCGCGGCTCCGATCTTCGGATAGTCCTTATATTTATCTTCATATCTCATGAGGTTTATGATCTCAACAGGGTGCTCTATTCTTGTGCCGACGAATATCTGCTTCTGCTCCATGGCAACACCTTTTCCATAGATCATCTCAAATGTATCACGTGCGGAATGTCCGAGCGCAATGAATATCATTGAAGAACGATATTCTGTACCACCGTTTATCACAACGCCTGATGCTCTGCCGTCTGCAATGATCAGGTTGGTCATCTTTGAACCATAGTGTATCTCACCGCCTCTATCGAGAATATAGTTCCTGATGTTCTTCACGATCCTGCACAAGACGTCTGTCCCAAGGTGCGGCTTGCGGATGTAGCCGATCTCTTCAGGCGCTCCGAACTTAATAAATGTATCCAGTACTTTGTTTGCGGCATACGAATTCTTTATCCTCGCAAAGAGCTTTCCGTCAGAGTATGACCCTGCGCCGCCTTCGCCGAACTGGATATTGGATTCATGGTCAAGCTTCCGCTCTTTAATGAATCTCTGAACATCAATTGAACGATCTTCTATTTTTTTGCCTCTTTCAAATATCAAGGGTTTTATCCCATGTTCGATAAGCTCAAGAGCCGCGAAAATTCCTGCAGGGCCGAAGCCTATTATGATTGGCCTCTCTTTGGTGGTGATCGGGTTTTTGTGAGGCGTTATCTTCTCAGTGTATAGGGGAAGGTTTGCTTTGTTGTCGAAGCTTTCAGGAAGACTTACAACAATTGACAGTTCATAGTAGAATGCTTCTTTATTGCTTATGTTAAGTGACTTGCTCAGTATCTTAGTGAGCCTTATGCTGTCATTACTTAGCCCAAGTTTTTCTGAAGCGGCTTTTATGTATTCATCTATCCCGTCTTTCTCAACGTGTATCCGCAGTTTGCTTATTATTAGATCCAAAATGTCTCCATTGATGTATCTGTCATTCTGGCTTGTCCAGAATCTTTTTAGAACGATTCTGGACAAGCCAGAATGACACTAATAAATCTTAATATTATATACGCTCTGTAAGTTCGGCCATAGGTTTTGTTCGAATGAAATCAGCCCATCATGCTCAAGGCAACTGCCTCCGCAACCTTGATCCCATCCACGGCAGAAGAGAGTATTCCGCCCGCATAACCTGCGCCTTCTCCTGCGGGATATAAGCCTTTTGTGTTTACGCTTTGCAGGTCATCGTCATTCCGTTTGATACGTATCGGCGAAGAGGTTCGCGTCTCAACCCCGGTCAGCACGGCATCTACAAGATCAAATCCTTTGATCTGTTTTGCGAATGCAGGCAAAGCCTCGCGTATCGCAGCCACAGCGTAATCCGGCAGGGCTGTGTTTAGATCGCAGAGATGAACACCGGGTGCGTATGAGGGCTGCACCGTGCCTAATTTGGTAGAAGGTTTGCCTGCCGGTAGGCAGGCCAGAAAATCACCGACAAGTTGCGCAGGCGCCTGGTAATTGCTTCCGCCAAGTTCAAATGCGCGCGATTCCCAGAACCTTTGAAACTCCATACCCCCAAGCGGGCCGTCCGGATAGTCCTCAGGTGAGATGCCCACAACTATGGCGCTGTTTGCGTTGCTGTCATTGCGCGAATATTGGCTCATGCCGTTTGTCACAACCCGACCGGGTTCAGAGGCTGCCGCAACTACCTTTCCTCCGGGGCACATGCAGAAGGTGTAGACCGAACGGCCGTTGCTTGCGTGATAAACCAGTTTATAATCTGCTGCCCCGAGAAGAGGGTTGTTTACGCTCTTGCCATGGCGGTTTTGGTCTATGAGCGACTGCGGATGCTCGATACGCAATCCGATAGAGAAAGGTTTAGGCTCGATATAAATACCATTTCTATGGATCATCTCAAAGGTGTCGCGCGCGCTGTGCCCGATCGCGAGTATGAGATGATCGGTTGCGATATCTTCACCACCTGCCAGTGTCACGCCACTCACCTGTCCGTCCTTGATCTTAATGTCGTCCACACGGCTCTCAAAGCGGATCTCGCCGCCCAGAGATTGTATTGTCGCCCGCATCTTCTCAACTATCCCGACGAGGCGGAATGTGCCGATGTGGGGTTTGCTCACATAAAGTATCTCAGGAGGCGCGCCTGCCTTGACGAATTCCTCTAACACTTTTCTGCCATAATGCTTCGGATCTCTGATCTGTGTATGCAGCTTGCCGTCAGAGAATGTCCCTGCCCCGCCTTCGCCAAACTGCACATTAGATTCCGGATGAAGTACGCCCTTGCGCCAAAGCTCAAAAGTGTCTTTAGTGCGCTCGCGAACTGCCTTGCCCCGCTCCAGTATCAGCGGACGAAAACCTGACTGCGCGAGTATCAGCCCTGCGAAGAGCCCGGCGGGCCCTGTGCCGACTATGACCGGACGTGAAGAGGGTGTCTTGGGAGCATGAGCGACAAAATGATAACTGATGTCCGGAGCTTGCCTGAGATGCGGATCTTTATTGAACCTCTCAAGCACCACTGCTTCATTGCGAACTTCAATATCCAGCGTATATACGAATAAAATTGCGTACGGTTTGCGCGCATCAACGCCCCGCCGAAAGATAGTGTAGTTAATAAGGTCAGCATCAGAGATGCCGAGCCTCCTGATAATAGCAGCTCTTAGCTCTTCTACAGGATGATCGAACGGGAGTTTGAGTTCAGTCAGTCTTAACAATGTCTTAATTCACTTCATCTGTCTGGCAACAGCCTGATTCAGCGCTTTTTGCGCTTTGATGAGCTTTTTATATTTAGATTCTATCTTCTTGATGTCTTTGGCTAAGATAGCCTGCAACAGGTCGCCCTCTATCTCAGCGACATCGATCCTTTTGTAGTAATCCATGCTCTCTTTAAGATGTGCTAAAACTATCTTCCCGGTTATGACAGGATGGTTGTTGGTGACATTCGCGTCTTCATATCTCGTGCCGTGTTCAAGTTCGACTTCCAATCCCTGCATGAAGTCCTCAAGAGGGATATCCATCTTTTGAGTGTTAACGGCTTTAAGTATCACTGCTGCTTCTGCTTTTGTGATATTCGGCTCTGTCAGTGCTGACCAGTCTCTCAAACCAAGTTTTTTGCAGACCCTTCTTACTTCTTTAACAGTTATATACTCCGGCAATTTCATGACCTTCTCCTTTTGTCTGGCATATTCTTATTTTATCTTCCCTGCGTGCCGTATTTATCGCACATGGAATAAAGAAAAACCTGAAGCTCATCAGGTGTGAGCAGTTTATCAGGCGGGGTATCCTCAAGCAGCATGGCATGTATGAATTTCTTCATGAGCGTGATGACCCCGTATTCTATCATCTCATCGGGCAGTGACTCAGGCGCATTCTCTATCAGCAGGCGTTCTGTATGCCAGAACTCTTTTGTCGGAGCGGTTCCTGTGCAGAGATTTTCTTTGACCGCTTTTGGAGTCGCGCCCTTTGAGATCGCGAGCGCGCTGATCTCCAGGTTCGTAAGCTGAAGCCCGCGCATTGCAGGGTTTGCGCAGGCGCGGTGGCGGCCTTTTGTGATCGGATAAAAACGGTCGTAATTAACACCCGAACAATAAAGCAACGTCTTTTCGCCACTGCTTTTATCAGGCCGTATTACAAGATATATAAAATCATTAATATATTCATGTGAACTTTCCATATTCATCGTTATTATCTATTCCTTATGTTTATCAAGTATCTCTTTGATCTCTTCGGCAGTATAAAGCCTTCCCTTTCCAACCCCGGCGCAGAACGGCGCTACCTCACTCTCCCATGCCTTGGCATTCATATTCTCAGGCCAGAAGGGCCATGTTCTGCACTGAAGCGGCCGCGCCTCATAGACCGTGCACTTTTTATCTATAAGAAAACGGCAGTCTTTGTCCGGCTCTTTGAGATGGAAATAGCCGTGCAGTTTGTCACAGTATCTTTTTGTGAACTGAAGCGTGGAGGTTCCGAGATGCTCCGCAAGCCGCCTTCTCTCTTCAAGGTTGAGATATATAAATCCATAGACACCCCTTGATGTGCAGCATCTTCCCGAGCCCCGGCATTCAAAGCGGATTCCGTCTTTGTAGAATGTTTTATTTGCTTTCCTTGTCTTGCTCATTATTTATTTCTTAATGCTTCTAACGCCTTATTATGCAGTTTCATATTTGCGGAAACAAGGAGCGGGGTGGTTCTGTTTACGCCGATGACAGTCTTGCCTATATCATTTCCATCAAGGCCTGTTATGACGCCGCCTGCCTCTTTTACAAGAAGATAACCGGCAGCCATATCAAAGCTCCTTGTCGGGTACGGGATTATGAATGTGCTCAATGCGCCCTGCGCGAGGAACGCCATGTCCAGAGCTGTGGAGCCGAAGCATCTTGCCCTGTTGTAGAGCGAAATCAGAGGCATGATCTTTGGTATATCAATTCTTGGAGTCTGCGTCTCATAGGCGATCGCCTTCATGTCATCATCCTGCTGTGTGCTTATCTGCCGGTTGTTCAAAAAACTTCCCTCACCTTTTATCGCCCAGTACTCGTCACAGCTCGTCAGGTTTATGATGTATCCGATGGACGTTTCTCCAACCATGTCGCCCTGGACAAGCGCGATAGATGTTGAAAATAGCGCAACCCCGCTTATGGCGTTCCTGCTTCCGTCTATCGGGTCGATGAGCAGCCTCTGCCCGCCGCCGTTTATCTCTTTCACCCCGCACTCTTCAGATATAATTGTTATCGGCTTATTTGATCTCTCAACCTCTTCGATTATTATGTCCTCTGCCTTTTTATCTATCGGAAAGGTCTTGTCACCGCCCGCGCCTTTGCCGATGGGTTCTCCCTTTCGGAGTTCATCAAGAAGCGGCGGTATCTCTGTTATCAATCTTTTGCCTATCTTTCTCAGCTCGTTTATATTCATATCTTGTCGGGTTTTCTTCCCACTTAAACAAAGGGGGATTGAGGGGGATTTTTAAATTGTAAAATCTCCCCTTGCCCCTCTTGCTTAAAGCACCTACTGTTGGTTGTCAAAGAGGGGATTGTTTGAGTGATGTCTTTATCAGCTCCGCAATCTTCCTGTTCATCCCCTTCAGCCCGGCTATCTCTTCAACCGATGCCTTTCTTATCGCATCAAGGCCGCCGAAATGCCTCAGGAGCGCAAGCCTTCTTGTCTTGCCGATGCCCTTTATATCTTCAAGCGGGGATCTGAGCGTCCTCTTTGTCCGGAGTTTCTTATGAAAGGTTATTACAAAACGGTGAACCTCATCGCGTATTCTCTGAAGAAGATGAGTTGACGGCATGAAAGGGTCTAATGGGATAGCGTCTCTCCTGCCGGGCAAAAATATTCTGTCCGGCTCCTGTTTATCTTTAACGGTCTTTGCCTTTGCTATTGCGGCTATATCAAAAGAAACGTCAAGCTCTTTCATTGCGTTCATCGCAGACTTAAGCTGTCCCTTGCCGCCGTCAATAAGTATAAGCTGCGGCATCTCTCTGTCTTCTTCTGCAAAGGCCTTCATATGCCTTTTGATAACTTCCTCCATCATCGCAAAGTCATCGATGCCTTTCACAGTTCTTATCTTATAGGCCCTGTAATCGTCTTTGATAAACTCGCCGTCCTCCCACACCACAAAAGCGCCGACCGCCTCAGAGCCTGAGATGTTTGATATATCGACCGCCTCTATCCTTTGCGGGAGATTCTTTAATTTCAGAAGCTCTTTCAGAGAGAGAAGCGTTGTGTCAACCTTCCTGTCTTTGTGTTTGCTAAGCGCAAATAGTGCGTTCTCATTTGCCATATTGAGCACCTTCTTTTCGTGCTCTCCTCTTGCGTATGAGAGGCTGACAGCTTTGCCCCTCTTATTAGTAAGCCACTCTTTCTCAACCTTAAGGTCAGCATTGATTGGAATGACTATCCTCGGCGGGATGATTAACTCCTTTGAATAGAACTGCTCAATGAAGCTTGATATAAGTTCGGCCTCCTCAATGTCGTCTGTGTTCTTCAGGAAGAAGTCTTTCTGCCCTATGACCTGTCCGTGCCTTATAAAGAGCATAAAGACGAGCGCCTCGTTATCTTCCTTGAAGAGTCCGATGACGTCCATATCTCCAAGCTCCGGTGCGATGACGCGCTGCGACTCCCATGCCCTTTCTATATTGCTCAAAGTATCCCTGACCTGCGCTGCCTCTTCATACCTCTGCTCGCCGGAAAGGGACGCCATCCTGTGATGAAGGCTTGATAAGAGCTCCTTCTTCTCGCCCATGAGAAAGAACTTCACCTCATTCACCGTCTTCATATAAAGGTCATGGTCTTTGTCTGAGCGCCTTGACTTGTCGCATGGCGCGAGGCATTTGGACATCTGGTGCTGGACACATGGCCTCATAGGTTTATCAAGATTATACCTGCAGGGCCTGATCGGAAAGCTGTGCTCTATGAACTTGAGCATCTCCCGCATAATTCCTGAAACTACATACGGGCCGAAATAGAGCGAACCGTCCTTATCTATCTTTCTAACGACTTCGAGCCTCGGCCATGTCTCGTTCAAAGTGAGCTTGAGGTACGGGTAGTTCTTGTCGTCGCGCAGGATTATGTTGAACTTCGGCTTGAACTGCTTTATGAAGTTTGCCTCAAGCGCAAGCGCCTCTATCTCGTTCTCCGTAACGATATATTCAAAGTCCCTGATCTCCTCGACCATCTTAGCCTTGCGGTTATCAAGCGCCGCGGACTTCTGAAAGTATGACCTGAGCCTGTTGCTGAGGTTCTTCGCCTTTCCGACATAGATCGTCTTCTCCTTCGCCCCTTTCATTATATAGATGCCGGGAGAAGTGGGGGCCTGACGGAGTTTGTTTGTGAAATCCATAGGTTAATTATAACCTATGTCAGGAAAAGCAAATTTACATCTCAGGTTATGAAATTTCAAACCGACAATGGCGGTAATTTATAATCATTATTAGCCAGTAACTTATCTAAATGCTAATCAAATATTTATCTTGTAATAATCTGGCAATAAAACTATAATTTTCTTTAATAATCATATGTGTGAACGTTCGGTGAATATGGCTCAGGCATTTAGAATGCATTTTTAAATAAACAATGTTAACCAAAATTTAATAACTAAGAACGAATTATGGAGGAGTCATGTTTAAGAAATTTTTAGGGATGGTTACTATTTCTGCTGTTATTTTCTTTGGCCTGTTGTTAAACACATCCTATGCAGTTGAACAAGTGGTGTGTGTAAGCACTGCTGCAGAATTGCAGGCAGCTCTGAGCGCTGCTCAAAGTAACAGTAAGGACGATACAGTTCAGATCATTCAGGGGTATTATGCAGGTCATTTTACATTTGCTTCTACTGAAGCATATGACCTTATTATAAAAGGCGGCTATACCACCGGCTGCGCCACAAGGGTGATTAGCCCTGCCAATACAGTGCTGGACGGCGGTAATAACGGGAGAGTTCTAACATTATATGGCAAAAACAACAGCACTGACCTAACAGTGGAAGGGATTACTGTTCAGAACGGTAATGATGACGGCGCAGGTATGTATATTTCTAGTGATACTACGAGTATGAATACAGTTACTCTGAATAACAATATAATTATAAATAACAGTGCTGGTTATAATGGCGGTGGGATCTTAATTTCCAGCGGCTTGGGGACTATCATTACTGTAAACGTTATCAATAATATCATCAGCAGTAATACCTCTGGTTATGATGCCGGTGGGATCTTAATTTCTGGGACTATCTCTACTGTAAACGTTATTAGTAATATCATCAGCAACAACACCTCTGGTTATGAAGGCGGCGGAATATCCATTTCTGAAGTAAGGGGAACTATTTCAAAAGTCACTTTAATAAATAATACGATAACCGGTAATTACGCAGATTATGAAAGCGGTGGGGTACAAATTGCCAAATACTACGGCACCATAGGAACAGCTGATATCTATAATAATCTTATCTGGAACAACAGTGCTGATTATCAGTGTAATGACCTTTATATATATGTCAACGTAGCAAACATCCACAACAATGACTTTGAGTGGAGCACAGGTTGTGTCCCTACTCCTGTTGAACCGAGCAATCTTAATAACATAGCCCCGCTCTTTCTCGATCCAACCTATGGGATATATTCTCTGCAGAACGGTTCTCCTGTAATAGATAAAGGCAGCAGCAGCGCACCCGGATTGCCGTTGACTGACATAGATGGCAACCCCAGAGTAAATGGCGCTTCGCCGGATATGGGAGCATATGAGAGGTCCGGTGGAAGCGGCTTTGCCTTGACGGTAACCAGAACAGGGACAGGGAACGTAACAAGCGCTCCTACAGGTATTGACTGCGGTTCTGACTGCTATGGATTTTATGCTATAGGCAGTACAGTAACACTTTCAGCCACACCGGGTGCAGGCTGGGCATTCACAGGCTGGAGCGGCGACTGCAGCGGTTCCGGTGAATGTATTGTAACGATGAATAGTGACATAAGCGTTACTGCCAATTTTAACGGGATCAATCCGAACCTCAGTGTCACAAAAAACCGCTTCGGCAGTGTTGCAAGCACTCCTGCAGGTATAGCCTGCGGTGCTGACTGCTCTGAGTTTTATGCTCAGGGCACAGCGGTTACCCTGATGGCCACACCTGAAGCCGGTTGGTCATTCAGCAATTGGAGCGGGGCATGCAGCGGTTCGGGTAATTGTGTCGTTACGATGAATGGCGATACAAACGTTATTCCCAATTTCATTAAGCTTCAGGAGATTGCTATTTCTATTTATAATATTCAAGGCATAGTGACAAGTACTCCTTCAGGTATTAACTGCCCGCTGGGCGACTGTAGTATGGGTTTTCCTTACGGCACTGAGGTTACTTTAACTGTTACTCCATATCCTGGTTATACATTTAGTTGGGGTGGTGATTGTGATGGCTTTGGCGCAGGTGATTGTATCCTCACAATGGATGGATTTAAATCTGTCAGTGTAAGGTTCAGAGGGATCATCCCGGTATTAAATGTCAGAAATTACGGCAGTGGCAGTACTTCAAGTGTTCCTGCGGGTATAGACTGCGGGGCTGACTGCTCTGAGTTTTATGCTGAGGTCACAGCGGTCACGCTGACAGCCACGCCTATGACAGGCGCTACATTTACAGGCTGGAGCGGTAACTGCAGCGGTTCAGGGGCATGTATCGTAACAATGAATAGTGACAAAGTCGTTTATGCCAATTTTACCCAGCTTCAAATTCCAATTCTTACTGTCACTAAAAACGGCACAGGCAGTATTACAAGTAATCCAGCAGGTATAAACTGTGGATCAGATTGTTCAGAGACATATAGCTCAGGCACATCTGTCACTCTCACAGCAACTCCTGCAACAGGCTTTACATTCACAGGCTGGAGCGGAAGCGGATGTTCAGGCACAGGCACATGCACTTTAGCCATGACTTCTGCAAAATCTGTTACAGCTACATTTTCATCTATCTCTTCATCTTATAATTTGACCGTCAGCAAGACAGGCACAGGAAGCGGAACAGTTACGAGTTCTCCATCTGGAATCAATTGCGGATCAGATTGTTCAGAGACATACAGCTCAGGCACATCTGTCACTCTCATAGCAGTACCTGTAACAGGCTCTACATTCACGGGCTGGAGCGGGAGCGGATGTTCAGGCACAGGCACATGCACTGTAGCCATTACTTCTGCAAAATCTGTCACTGCTACATTTACGCTTTCCTCTTCACTTTATAATTTGACGGTCAGTAAGACAGGCACCGGAAGCGGAACAGTAACGAGCTCTCCTTCGGGCATCAATTGCGGAAGCGACTGTACCGAGGCGCTAAACTACCTCACGTTTGTCACTTTCACGGCAACTCCTGCAACAGGCACGACATTCACGGGCTGGAGCGGAAGCGGATGCTCAGGCACAGGCACATGCATTGTAGCCATGACCACAGATAAGTCTGTCAATGCCGATTTTACCTATACACATGCGTTACTTACTGTCACTCAAAGCGGCACAGGCAGTATTAATATTAATCCCAATCCTGCACAAATAATAAACTGCGGTTCAGTATCTTGTTCCAGGCTTTATGCTCTGGGCACTGCCGTAACACTTACAGCTACAACAACTTATGATCCCGGCTGGATATTTACTGGCTGGAGCGGGGCATGCAGCGGTTCATCAAGTACATGTGTGGTAACGATGGATAGCGATACAAATGTTACTGGCAACTTTTCTCTCAGGACAGATGCTAACCTTGAAGTGGTTAAAAATGGCAATGGCACTGTAACAAGCAATATCTCAGGTATCAACTGCGGCAGCGACTGCAGCGAACGTTATGAAAAAGGCACAACAGTCACACTTACTGCTGTACCTGCTGACGGATGGGTGCTTGTGAGTGACTGGGCCGGGCATTGCAGCGGGATGTCAAGCTGTGCTGTGACCATAAGCCAGGACGAGTCCATACCTGTGACATTTGAGGCGATCGGCAAGTGGATAACAGAACCTATTGACAGTGATACAGTCATTGGCGATTTCAATTCAATAGCTATTGATCCATCAGGCAGCCTGCATATCAGCTATTACAAAGGATATCCGAGCGAGAAACTTATGTATGCGACAAACGCTTCAGGTGCATGGATTGTTGAGACTGTTGACAGTAATCTCGGAACCTGGTCGACAGACACTTCAATGGCAATTGATTCATCAGGCAAGATACATATCACTTACCAGAATTATTCCAGCAGAACACTCAAGTATGCATCAAATGCCTCGGGTTCATGGGTTGCTGAGACGCTGGATGGTAATATAAATACCGGATACTCTAATGCTATTGCGATAGATTCGCTTGATAACGCGTATGTGGTTTATTATGAAAGTCCGGGATCTTTAAAGTACATGACGAATGCCACCGGCTCATGGGTGACAGAGATATTGGAGGAGCCAGGTTCAGCAGGTAGCGTCTCGATAGCTGTTGATTCACTGGATAAGATTCATATAGGTTATAGCATCTCGCGGTTAGGTTTGAAGCATGCATCAAATGCATCTGGTACATGGGTGACAGAGACAGTGGACAGCGAAGTAACTGCGGGCGCCTATAACTCGATAGCAATTGATTCACAGGATAAGGTGCATTTTAGTTATATGGGGTACGTTACAGGTTCTTCGGTAAAAATTTTGAAATATGCGAAAAACACCTCCGGCTCATGGGTGATTAATGTGGTTGATAGCAATGAAAACGTCGGCCAGTTTACATCAATAGCTTTAGATTCTTCAGGCAATAGCCATATTTATCATACTAATCAAACAGATCTGTTATATAGCACAAACAGCTCAGGTTCATGGATCACAGAGCTTGTTGATGTAGTTGATGATGTCTGGGGACAGGGAGGTGGTGGGGCGATTGCGATTGACTCATCCGATGACGTGCATATCAGCTACAAGAAAAATATGGGATGTTACTCCACCCTTATGCATGCCACAACAGCGCCGGGTCTTGTTCAGGGCTTAAAGATGTCGGGTAAAGACCTTCTTAGAGAGAAAGAGGGTATCCGCACGTTGGGCTTTGACGGCAATAATGACGGCGTCTCTGATTGCCAGCAGGACAATGTCAAGTCATTGTATATTTACAAGGATATTTACAAATATGTAACCTTTGCATCTCCTGCCGGCACAGTGCTGAGAGACCTTAAGGTGACTGAAAACCCTTCACCTGCTGATGCGCCCGCACATGACTTCCCGTACGGATTCTTTGAATTTAAGATTGATAATGTCTCAGGAAGCGTGACTGTGACCATTTACACAGACGGGCCGACACTTCTCACATATTACAAGTACGGCCCCACACCGGATAACCATACAGCTCACTGGTATGAGTTTATGTATGACGGCACAACAGGCGCTGAGATAAACGGCAATATTATTACACTTCATTTTGTTGACGGGCAAAAGGGTGATGATGATCTCATTGCTGATGGAACAATAATAGACCAGGGAGGGCCTGGGGTAGAACAGACTCCAGAGGCAGTTCCGGTAGAAGAACCGAGTCCGGAGACAGGTAGTAGTAGTGGAGGCAGCAGCGGAGGAGGATGTTTCATAGCCACTGCTGCATACGGCAGTTATCTTGATCCTGAGGTCATGGTTCTGAGAAAGTTCAGGGATAACTATCTTTTGACAAATTATATCGGCAATGCGTTTGTAAGTTTCTATTACAAGAATTCCCCGCCGATAGCTGATTATATCAGCAGGCATGAAGGCTTAAAGGTTACAACAAGAATCGCTCTCACTCCGGTGGTCTATGGGGTGAAGTATCCGAAGACAGCGTTGATCTTCTTTGTTTTTATTGCATCGGTAGTTTTTTACACAACGAGAAGAAGCAGATAATAGTTAGTAATGAATTGACTGAAAGTGTTTCTTACATTTAATCGCCGGGTAAGTGCTTGAAGAAGAACGAGCCTGATAAGGGATGCAAGGATTCTTGCTTTCAACACAATGGTTGCAACTAAGAATAATTGCTTTATTACAGTCTGTTGCACTTTTTTTACCAGATTCCGTAAAGAAACCTTGCATCCTTTGACCTAAGGGGATTTGCCGGAGCATGGCTCCATATCCCTTTAATTTATTAGCGTAAATTTTGTTTGCCTCAATAATGGCACGGATTCTGCCTTATAAGAGTTTAATTAAATATATAACCATAAAAATATAAGGAGAGCATTGTGAAAAGAGAAAAGTTATTTACCCTGTTCTTTATGAAGAGTTTTATCCTGCCGATCTTCGCATTGGCGCTGTTATTCGGCTTTTCCCTGCCCGCCTTTTCAGCACCCGTAGACAACGGGGATTGGGCAACAGACTTCAGTATTAACCCTCCAAATACCGGGACATCACCTGAGGTAGGCTATGTGGCTCTTGGCCAAAGTATCCCAAGCATGGCTGGTATGGAGTTTACGATTGAAGCTTGGATATATGGTTTATACCCTGCATTAAATAATTCACCTGGAATTCACAATATTTTTGGCCGCGGAGAAGACGTTGTAGGCTTTAATATCTGGTGGGCATCAGGAAGAGCAAATTTTGCAGTAAAGTACCCAGACGTAGCCACAGCATACATGGTCAGGGCTCCTGCTGGAACTGCAGCTGCACCCAACATATGGACACATATGGCAGCTGTATTTACTAAAGAGGATCATTCAACCGGCCCTAATGCTCACGCAGATTGTACTGCTGCGGGTTCGATAGGTGCCCGGGCACAGTCACCTCATATGGATATTTATGTTAATGGGGTTTATGGAGATTGCGGGACAGTAGGAAGTAGACAGCTTGAATCGCTAGGAAATTCATATGAGATGATTGCAAGGTCGCCGACTATCGGGCCGGCTCTGTGGGGGATACCCAGTATGCCAAGCCCCAATGTTAAAAGCCAGCTTATTATTGATGATCTGCGTTTCTGGGGCACTGCGAGGTCAATGGCTGATATTGTTGCTTGCAAGACTGCGGAACTGGTTCCAGGCACAGGTCAGTGCGGAATGGGAAACGCCGGTCTGCTAAGCTATTGGAAGCTTGATGAAGGTACGGGCCAGAAGATTATTACTGATTCTTCCATACATCAAAATAACGGCAGTCTGGAGTACTGTGATTATAATTGTGACGGCCCCTTCAGTACTTCCAAATCTTGGAACTGTGCGGATGTTGCAATAACCAATCCCGGAGTTCTCTGCACTGATCCATGGGTAAATAATCCTCTTGCAGGCGGGCCGTCTGTATGGCAGAGTGCGGACACTTACACTCTTTCAGTTAACCTCGCGGGCTCTGGAAGCGGAACGGTAGGAAGTTCTCCTGCCGGTTTAATTTGCGGCCCAACAACATGCTCCGGACAATTTCCCAACGGTACTAATGTAACCCTTGTAGCAGCTCCGACAACAGGCTCTACATTCACAAGCTGGAGCGGAGGATGTACAGGCACAGGCGTATGTGTAATTAGCATGACTTCGGATAAATCCGTCACAGCATCATTTGCACTTAACACATATAGCCTGATCGTTGAAACTACGTCAGGAGGTACAATAACAAGCAATCCGCCGGGTATTAACTGCAGCTCTTCTCCGGGCATGAACGCTGTTTGCCCTGAAAATTTCAATTACGGCACAGCGGTAACTCTCACTGCAACTACTTCTACGGGTTACTCATTCACAGGCTGGAGCGGAGGCGGATGCAGCGGCACAGGGACATGCATTGTCACGATGAATGCTGCAAAATCTGTCACAGCCACGTTCGCACTTAACACATACACTCTGACCCTTTCTTCTCAATGCGGCACAATAATGTACAATCCGCCGGGTAATCAGGGCCAAGCTTGCGTAGCTGTTGCAGGTTATACCTGTCCACAAACATATAATTACGGCACAACAGTAGCTCTCTCTTTCACACCTTACACAGGCTCAACTTTTGCCGGCTGGAGCGGCAGTGGATGCACAGGTACAGGTATATGCATGGTGAATATGACTGCTAACAAGTCTGTCACCGCCACCTGCGGATCTAATATATATGCTTTAACCGTCACAAAGACAGGCACAGGAAGTGGCATGGTTACGAGTTCCCCATCAGGTATTGACTGCGGAAGCGACTGCACTGAAACTATTAACTCCGGCACATCTGTCACACTCATGGCAACGCCGTTGACAGGCTCTTCGTTCACGGGCTGGAGCGGGAGCGGATGTTCAGGCACAGGCACATGCATTGTCAGCATAACCGCTGCAAAATCGGTCACCGCCGCATTTACGCTTAACACAAATGATCTGACAGTCACAAAATCAGGCACAGGAAGCGGAACTGTGACAAGTTCCCCCTCTGGCATCAACTGCGGAAACGACTGCTCTGAGACGCTTAACTATATGACGTTTGTCACTTTCACAGCCACACCTGCGGCAGGCTCGGCATTCACAGGCTGGAACGGAAGCGGTTGCTCCGGCACAGGCACATGCATCGTAGCCATGACCACTAATAAGTCTGTCTCCGCCAATTTCACACAACTGCCTGATGTAACTCTTTCTGTTGATGTTGTCGGCAATGGAAGGGTGACAAGTTCTGGAATAGATTGCGGCAATGACTGCAGTGAGATTTTCAGTCAGGTTGGCGGCATTAACTTGGAATTTCTATCAGCCATTTCAGACCCGGGATGGGAGTTTGCCGGATGGAGCGGTGACTGCACAGGCGCCATTACCCCTTTTTGCGGGTTATCAATGGATGCCGACAGGCATGTCACAGCTATCTTTATTGAGATAGCAACACTTGATGTTGAGGTTGTCGGGGGCGGTACAGTTACCAGCGTTCAAGCTGGCATTGATTGCGGAGCTGACTGCAGTGAGACATATGATATGAATGCAGGTCATTCTGCTGCACTGGTTGCTGCGGCTGCAACAGGATGGGAGTTTGCCGGATGGTCAGGAGACTGCGCCGGAACAGGCGATTGCGCAGTAGTAATGGATGCTGATAGAAATGTTACGGCAACCTTCACATCATCTCTATCATATGTTATCACCGACATAGGCGTATTGCCCGGTGATAACAGAAGTGAGGCGTATGGGGTTAATAAGCTGGGGCAGGTTGTCGGGATATCATACAACAGCGCTGATACCGGAAAGCGTCATGCCTTTATATGGGACAGGACAAACGGCATACAGGATCTCGGGAACCTTGGTGTTATATACAGTCAGGCAAACGCTATTAATGATTCAGGTCAGGTGGTTGGTTATTCAAGAATAAGCGGCACAACAGGGCATGCTTTCTTATGGGACAGGATAAACGGGATGCAGGATATCGGCACATCGGGTGTAAGCAGCAGCGCTAATGACATCAATAATTCAGGTCATGTAGTTGGGGATATAGGCGGCGGACTATGGGGTAATCCATTTATATGGAATGAGATAAACGGGATGCGGGAGCTTCCTCTTTATGCAGGAAATTATACAGCTTCAGCTGCGGCGATAAATGAGGCCGGCCAGATTGTTGGTTTCACTTCAATGTACAATTGCCCTATTAACTGCTCTGATTGTATCTGTGCAAATGACCTTTCTGGTCATGCTTATGTGTGGGATGAAATAAATGGCATGACAGACCTTGAGCCTTTACAGGGTTATAACAGCAGCAATGCCAAAGATATAAATGATAACGGCCTGGTTGTAGGGGATGACTTTTCTTCCTGGTCCATATTTAGTTTTAGTTCCAATCAAACTTATACCAGTTTCGCGTGGCAGAAAACAGCTGGCATTGAAGTCCTGTTTGATAATGAGCCGTTAAATATAAGGAGGCTGAATAATATCGGCCAGATAGTCGGCCAGGCGAGCACCGGGGATGGTATTTGTTTAGAATCTGGTGGTGGGATAATAAATGGTGATGGAGAAATAGTAGTTAGTGGAAGCAGCAGTTCATGCATACCTTTTGAGAACCATGCATTTGTCTGGAGCCAGGACAACGGGGTGCAGAAGCTCAATTACTTTTTGCCTGCGGGTTCTCCATGGAGATTGGAAGACGCATATGAAATAAATGACAAAGGCCAGATCGTAGGTTACGGAACATATAACGGTGAAAGGCATGCATTCCTTGCGACACCGTCTAATTTCGACAATGAAGATGACGGCGTGCCTGACATCAATGAACAGGGGCCTGACGCAAACGATCCGAACTTTGACGGGAACAATGACGGCACGCCTGACTCTGAGCAGGGAAATGTCGCGTCTCTTTACACGGCTGATACTCAAAACTATGTGACACTTGCAACACCTGACGGGATAGTTCTGAGCAACGTATCTGCAAACGGCAATCCATCGCCAGATGACGCGCCTGACGCAGACTTCCCATACGGCTTCCTTGATTTCACTATAATCGGCCTGACACCGGGCGGAGCTACAACATTGACCTTATATATTGAGAGCGCTGACGTAAATACATATTTCAAATACGGCCCGACACCTGATAACACCTCACCTCACTGGTATGAGTTTATGTATGACGGCACAACAGGCGCTGAGATAAACGGCAATATCATCACGTTACACTTTGTTGACGGCCAGAGGGGTGATGACGACCTCATTGCTGATGGAACAGTAATAGATCAGGGCGGGCCGGGTGTAAGTTCAGACAGCGGATCATCCGGCAGCAGTTCGGGTGGCGGAGGCGGCGGTGGATGTTTCATAGCCACAGCTGCATACGGCAGCTATCTTGATCCTGAGGTCATGGCTCTCAGGAATTTCAGGGATAGTTATCTTTTGACAAATTATATTGGAAAGGCATTTGTAAGTTTTTATTACAAAAATTCCCCGCCGATAGCTGATTACATCAGCAGGCATGACTCATTAAGAGTGACCACAAGGATCGCTCTTACACCGGTGGTTTATGGTGTGCAGTATCCGAAGTTATCAATTATATTCGTCGGTCTTATATCGATGATGATCTTTTTTAACAGGAAAAAGGATAAATGAAAAGAACTGAAACTTAACTTCTACCGGAGGCTAACCAAAAATGAAATATTTCATAAAACAGAGTATGCTTCTGGCCTTTTTGTTGGCTGCGGTATTTGTTCTTCCGCAACGCTCAGATGCAGCGTGGACAACAGAAGTTGTAGACGACCCGAGATTTTTCCAGAACATAAGCAAACATGCAATCGCTGTTGACAGTGATGGCATTCCTCATATTGTTTATGGCGCAGATAGTCTATATCATGCCTATTTCAACGGCAATGAGTGGCATTATGAAACTATCTATGACCATCCTGTTGCAGGCCTATACTCTTCTTCCATGGATATATCTTTTACGCTGGATGCTGATGACAATCTCCACATCGTTTTCCCCTCTCGTGACTCAGGGATTTTATACGCAACTAATAAATCCGGTGCATGGACAGTAGAATCTGTTGTCAAATCGGGAAATGATCTTTCTATAGCTGTCGATTCCGCAGGCAAAGCTCATATCAGCTATAGGGAGACAATTGACACAGTGGATATTAACGGTGACCATTCATACACTTTAAATCTCAAGTATGCAACCAATGCCTCAGGCTCATGGGTTTTCAAGACCATTGACACCGGCAGGACAGGCTGGCAGAGTTCTATAGCAGTTGATTCATCAGGTAAGATACACATTGCTTATCTGGATATGTACATTGATGATATTCTGAAATATGCCACTAACAGCTCCGGCCTTTGGAATATTACAACCATAGACAACAGCGGCAATGTTGGAAGTCCGTCAATCACAATTGACAGCTCAAACAAGGCTCACGTTATATATCTTGACACAACTGATGGTTTGGCCAGAAATTTTGTCTACGCAAACAACCGGACAGGGGCATGGATCAAGGAATATGCATTATCCGGCCAGTCCAGCAGTGTAAATATATCAGGAAACAGTCTTGATCCTTCAGGCAAGCTCCATTTCTTATTAATGGATACGGGAACCATTAAACACGTGACCAATTCTTCCGGTTCCTGGACAACTGAACTTATTGCCAATGGCGCAATAAATCCATATGGTTCATGTTCAATGACGCTTGACAACTCAGGCAAGGTTCACACCGCTTACGTTTCAACAAAGTTCGGAGAAACTAATAAACTTAACTACCTTACTAATCATTCCGGGAATTGGGCAGGTTCGCTTGCTGACAGCGGAAGCAGCTCCGGAAACAGTAATTCAATAGCTGTTGATTCGTCTGGACATGTTCATATCAGTTACATAAATTCTGCTGACGGCAAAAATACCACTTTTGGCAAACTTTCATATGCCTCAAATGCCTCCGGCACATGGAGGAAAGAGGTGATTGATAACCTGTCACATGTTTATTCTCCTGATGCAACCTCAATTGCCGTTGACAGGTACGGTTATGTCCACATCAGTTACTATGATTCAGGAAGTAGAATCCCTAAATATGCAACTAATGCTTATGGAAAATGGGTGATTGAAAATGTTGATATTAAAGAGAGTGCCATACAAATATCGGGGGAATCATCTATAGCTTTGGACTCATCCGGCAAAGTCCATATCAGCTATAGTTGCAAATACACAGCTTCCTCCTCTCCTCAATGCCTGGCTTATGTGACAAATGCGACCGGGGCCTGGACGCATAAGATACTTTATTCCGGAGCAGGTAGTTCCAAGATAGCTATTGACAGCCTGGATAATGTCCATATCGGCTTTATTTCCACTACGTCCGGCACCTTCATGATAATGCATATAACTAATGCCGTAGGCGAATGGGTAAGTGAACAGGTTGGAAACAGCTATGAGGGCAGGTTTGACATGGCTCTCGACTCTTATGATAATGTTCATTTTGTCTACCTCAAGAGCGGAATTCCATCTATAACCACTAAAATCCTTCAGCATACAGTAAAAAAGAATGATGCCTGGACAAGCGAGACATTCCCCGAAACATCATCCAGCAACGATAATATAAGACATCCTAAAATTGTTCTTGACCCATCTGATAATGTTCACATCCTATATCAGGATGGAACTGTGTATCAACAAGGGTCAATCAAATATATTTCAAATGTTACAGGAGCATGGGTTTCAGGTGTTGTTGATGACAAAATTATAGGGTCTTATCTTAAGTTAGCATCAATGGCAGTGGATTCATCCGATAATATCCACGTAAGTTACTATGACGGAAATTATATGTCTTTAAAATATGCATTTCTTTCTCAGGCATCCAATGACCATTTACTGAGTGTGGGGATTGCAGGGACAGGCTCTGTAAAAAGCATTCCTAATGGCATAGACTGCGGATCCGACTGTTCTGAGATTTATCCTGTAAACACCGTTGTTGCTTTATCTGCCCTACCCGGCGCAGGTTATGTTTTTACAGGCTGGTCAGGAAGCGGCTGTAGCGGGACAGGAACTTGTCAGGTCACAATGAATGCCGGAAAGTCTGTTAAGGCAACATTTGTATCGGCAACACAAATATTCCACACCCTCACCGTAAACACTGTTGGAGAAGGTGCTGCCTGGAACTTTAACGGAATTTATTGCGGCAGTGATTGTACCCAGAGCTATGCTGAGGGGACAACGGTAAAACTGATGGCAAGTCCATCTGCAGGATGGCTATTCAGCGGATGGGGAGGCGCTTGCAGCGATATAGGAGAATGCAGTATTCAAATGAACGAGGACAAGAATGTCACCGCAAGATTCATTCCGCCCTCTGTCTGGAGAACAGAGACCCTTGATGCGAGCGTTAAAGTTCACTTCTATGCACAGAGTGTTATAGACTCCTCCGACAAATTACACATCGTTTACATAGACGACGCAAATTCTCCCTTGCCTGCCCTTAAATATATGACTAATGCCTCCGGAGCCTGGAGTTTAAAAAATTTAGGTGGGGGAGGTGGCGCGATTGCTCCTGTAATAGCAGTGGACTCATTAAAAACCCCCGGCATTCTTGTCAGTGATCTATCTTACGATCTTCGATATATTAAAAAAACTTCTACCGGGGGATGGCTTAACAAAAATATAGCATTAAATGGCGAGTATCAAGGCGGCCAGCTTGTCATTGACTCCTCAGATAAGCCGCATATACTCTATTTTGCCAAACAATACCCTTACTGCTTAGTCTATGCTACAGAGATAAACGGTGCGATAGTTAAAGAAAACACAAACACTATCTGCGACAGCACCTATTATTTAACGTCATTAGCATTAGCAGTAGACGCCTTAGGCAAGGTTCACATCGCTTCAGTAAACAATTCGAGAGACATAACATACGCAACCAATTCATCAGGAACCTGGTCTGCATCTACTATTGAAAGCACACTTAATATAAAGAAGATATTCATGTTACTTGATTCCTTTAATGCGCCGCACATTTTTTACTATACCGGGACTGCTCAACCCAATGCTTTAACCCACGCGTATTATTCCGCCGGCTCGTGGCATAAAGAAACTACGGGCATTACAGGGTGGTGGGGTTCCATTAAAATAGACTCACTTAACCGCTTTCACGCTGCCGGCTATCGGGTTGTGGGATCCCTTAGTGTTCCGTTGTACGCCTCTACATTATCCGGAAATTGGGTTGCGGAAGAGATCGGAACTAATGGCTATTATTCTGCTCCCCCCTCATTAAATATTGATTCGTCAAATAATGCACATATTATTTATAGCGGGGATGAGGCTTTTCCATACGATTACCTTCAGTATTCCACTAACTCCTCCTCTAAGGACATGAGCACTATAAATGTCAAAATAACCGGCACCGGCAGTGGTGTCATTGCCAGCGGAGGAGATATCTATTGCGGCTCCGATTGTTCGGCAACAGTGAATAACGGCACAACAATCACACTTACGGCAACTCCGGATAAGTGGTCTGTATTCAATGGCTGGTCAGGCGGGGGATGTTCAGGCACAGGCAATTGCATAATAACTGTTTCATCTTATACTGATGCTACCGCCACATTCACAGAAGTGCAGAAGCATTACCATCTTGAGATATACCGCGGAGTTGTCGGCCAGGTTATCAGTGATCCAGAGGGAATCGATTGCGGCGGTGGCGCTGGTGATTGTGAAGAGGATTATCCTGAAGGTACAGTGGTCACTTTATGGGCTGAGCCCTGGTACGACTGGTTTTTTTATCGTTGGTTTGACGATTGCAGCGGAAAAGGCAATTGTATTATTACAATGAATTCAGACAAAATCGTTACAGCTATATTCGCAAAAGCCCTCAGTGTTGAGATAGTTGGCAATGGTTCCGTGAAAATGGTTGGCAATAATACTGCGACAGGTGAGCTGCCGGAAATTCAATGTTCAAGTGACTGCGATGAACAATTTCCAGGCAACACATATGTAACACTTACAGCAGTGCCGCAGCCGGGATGGAAATTTGCTGGCTGGGTGGAGAACACCGGGAATCCTGTAAGTGCAGGTTTAAATAAAATTACAAGCTGGGTGGAAAACATCAAGAACCTTGTTAATCCAGGTTCAAGAAGATCCGGCAGCATAAAAACTCTTACCAACAACTCCACAAACGTCGAAACATATCTGGTTTTAATTGATGATAATAAATCTGTATCAGCCACATTTACACCACTTAGCACTTACTCTTTAACAGTCACCAAGACCGGCACAGGAAGCGGAACAGTTACAAGTTCACCATCAGGCATTGACTGCGGAGGCGACTGTACTGAGACACTTAACTATATGACCTTTGTCACATTCACAGCAACGCCCTCGGCCGGCTCTGCATTCACAGGCTGGAGCGGCAGCGGGTGTTCGGGCACAGGCACATGCATCGTAGCCATGACCACAGATAAGTCCGTAACCGCCGCATTTATGCCTAATCATACATTGACCGTCACTTCAGCATGCGGAACTGTTACAAGCTCCCCTTCCGGCATCAACTGCGGAGCAGACTGTTCAGAGGCATATGATGAAGGAACTGCTGTAACACTTAACGCAGCACCAAATGCGGGATATTTGATATCCGGCTGGAGCGGCGATGCTGACTGTGCTGACGGGATAGTTACCATGAATGCTGACAAGAGCTGTTCAGCAACATGTGTTGAACTGCCTTCAGTATGCACCCCGTCCTCTATCCGCTGTGTGCCTGATGAATATCAGGCCATACAGTCAGCTATAAACGCCTCACATCCCGGTGACTCTATCTTCATAGAACAGGGGACATACTTTGAGCAGCTCAATGTTCCTAATGGAGGGGCATTGACCTTAGAAGGCGGGTGGAACTTTGATTCAGAGACAAGAAGCGATGACCCGTCACTTACTGTTATAGACGGAAGCGATACAGGCAGGGTGTTTCATATCAACCCGCAGGTCGCCACACCAGGCCTCGATCTTACCATTCAAGGCATCACTATTCAAAACGGACGATCAGGCTTCGGCGGAGGCATATACGCAATCAACGACAGCAGGCAGAACAGGATCAAGCTGACACTCCATAATAATATATTAAGAAACAACCTGGCGGCCGGTGATTACGCAGATGGCGGGGCGCTTGTCGTAATGTCACAAAACGAAGACATCGAGGTGATACTGACTGATAACGAGATATACGGAAACCATGCAGACTATGACAGCGGTGCGATCCTCTTCAGGCCGTACGGATGGGGGACGACCATTACCGCAACAATAAATGGCAACAACATCCATGACAACACGGCAAGGTTCGGCGCAGGTGTATTCTTCTATAGCGACGGGAATGACAACGGCAGCATAGCCACCATATCGAACAACGCCATAACGAACAACAAGACTGACGGCTGTTTCGTGCAGAATAACGACTTCGGCGGGCCTGCATATGCCGGAGGCATCGGAGTCATAACAAACGGCTTCAGCAGAAACAGCATCACGCTTTTGAACAACACCATATCCGGCAACGAAGCGGCAGCAGGGGCAGGTGTCTACATAGGGACAGAGCATGCCCGTGATCCGGGCAATCCGTATTACAACGCGCAGACAATATTCAATTCACAGGGCAACACCATCACAGGGAACATAGCTCCGGATATATGCAGCGGATACCCGAACGTATCTAACGGAGGGGGAGTGACGATCAACTCGGATGCTGACCTCACTGAAGTCTCTACCTTCACATTCAACAACGATACGATAACAGGCAACGGCCTGTATGACTTTATACTTGAAACGGGCAACAGAGATACGGTAAACATAACATCCGCTCCTGATTCAATGATAGGTGTGAGAAAGAGATACAACAGCAGGGAGTATGACGCCACGCTATGCCCTGACAGCGACTGGTCGAGAAGGCCGTGTATCCTTACCGGCGAAACTGTACTTCTTTTTGATACGCCCTTTGACACTGACGGGGTTGCCGACACACAGGAGCAGGGGCCTGACGGCAGCGATATGAACTTTGACGGCAATAACGACGGCATACCTGACTGTCAG